>NZ_JAMBDI010000013.1:0-30419 GCF_036858055.1 Pseudomonas sp. SF2 | reverse complement strand
TGCCATCCACCGCGTCGCCTGTTTCGCGTGCTCGCCCACAACCTCCACAACTCCCACAATTCGAGCCAGAACACTAGAATAGGCCCACGCACCTACCCAGAAGCGCTATATGCCCAATCCTGTCGAACCTGAAACCCTGGCCCAGTTGCCGCTGGACGAGCTTGTCGCTTGCCATGAATGCGACCTGCTGCTGCGCAAGCCCGTACTCCAGCATGATGAGAAGGCCCAATGCCCGCGCTGCGGCTACGAGCTCTACGCCCATCGGCACAATGTGGTCAATCGCAGCCTGGCCTTGGTACTCACCGCCTTGCTGCTGTTTGTGCCAGCCAATTTTCTGCCAATCATGCAGCTGCACCTGCTTGGCCAGACATCGGACGATACCGTCTGGAGTGGCGTGCTGGGCCTGTACAACTCGGAAATGCGCGGTGTGGCCGTGGTGGTCTTCCTCTGCAGCATGGCCATACCCCTGGCAAAACTGCTCTGCCAGTTGTTCGTTCTATTGAGCATCCGCCTGAACGTGGGGCGTAACTTTGGCCTGCTGTTCTACCGCATCTATCACCACTTGCGTGACTGGGGCATGCTCGAGGTCTATTTCATGGGCGTGCTGGTGGCCATCGTCAAACTGGTGGACCTGGCCGAACTGACCGTGGGCCTGGGGCTGTTCTGCTTCATCAGCCTGTTATTGATCCAGGTGTGGCTCGAAGTGGTGATGTCACCGCACCAGATCTGGAGTGCGCTATCAGGGGAGGACCTGCATGCGGGCGATTGATGCAGGCATTCTTGTCTGCAATGAATGTCACGAGCTGAACAGGCAACAGCCAGACAGCACTTCACAAACCTGTACACGCTGCGGCGCCATCGTGCATGCCCGTCGGCCGAACAGCATCGCGCGTACCTGGGCGCTGCTGATTGCCGCTTCGATCCTGTACATCCCGGCCAACATGCTGCCGATCATGACCGTGAGCACCCTGGGCCAAGGCAGCCCCGACACGATCATGTCCGGCGTCATCACCTTGCTCAAGCATGGCATGGTGCCGATTGCTGCCGTGGTGTTCATTGCCAGTATCCTGGTGCCCACGTTCAAGCTGGTGGGCATTGGCTTGCTGTTGTACTCCGTTCAGCGTCGGCAACCGCTTTCGGCGCGCCAACGGATATTGATGTACCGCTTCATCGAATTCATTGGGCGCTGGTCCATGCTCGATATCTTCGTCATTGCCATTCTGGTGGCGGTGGTGAATTTCGGCCGAATAGCCAGTGTCGAAGCCAATCTGGGCGCTGTCGCCTTTGCAACTGTGGTGATCCTGACAATGCTTGCCGCTTTAACTTTCGATCCCCGACTGATTTGGGATAACACGGAGTCGGATGACGACCATGAGTGACCTGCCAACGGCTAAAACCCGCCCAGCCTCGAACTGGTCGGCCATCTGGATCCTGCCTTTGATCGCCTTGATGATTGGTGGCTGGCTTGCGTGGCAGGCTTACCGTGATGCCGGTGTGGAAATTGAAGTCCGCTTCGAGTCGGGCGAGGGTATCGTCGCCAACAAGACCGAGGTTATCTACAAGGGCATGCCGGTTGGCAAGGTCGTAAGCCTGGTGCTCGACGCCAAGGGTGAGAACCAGGGGGTGATCGCCACCATCGAGATGAACAAGGCTGCCGAGCCTCATCTGACCAAAGGTACGCGTTTCTGGCTGGTGAAGCCGAGCGTCAGCCTGGCGGGTATTTCCGGCCTTGAGACACTGGTGTCAGGCAACTACATCGCCGTCAGCCCGGGGGAAGGGGAGCGCACCAAGCGCTTTACCGCCTTGAAAGTGGCGCCGCCGCTGTCGGACACCGAGCCTGGCCTGCACCTGACCCTCAAAGCCGAGCGGCTGGGCTCGCTCAACCGTGACAGCCCGGTGTTCTACAAGCAGATCCAGGTTGGCCGGGTTAAAAGCTACCGCCTGTCCGAGGACCAGAGCACCGTCGAGATCAAAGTCTTCATCGAGCCGGCCTATGCCAGCCTGGTGCGCAAGCACACGCGTTTCTGGAACGCCAGCGGCGTCAGCATCGATGCCTCGCTTTCGGGCGTGAAAGTGCGTAGCGAGTCGCTGTCGAGCATTGTCGCCGGTGGTATCGCCTTTGCCACGCCGGAGCACCGCAAGGACAGCCCACCCACCGACTCGAACCTGCCGTTTCGTCTGTATGAGGACTTCGACGCGGCCCAGGCCGGTATTCGGGTAAAGGTGAAGCTGAGCGACTACGAGGGCCTGCAGGCGGGCCGCACACCAGTCATGTACAAGGGTATCCAGGTGGGCTCGCTGAAAGCCCTGACGATGGCTGACAACCTGGCCAGTGCATCGGCCGAGCTGACGCTGGACCCGTTGGCCGAGGATTATCTGGTCGAGGGCACGCAGTTCTGGGTGGTCAAGCCGTCTATTTCCCTGGCGGGTATCACCGGCCTGGAAGCGCTGGTCAAAGGTAACTACATCGCCATTCGCCCCGGCGAGAAGGGGGCGCGGCCCGAGCGTGAGTTCGAGGCCCGCGCCAAGGCGCCACCGCTCGACCTCAAGGCACCGGGCCTGCATATGGTGTTGTTCGCCGACACCCTGGGCTCGCTGGAGGTCGGTAGCCCGGTGATGTACCGCCAGGTGAAGGTGGGTAGCGTGCAGAGTTACCAGTTCGCCCGCCACAGCAACCGCATCCTGATCGGTGTGCATATCGAGAAGGAATACGAAAAACTGGTCAATGGTTCGTCGCGCTTCTGGAACGTCAGTGGTATCACCCTGACGGGCGGCCTGTCGGGCATCAAGATCAAGAGTGAATCACTGCAGACCTTGATGGCAGGTGGTATCGCATTCGACACGCCGCGGCCCGATGTGCAGCTCAAACGCCACATTCCACGCTTCCGCCTGCATGACAGCCAGGAGGCGGCCAACCGTGCAGGGACGTTGATCACCATTCGTGTGGACCGGGCCGATGGCCTCAAGCCGGGCACGGCGATTCGCTTCCGTGGCCTGGATGTGGGCAGCATCGAGAGCGTCGACCTGACCGACGACCTGCAGGCGGTGCTGCTGCGGGCGCGCATTACCGAAGCGGCGGACCGTATCGCCCGCGTCGGTACGCAGTTCTGGGTGGTCAAGCCAGCCTTTGGCCTGGTGCGCACGCAGAACCTCGATACCCTGGTGGGTGGGCAGTACCTGGAAGTGCAGCCGGCAGCCAAGGACCGCGGCCCGCAGCGCGATTTCATCGCCTTGGCCGACGCCCCGCAGGTGGCCGGGCCGGAAGTCGGCCTGCCGTTGACGCTAAGCGCCCCGCGCCGTGGCTCGATCAAGCCGGGTGTGCCGGTGACCTACCGTGAGGTTGCGGTGGGCAAGGTGACGGGCTTCGAGTTGGGCCAGAGCGCTGACCGTGTGCTGATCCATATCCTGATCGAGCCGCGCTACGCAGCCTTGGTGCGCAGCGGCAGCCGCTTCTGGAACAGCAGCGGCTTTGGTTTCGACTGGGGACTGTTCAAGGGGGCTACGGTGCGTACCGAGTCGGTGGAGACCCTGATCGACGGCGGTATCGCCTTCGCCACGCCGGATGGCGAGCAGATGGGCAACCCGGCACGGCCGCAGCAGACCTTTGCCTTGTTCGACAAGGCCGAGGATGAATGGCTGCAGTGGGCGCCGAAGATTCAGATTGCCAAGTAACATAGGGCAGGGCTACCAAACATGGCCCTGCTTTTTTGTGTGGGAGCGGCCTTGTGTCGCGAAAGGGTCGCAAGGCCGCTCCCACAGAAGGCCGCCCCCACCGAGGGGGCGCAAACACAAATCGCAGGCAACAAAAAGCCGACCCTAGGGTCGGCTTTTCGACTAGCGCGTCGCTTAGGCAGCTGCAGCTTCTTTCAGCGCCTTGATGTGGCCATTCAGACGGCCTTTGTGACGAGCAGCCTTGTTCTTGTGGATGATGCCCTTGTCGGCCATACGGTCGATTACAGGCACAGCCAGAACGTAAGCGGCTTGCGCTTTTTCGGCGTCTTTTGCGTCGATGGCTTTGACTACATTCTTGATGTAGGTGCGGACCATGGAACGCAGGCTGGCGTTGTGGCTGCGACGCTTCTCAGCCTGTTTTGCACGTTTCTTGGCGGAAGGTGTGTTGGCCACCGTCGAGCTCCTCGAAAGACTTTAGGTAAATAGCAAACAAAATAGGCCGCGAATCATGCCGATCAGTCGAACGGATGTCAAGGCCACCTGCAAGGTTCCGCCGAGCGGTGCGCCAACAAGAGGGAAATATTCCTTTCTGCTGCGCGACCTGTAAACTCGGGAATTTTTGGCTCCCCTGCGAAGGCGCGGGAGTATCGCACATTCGGATGCTGTCTGGCAGCGTCCTCTGCCCTTGGCGTGAATCTTTTCGATGAACCTGCTCAAATCCCTGGCTGCGGTAAGCTCGATCACCATGATTTCGCGGGTGCTGGGCTTTGTCCGCGACACCATCCTGGCGCGTGTTTTCGGCGCCGGCATCGCCACCGATGCCTTCTTCATTGCCTTCAAGCTGCCCAACCTGCTGCGGCGCATCTTTGCCGAGGGCGCTTTTTCCCAGGCCTTCGTGCCGATCCTGGCCGAATACAAGACCCAGCAAGGCGAGGAGGCGACCCGCACCTTCGTTGCCTATGTCAGCGGTCTGCTGACCCTGGCTCTGGCGCTGGTGACCGCCGTTGGCATCCTGGCGGCGCCGTGGGTGGTGTGGGCGACCGCGCCGGGCTTTGTCGACAGCGCCGAAAAATACGAGCTGACCACCGCCCTGTTGCGGGTGACTTTTCCTTATATATTGCTGATCTCGCTGTCCTCCCTGGCCGGGGCGATCCTCAATACCTGGAACCGTTTCTCGGTGCCGGCCTTTACTCCGACCCTGCTGAACGTGGCGATGATCGCCTTCGCCGTGCTGCTCACGCCGTATTTCGACCCGCCGATCATGGCCCTGGCCTGGGGCGTGCTGGCCGGTGGCCTGGCGCAGTTGCTGTACCAGCTGCCAGCGTTGAAGAAGATCGGCATGCTCGTGCTGCCACGCCTGAACCTGCGCGATGCCGGCGTGTGGCGGGTACTCAAGCAGATGTTGCCGGCGATCCTCGGGGTGTCGGTGAGCCAGATCTCGCTGATCATCAACACCATCTTTGCCTCCTTCCTGGTGGCTGGCTCGGTGTCGTGGATGTACTACGCCGACCGCCTCATGGAGCTGCCTTCCGGCGTGCTGGGCGTTGCCTTGGGTACCATACTGCTGCCGACCCTGGCCAAGACCTACGCCAACAAGGACCGCGAAGAATACTCGCGGATCCTCGACTGGGGCCTGCGCCTGTGCTTCCTGCTGGTGCTGCCCTGCACCCTGGCCCTGGCCATCCTCGCCGAGCCATTGACCGTGGCGCTGTTCCAGTACGGCAAGTTCACCGCCGTCGACGCAGCCATGACCCAGCGGGCGCTGATCGCCTATTCCGTGGGCTTGCTGGCGATCATTCTGGTCAAGGTACTGGCACCCGGCTTCTATGCGCAGCAGAATATCCGTACACCGGTGAAGATCGCGGTATTCACCCTGGTCTGCACCCAACTGTTCAACCTGGCCCTGATCGGTCCGCTCGCGCATGCCGGCCTGGCCCTGGCGATCAGCCTGGGGGCCTGCCTGAACGCCGGCCTGCTGTTCTGGAAGCTGCGCAGCCAGCAGCTGTTCCAGCCGCAGCCAGGCTGGGCGATGTTCCTGCTCAAGCTGGTGCTGGCGGTGGGGCTGATGTCGGCGGTATTGCTGGCCGGCATGCATTTCCTGCCGGCCTGGGAGCAGGGCAACATGCTCGAGCGCCTGGTGCGTCTGGGGGCTCTGGTGCTGGCGGGCGTCGTGACCTATTTCGGCTGCCTGTACCTGTGCGGCTTCCGGCCCCGGCATTTCGCCCGCAAGGCCTTGCACTGAAGCATCGGGCGGGTCAGGCGTCGGTTTTTCGCATTCCACGCCGCCCTTGGGCGCTGCTGCCTGTCACCGGCGCCCGGGTGTGGTTATAATCGGCCACTTTATGAGCAAGAAGCGCGTTATGCAGCTGGTTCGAGGTCTTCACAACCTGCGCCCCGAGCACCGGGGCTGTGTCGCCACCATTGGCAACTTCGACGGGGTTCACCGCGGCCACCAGGCGATCCTGGCGCGCCTGCGCGAGCGCGGCCAGGCCTTGGGCCTGCCGACCTGCGTGGTGATCTTCGAACCGCAACCACGCGAGTACTTCGCCCCCGACACCGCACCGGCCCGCCTGGCCCGCCTGCGCGACAAGATCGAGCTGCTGGCGGCCGAAGGCATCGACCGGGTGCTGTGCCTGGCATTCAACCAGCGCCTGAGCAAACTCAGCGCCGACGCCTTCGTCAAGGCCATCCTGGTCGACGGCCTGGGTGTACGCCACCTCGAAGTGGGCGATGACTTTCGCTTCGGCTGCGACCGCGCCGGCGACTTCGCCTTTCTGGTTGGCGCCGGCGAGCAGTACGGTTTCACCGTCGAGGCCGCCAACACGGTGATCCAGGATGGCCTGCGGGTCAGCAGCACCGAAGTGCGCAAGGCCCTGTCCGAAGGCAACTTCGAGCTGGCCGAGCACCTGTTGGGCCGCCCGTACCGCATCACCGGCCGCGTGCTGCATGGCCAGAAGCTGGCCCGCCAGCTCGGCACACCTACCGCCAACATCCAGCTCAAGCGCCGCCGCGTGCCGCTGTCCGGGGTCTACCTGGCCAGCATCGAAATCGACGGCAAGGCCTGGCCGGGTGTCGGCAATATCGGCGTGCGTCCCACCGTGACCGGTGACGGGCGCCCGCACCTGGAAATTCATCTGCTGGACTATGCCGGCGACCTGTATGGCCGGCGCCTGACGGTGGAGTTCCACCACAAGCTGCGTGAAGAGCAGCGATTCGCCTCCCTGGAGGCGCTGAAGTCGGCGATCGATGCGGATATCGCCGCCGCACGTGCACATTGGCACGCTCAACCGCTAACGAAGAGCCTGAAATGACCGACTACAAAGCCACGCTTAACCTTCCGGACACCGCCTTCCCCATGAAGGCCGGCCTGCCTCAGCGCGAACCGCAGATCCTGCAGCGCTGGGACAGCATTGGCCTGTACCAGAAGCTGCGCGAAATTGGCAAGGATCGTCCCAAGTTCGTCCTGCACGACGGCCCGCCCTATGCCAACGGCAAGATTCACATCGGTCATGCGCTGAACAAGATCCTCAAGGACATGATCGTCCGTTCCAAGACCCTGGCCGGCTTCGATGCACCGTATGTGCCGGGCTGGGACTGCCATGGCCTGCCGATCGAGCACAAGGTCGAGGTCACCCACGGCAAGCACCTGTCCGCCGACCGCACCCGCGAGCTGTGCCGCGAGTACGCCGCCGAGCAGATCGAAGGGCAGAAGACCGAGTTCATCCGCCTGGGCGTGCTGGGTGACTGGGACAACCCGTACAAGACCATGAACTTCGCCAACGAGGCCGGCGAAATCCGCGCCCTGGCCGAAATGGTCAAGCAAGGCTTCGTGTTCAAGGGCCTGAAGCCGGTGAACTGGTGCTTCGATTGCGGTTCGGCCCTGGCCGAGGCCGAAGTCGAGTACGCCGACAAGAAATCGCAGACCATCGACGTTGCCTTCCCGGTTGCCGATGAGGCCAAGCTGGCCGCAGCCTTCGGCCTGGCTTCGCTGGCCAAGCCGGCCGCCATCGTGATCTGGACCACCACCCCGTGGACCATCCCGGCCAACCAGGCGCTGAACATCCACCCGGAGTTCAAGTACGCCCTGGTCGACACCGGCGAGCGCCTGCTGGTACTGGCCGAAGAGCTGGTCGAGTCGTGCCTCAAGCGCTACAGCCTGGAAGGCTCGGTCGTCGCCACTGCCCAGGGCTCGGCGCTGGAACTGATCAACTTCCGCCACCCGTTCTACGACCGCCTGTCGCCAGTCTACCTGGCCGACTACGTCGAACTGGGCGCCGGTACCGGCGTGGTGCACTCCTCGCCAGCCTACGGTGAAGACGACTTCGTCACCTGCAAGCGCTACGGCATGGTCAACGACGAGATCCTCACCCCGGTGCAGAGCAACGGCGTGTATGTCGAGTCGCTGCCCTTCTTCGGCGGTCAGTTCATCTGGAAGGCCAACCCGGCCATCGTCGAGAAGCTGAGCGAAGTCGGCGCGCTGATGCACACCGAAACCATCAGCCACAGCTACATGCACTGCTGGCGCCACAAGACCCCGCTGATCTACCGCGCTACCGCGCAGTGGTTCGTGGGCATGGACAAGCAGCCGACCACTGGCGAGCCGCTGCGTGAGCGCGCGCTGAAAGCCATCGAGGACACCAAGTTCGTCCCGGCCTGGGGCCAGGCGCGCCTGCATTCGATGATCGCCAACCGCCCGGACTGGTGCATCTCGCGTCAGCGCAACTGGGGCGTGCCGATCCCGTTCTTCCTGCACAAGCAGACCGGCGAGCTGCACCCGCGCACCGTCGAACTGATGGAAGCCGTGGCCAAGCGCGTCGAACAGGAAGGCATCGAGGCCTGGTTCAAGCTGGACGCCGCCGAACTGCTGGGCGCTGAAGCCGAGCAGTACGACAAGATCACCGACACCCTGGACGTGTGGTTCGACTCGGGTACCACCCACTGGCACGTGCTGCGTGGTTCGCACGACATCGGCCACGCCACCGGCCCGCGTGCCGACCTGTACCTGGAAGGTTCCGACCAGCACCGCGGCTGGTTCCACTCGTCCTTGCTGACCGGTTGCGCCATCGACGGCCACGCGCCGTACCGCGAGCTGCTCACCCACGGCTTCACCGTGGACGAGAACGGCCGCAAGATGTCCAAGTCGCTGGGCAACACCATCGAGCCGGAAAAGGTCAACAACACCCTGGGTGCCGACATCCTGCGCCTGTGGGTAGCCGCCACCGACTACTCCGGTGAAATGGCCGTTTCCGAGCAGATCCTGCAGCGCAGCGCCGACGCCTACCGCCGTATCCGCAACACTGCACGCTTCCTGCTGTCCAACCTGTCCGGCTTCGACCCGGCCCGCGACCTGCTGCCCCCGGAAGACATGCTGGCGCTGGACCGTTGGGCCGTGGACCGCACCCTGCTGCTGCAACGCGAGCTGGAAGAGCACTACAGCGAGTACCGTTTCTGGAACGTCTACTCCAAGGTTCACAACTTCTGCGTGCAGGAGCTGGGCGGCTTCTACCTCGACATCATCAAGGACCGCCAGTACACCACCGGCGCCAACAGTGTTGCCCGCCGTTCCTGTCAGACCGCGCTGTTCCACATCAGCGAAGCGCTGGTGCGCTGGATCGCGCCAATCCTGGCGTTCACCGCTGACGAAATCTGGCAGTACCTGCCGGGCGAGCGCAACGAGTCGGTAATGCTCAACGGCTGGTACGAAGGCCTGAGCGAGCTGCCGGAAGGCACCGAACTGGACCGCGCCTACTGGGACCGCGTGATGGCCGTCAAGGCATCGGTCAACAAGGAGCTTGAAAACCAGCGTACCGCCAAGGTCATCGGCGGCAACCTGCAGGCCGAAGTCACCCTGTACGCCGACGAAGGCCTGAGCGCCGACCTGGGCAAGCTGGGCGACGAACTGCGTTTCGTGCTGATCACCTCGGCCGCCAGCGTAGTGCCATTCGCACAGGCACCGGCCGAAGCCGTGGCCACCGAAGTCGAAGGCCTCAAGCTGCAAGTGGTCAAGTCCGGTCACGCCAAGTGCGGCCGCTGCTGGCACTTCCGCGCCGACGTCGGCAGCCACCCGGAGCACCCGGAAATCTGCGGTCGTTGTGTCGACAACCTGAGCGGTTCCGGCGAGGTGCGCCACTATGCCTAACCCTGCAGCGGGGCGCTTCGGGCGCCTTGCATGGCTTTGGCTGAGCCTGGTGGTACTGGTCCTCGACCAGGCCACCAAGCTGTATTTCAACAACGCCCTGACCATGTACCAGCAGATTGTCGTGATCCCTGACTACTTCAGCTGGACCCTGGCCTACAACACGGGCGCGGCCTTCAGCTTCCTGGCGGAAAGCTCCGGCTGGCAGCGCTGGCTGTTTGCCCTGATCGCCGTGGTGGTCAGTGCCGTGCTGGTGGTGTGGCTCAAGCGCCTGGGGCGCAACGAAACCTGGCTGGCCGTGGCGCTGGCGCTGGTGCTGGGTGGCGCGATCGGCAACCTGTACGACCGCGTCGTGCTTGGCCATGTGGTCGACTTCATCCTGGTGCACTGGCAGAACCGCCATTACTTCCCGGCCTTCAACCTGGCCGACAGCGCCATCACCGTTGGTGCGGTGATGCTGGCGCTGGATATGTTCAAGAGCAAGAAGTCCGAGGATCCGGTCCATGACTGACACCCGTATCGGCCAGAACACCGAAGTCACCCTGCACTTCGCGCTGCACCTGGAAAACGGCGACACCGTCGACAGCACGTTCGACAAGGCCCCAGCCACCTTCAAGGTCGGCGATGGCAACCTGCTGCCAGGTTTCGAGAACGCCCTGTTCGGCTTCAAGGGCGGTGACAAGCGCACCGTTGTGGTGGCCCCGGAGAACGCCTTCGGCCAGCCCAACCCGCAGAACGTGCAAGTCATGCCGCGGTCCCAGTTCCAGGGCATGGAGTTGTCCGAAGGGCTGTTGATCATCTTCAACGACGCCGCCAACACCGAGCTGCCGGGTGTGGTCAAAGCGTTCGATGACGACCAGGTGACCATCGACTTCAATCACCCACTGGCTGGCAAGACCCTGACCTTCGAGGTGGAGATCCTCGAGGTGAAGGCCCTGTAAGCCTGGAGCCGAGCATGCAAATCAAACTCGCCAACCCTCGCGGCTTCTGCGCGGGGGTCGACCGGGCGATCGAGATCGTCAACCGCGCGCTGGAAGTCTTCGGCCCGCCGATCTATGTGCGTCACGAAGTGGTGCACAACAAGTTCGTGGTGGAAGACCTGCGCAACCGTGGTGCCATCTTCGTCGAAGAGCTGGACCAGGTGCCGGACGATGTCATCGTCATTTTCAGTGCCCACGGCGTTTCCCAGGCCGTGCGCCAGGAAGCCGCTGGCCGTGGCCTGAAAGTGTTCGATGCCACCTGCCCGCTGGTGACCAAGGTGCACATCGAAGTGGCCAAATACAGCCGCGACGGCCGTGAGTGCATCCTCATCGGCCACGAGGGGCACCCGGAAGTCGAAGGCACCATGGGCCAGTATGACGCCAGCAACGGCGGCGCCATCTACCTCGTCGAAGACGAGGAGGATGTTGCCAACCTGCAGGTGAAAGACCCGGACCACCTGGCATTCGTCACCCAGACCACGCTGTCGATGGACGACACCAGCCGCGTCATCGACGCCCTGCGTGCACGCTTCCCGAACATTGGCGGCCCGCGCAAGGACGACATCTGCTACGCCACCCAGAACCGCCAGGACGCGGTCAAGCAACTGGCGGACGAGTGCGACGTGGTACTGGTGGTCGGCAGCCCGAACAGCTCCAACTCCAACCGCCTGCGCGAGCTGGCCGAGCGCATGGGCACCCCGGCTTACCTGATCGACGGTGCCGAAGACCTGCAACGTGGCTGGTTCGACCAGGCGGCGCGGATCGGCATCACCGCCGGTGCTTCGGCCCCCGAAGTGCTGGTGCGTGGCGTGATCGAGCAGCTCAAGGCCTGGGGCGCCAGCGGCGCTGAAGAGCTGGATGGGCGGGAAGAGAACATCACCTTCTCCATGCCCAAAGAGCTGCGGGTTCGGTCGCTGATCTGACACGGCCCGCAGCTGGGGGCTGTTTTATGTGGGAGCGGCCTTGTGTCGCGAAGGGGCCGCAGAGCGGCCCCGGCAATATCAGCTCCAACGCTGAAATCCAGGGGCTGCTTTGCAGCCCTTTCGCGACACAAGGCCGCTCCCACAGCGACCGCGCATGCTAGCTGGAAGTGCATTGGGAGTTTTTGGGCTCTCCCGTGAGTACCCTGACCCTGCCAGTGGATGCCATCACCACTTGATACTGGCTGGTTGCAGTCAAGCGCTCGCAAACCTCCATCGTTGAAGCAAGCCAATTTTGGTTTTGCCCCAGCGGCACCCCTTGCGCACTGAATTTCAGCTGCACACCGCGATTACTCGTGATCTTCAGCGGCCGTGAAAGACGCTGCTCGCGCAGCACCTGCTGGTTATGCTCCAGCACCACCCGCCAACCATTCCCCCAATTACCGTCCAATGCCTGCACCAGTACCGGCTGGCTTTGCAGCACGGCATGGCTGCGCGCACTGCGCAGCGCCTGTGCCAGGTCACGGGCGGCCGCCGCCCTGTGCAGGTCATCGCTCAACCTGGCGTAGGCCGGCATGCCGAGCTGCGTCAGCAACATGGCCACCGCCAAGGCCGACAACATTTGAATCAGTGTTACACCTCGTTGCTTCACCGTGCATTCCTCCCTGGAAGTGCTTGGCTGTAGCTTCACGGTCGTTGGACCAGCGGTCCAGTCGCCCGGGTTCAATGCAATTGCGGGAAAAGTCGCAGGAGGTGCAGGGATGCGCGCAAGGCAATGGGGCATGACGCTGCTGGAGGTGCTGTTGGCAATGGTGGTCGTGGCCGTGGGCGTGTTTGCAGCGGCAGGGCTGCAACTGCAGGCATTGCAGGCTACCGACAGCGCACACCGCGAAGGGCAGGCGGCGTTGGCAGCGCACAGTGAGCGTGAACGGAGCAGGCGGTGAGGCGCCTCCAGGGTGGTTTCGGCTTGCTTGAGCTGACGCTGGCGCTGTCCATCGGGGTGATGTTGCTGGCGACGGCCAGCCAGCTCTTTGCCTCTGCTCACCAGGCTTGGCGCCTGCAACGTACGGCAGTGCGCATGCAGGATGAGGCGCGGCTGGCATTGCTGCGCATGGCGCAGGATATCCGCATGGCGGGGATGTTTGGTTGCCTGCGGATCGCGCCAGGTGACTTCAAGGCCGCGAGCGCACAGCAGGCATTCGCCCGCCCGCTGGAAGTTGATACCAGCACCCTGAGCCTGGTGGTGGCGGAGTTGCCGGGACAGGCTGGCAAGAGTGACTGGCTTTTGCAGACGGACTGTATCGAGAAGGTGGTCGTGCAAGCAGAGCGCGATGAGCGATACCCGTTGGCGTACCCCATCAGCAAGTACGTTTATCAGCTTCAGGGCAATGTGCTGAAGTTCAAGCGAGGAACAAGCTTTCAGCCGTTGGTGGAGAATGTGCGAGCGGCGCGTTTCGAACGTGTGCAAACGTCGCAGGGAGAGCGAGTGGATATCGCCCTGACGTTATACGAGCCCACGCTCAGGATCGAACAACGTCATGCACTGAGCGTGGCGTTGCGCAACCCGGTACCGGGGCGATGAAGCGTCAACACGGTGTCGTGTTGCTGTTGGCGTTGGTGTTGAGCCTGCTGCTAGGTTTGCTGACGACCTCGGCCCTGCGCGAAGCCGTGGTTGAAACACGCATGGCCGGCGACATGCACGATGGCCTGCTGGCATTTGAAGAGGCTGAGGCCACCTTGCAGACAGGGGCGAGCGAGCTTGAGCGGGCACCCCCTGATCCATGCACAGCGTGCTTTCCGCCAACCCGGCCGCATGATCTGCCGGGGCAGTGGCAGCACACGGCATCCGGTTACTTCCATATACAGAACCTGGGACCCAGTACTCGCGCCGCACACATGCCGGAAGGGCAGCAGGTCACCCTGTTCCGGATAACTGCCGTCAGCCGGCAAACCCAGTCACGCCATGTACTGGAAGCCGTCTACGCCGTGGCCGGCGACACAACCCGGCGCATCACCTGGCGGCAAAGATTGCGAGGAGACTGACATGCAGCAAGGCTTGAGCCTGATCGAGTTGTTGATTGTGCTGGCCGTGACCGGCATTCTGGCAGCCATTGCCTACCCCAGTTACAGCGACCAGCTACGGCGAGCCGCGCGCAGCGAAGTGGTTGGCCTGCTGCATGATGCCGCCCTGCGCCTGGAGCGCCACCGCCTACGCACTGGCCAATACGCCGAGGGCGACCCGGCCTTGCCCGACGGTACCCGCTATTACAGCCTGCAGGCCCGGCGCGACAGCGACACCTTCACGCTGCGCGCCCGGCGGCTGCCGAGCGGGCTGATGGCGCAGGACCGCTGTGGCGATTTCCAGCTCGACCAGGCCGGCGTGCAGCGCAATCCGGGGGCCGTTGCCGGCAGCGAGCACTGCTGGGGAAGCTGAAGGTTGAATGATGCCCGGTGCATCGCGGATTTACTTCAGGTGTTGGATCGACAGATGAGCAAGCAAGTAGTGGTGGTCGGCGGCGGGGTGATCGGCCTGCTGACGGCATTCAACCTGGCGGCCAAGGTCGGGCAGGTGGTGGTGTGTGATCAGGGTGAAGTCGGCCGCGAATCGTCCTGGGCCGGCGGTGGCATCGTCTCGCCGCTGTACCCGTGGCGCTACAGCCCGGCCGTGACCGCCTTGGCACACTGGTCGCAAGACTTTTATCCACAGCTGGGCGAGCGCTTGTTCGCCAGCACCGGCGTCGACCCCGAAGTGCACACCACCGGCCTGTACTGGCTCGACCTGGACGACGAGGCCGAAGCGCTGGCCTGGGCCGAGCGCGAGCAGCGGCCGCTGAGTGCCGTGGATATCTCGGCGGCCTATGACGCGGTGCCGGTGCTGGGCCCGGGCTTCAAGCGGGCCATCTACATGGCTGGTGTGGCCAACGTGCGCAACCCGCGCCTGGTGAAGTCGCTCAAGGCGGCATTGCTGGCGTTGCCCAACGTGACCTTGCGTGAGCACTGCCAGATTACCGGCTTCGTCCAGCAAGGCGGTCGCGTGACCGGTGTGCAGACGGCAGACGGCGTGCTGGCGGCGGATGAGGTGGTGCTCAGTGCCGGTGCCTGGAGTGGCGACCTGCTGCGCACGCTTGGCCTTGCGCTGCCGGTGGAGCCGGTGAAGGGCCAGATGATTTTGTTCAAGTGTGCCGAAGACTTCCTGCCGAGCATGGTGTTGGCCAAGGGGCGCTATGCCATCCCGCGGCGTGACGGGCATATTCTGGTGGGTAGCACGCTGGAGCATGCCGGTTATGACAAGACTCCGACCGAGGAGGCGCTGGAAAGCCTGAAGGCGTCGGCGGTGGAGTTGTTGCCTGAGCTCGAGGGGGCCACGGTGGTGGCGCATTGGGCCGGGCTGCGGCCAGGTTCGCCGGAAGGTATTCCGTACATCGGGCCGGTGCCGGGGCATGCGGGGTTGTGGCTGAACTGCGGGCATTACCGCAACGGGCTGGTGCTGGCGCCGGCTTCGTGTCAGCTGTTTACCGACCTGTTGACCGGGGCAGCGCCGATCATTGACCCGGCGCCGTATGCGCCAGCCGGGCGGCTGGGCTGAGGGCCTCTTCGCGGGTAAACCCGCTCCCACAGGTACATCACAGGTTTCGAAAACTGTGCGATCCCTGTGGGAGCGGGTTTACCCGCGAAAGGGCCGGAGCGGCCAGTAGATATTTCAGCCGGTAATGGGGGCTTGCAAGTGCCGGCTTGGGTAATGCTGCTCATACACCTTGCACACCCGCAGTACCTGCTCATCGGCAAAGCGCCCGGCCACCACCTGCAGCCCCACCGGCAACCCCTCGCGGGTGAACCCGCACGGCACCGAAGCCGCCGGCTGCTGGGTCAGGTTGAAGGGATAGCTGAACGGCGTCCATTCCATCCACTGCGTCATCCCCGACCCCGGCGGCACATTGTGCCCGGCCTCGAATGCCACCAGCGGTAGCATCGGCGATACCAGCACGTCATGTCGCTGGTGGAAGGCATTCATCTTGGCGATCAACTCTGCGCGTGCCTCCAGGGCCTGGGTGTATTCGCCAAGGCTGATTCGCGCACCCTGTTCGGCAATCCAGCGCAGCCCTGGGTCAAGCAGCGCCCGCTGTTCATCGCTGAACGCACTGGCCAACCGCGCCGCCCCGGCAAACCACAGGGTATTGAACGTCTCCAGCGGGTCACTGAACCCTGGGTCGGCTTCCTCAACCTGTGCGCCCAGCCGTGCCAGGCGCTGCACGGCCTGGGCCACCAGTGCCTGGACCTGCGGGTCGACCTGCACGTAACCGAAGTTGGCACTGTAGGCAATACGCAGGCCGCTCAGGTCCTGTTCCTGGCCCAGCCACGGCGCCTGCCTGGGTGCGCCGGCCAACCCGTCACGGGCATCGGGGCGGGCTACGCAGTCGAGCATCAGTACCGAATCGTCGACGGTGCGCGTCATCGGCCCCAGATGCGACAGCACGGTCATGGCACTGGCCGGCCATTGCGGTACGTGGCCGAAGGTCGGCTTGATGCCGAAGGTGCCGGTAAAGGCGCAAGGGATGCGAATCGAGCCGCCGGCGTCGCTGCCCTGGTGCAGCACGCCCAGGTTCAACGCGGCTGCCGCCGCAGCGCCACCGGACGAGCCGCCGGCGGTCAGCCGGGTGTCCCAGGGGTTGCGGGTGATGCCGTACAGCGGGTTGTCGGTCACCCCCTTCCAACCGAACTCTGGCGTGGTGGTCTTGCCCACCAACACAGCGCCGGCTTCGCGCATGAAGGCTGTGAAGGGCGCATCGACTGCCCACGGGCCGGCGCCCGAGGTGGTGCGCGAGCCCTTGCGTGTGGGCATGCCACGGGTCAGGGTCAGATCCTTGATCGAGGCGGGTACGCCATCCAGCCGGCCGCAGGGCTCGCCACGCTGCCAGCGCTGTTCGCTGGCGTGGGCGGCGACGCGGGCACCTTCGCCGTCGACATGGCAATAGGCGTTGACTGCCGGGTTGTGTAGGTCGATGCGCGCCAGCACATCGTCGATCACCTCGACCGGTGACAGTTGGCGGCGCTGGTACAACTCGAGCAGTTCGACGGCGGTGAACTCGCCAATCGCGGTTTTCTGGGTCATCTCAACGGGCTCCCGGGTTGGCGGCCTGGAGCATGGCGCGCAGCAGCACGTCGCAGCCATCGGCCAGGTCCTGTGGCGCGGCATTTTCGATTTCGTTGTGGCTGATGCCGCCTTCGCAGGGCACGAAGATCATCCCGGCCGGGCCCAGTTCAGCGAGGAAGATCGCGTCGTGGCCGGCGCCGCTGACGATATCCATGTGGCTCAGGCCCAGCTCCCGCGCGCCTTGGCGCACGGCGTCCACGCACTGCTCGGCGAAGTACAGCGGCGGGAAGTCGGCGGTTGGCGTCAGCTCGTAACTCAACCCGTGCCTTGCCGTGCTGGTTTCAATGGCCGCGCGTACTTCGCTGACCATGGTGGCGAGGTGCTCGGGGTCGAGGTGGCGCAGGTCGATGGTCATCTGCACCTGGCCGGGGATGACATTGCGCGAGCCCGGGTGCAGGTTCAGGCAGCCGACGGTGCCGCAGGCATGCGGCTGGTGGGCGTGGGCCACGCGGTTGACCGCAGCCACCACCTCGGCGGCACCGACCAGGGCATCCTTGCGCAGGTGCATCGGAGTGGGGCCGGCATGGGCCTCGACGCCGGTCAGTACCAGGTCGAACCACTTCTGCCCCAGGCAGCCTTGGACCACGCCAATGGTGGTGCGCTGGTCTTCCAGCACCGGGCCCTGTTCGATATGCGCCTCGAAGTAGGCACCGACGGCATGCCCGGTGGGCACGCGTGGGCCGGCGTAACCGATGCGTTGGAGTTCCGCACCTACCGACAGGCCCTGGTCGTCGACCTTGGCCAAGGTCTCCTGCAGGCCGAACTTACCGGCGAACACCCCCGAGCCCATCATGCACGGCGGGAAGCGCGAGCCTTCCTCGTTGGTCCATACCACCACTTCCAGCGGGGCTTCGGTGGTCAGGTCCAGGTCGTTCAGGGTGCGCAACACCTCGAGGCCGGCCATGACCCCGTAGCAGCCGTCGAACTTGCCACCGGTGGGTTGGGTGTCGATGTGGCTGCCGGTCATCACTGGCGGCAGGGCCGGGTTGCGCCCGGGGCGGCGGGCGAAGATGTTGCCGATGGCGTCGATGCTGACCGTGCAGCCGGCGTCTTCGCACCAGCGCACGAACAGGTCACGGGCCTGGCGGTCGAGGTCGGTCAGGGCCAGGCGGCATACGCCACCTTTGGCGGTGGCGCCGAGCCGTGCCAGGTCCATCAGCGATTGCCAGAGGCGTTCGCGGTTGACCAGCGGGCCCTGGCCGAGCAGGTGCTGCGAGGGAACGATGCGGGTGTTCATGGTTCATCTCTCCTGAAATGACTGGGTTGCTTGTACTGGCCTCTTCGCGGGCTTGCCCGCTCCCACAGGGACATCACTGCCTTCAGGTGTGGGAGCGGGTTTACCCGCGAAGAGGCCAGTACAGGTAAACGAGGCCTGTATCAGGCACTCAGGGCCAGGTAACGGTTCTTGATGCTCGGGTCCTCGCGGAACTGCGCCGCACTGCCCTGGTAGGCGACGCGGCCCTGTTCCAGCACGTAGTGGCGGTCGGCGAGGGCATCGCAGACCATCAGGTTCTGCTCCACCAGCAGAATCGACAGGCCTTCGTCCTTGATCCGCCGCAGAATCCTCACCAGTTCGTCGACGATCACCGGGGCCAGGCCTTCTGTGGGCTCGTCAAGGATCAGCAGCTTGGGGCCGTTGAGCAGGGCGCGGGCGATGGCCAGCATCTGCTGCTCGCCGCCGGACAGGGCGAAACCGCCGTTGCGGCGCCGTTCCTTCAGCCGCGGGAACATGCTGTACACGTCTTCCAGCTGCCAGCGGCTGTCCTTGCGAACGGCAATCCTCAGGTTCTCCTCCACGCTGAGCTGGCGAAAGATGCCACGGTGCTCCGGCACCAGGGCAATGCCGAGCCGGGCGATATCGAAGATTTCGCGGCCGACCAACTGCTGGCCGTTGAAGCTGATCTGCCCCTGCCGTGGGCGGACGATGCCGAGGATGCTGCGCAGGGTAGTGGTCTTGCCGGCGCCATTGCGCCCCAGCAGGGTCACCAGTTCGCCAGCTTCGACCTTGAGCGAGACGCCTTCGAGCACATGGCTCTTGTCGTAGTAGGAATGGATCGAATCGACGTTGAGCATCAGGCGGCCTCTCCAAGGTAGGCGGTGCGGACACGCTCGTCGTTGCGCACCTGTTCAGGGGTACCCTCGACCAGGATCTGGCCGTGGCTCATCACCGTGATGCGCTGGCTGATCGACATGACGATGCTCATGTTGTGCTCGATCAGCAGCACGGTGTGGTCGCGGCCGAGGTCGCTGATCAGATCGGTCATCACCGGTATGTCGTCGATGCCCATGCCCGAAGTGGGTTCGTCGAGCATCAGCAGGGTGGGTTTGGCGCAGATCGACATACCCACCTCCAGCACCCGTTGCTGGCCGTGCGACAGCTCGCCGGCCAGGGTCTCGGCGCGGGCGGCAAGCTTCAGGCGCTCCAGCACCTGGTCGGCGGTGTCCCAATGGCTGCGCTTGTGCTCGACGCTGCGCCAGAAGTTCAGAGCACCCAGGCCATCGCGGCCCTGGGCGGCCAGGCGCAGGTTCTCGCGCACCGACAGGTTCTGGAACAGGCTGGTGAGCTGGAACGAACGGGCCATGCCCAGCGCCACGCGCCCGTGGGACGGCTTGCGGATGATGTCCTGGCCGTTGAACAGGATCTTGCCCGCAGTGGCCTGGCGCTCGCCGGTCAGGCAGTGGAACAGGCTGGTCTTGCCGGCGCCGTTGGGGCCGATGATGGTGTGGATGGAGCCGGCGCGAACCTTGAGGTCGACACCCGCAACCGCCTTGAACGGCCCGTAGGCCAGCTCGAGCTGGCGGGTTTCCAGGAGGTAGTCGCTCATCACAGGGTCTCCTTGGTCTTGGCCTGGGGTTTGTCATTGGCATTGCGGTTAGCCAGCAGGCGCTTGCCCAGTTCGGCCAGGCCGCCCCACAGGCCGCCACGCATGAACACCACCACCAGGATCAGGATCACCCCCAGCAGCATCAGCCAGCGCGGCCACAGCTCCGACAGCACATCGCCCAGCAGCACGATGGCGCCGGCCCCCAGCAGCGAGCCGAACAGCGAGCCGGTGCCGCCGACGATGGTCATGATCAGGATGTTCTCGCTCATCATCAGGTCGATGTTCGACAGCGGCGCAAAGTGCAGCAGCATGGCGTACAGCGCCCCGGCGATACCGGTGATGGCGCCCGACAGCATGAACACCAGGATCTTGAAGTGGCGGGTGTCGTAGCCGATGGCTGCGGCGCGGGTCTCGTTTTCGCGGATGGCCAGCAGGGTGCTGCCGAATGGCGAGCGGATCACCCGCAGGGCGCCGGCAAAGATCAGCAGGAACAGTACCGCGACGAACACATAGAAGTGCCGTGGGTCGGCCAGGTCGACCAGCACATGGCCGGCGATTTCGATGTTGGGCCGGGGCACATCGAGCAGGCCGTTGTCACCGCCGGTCCAGCCGCTGAGGGTGTAGGCCAGAAAGTAGGCCATCTGGCTGAAGGCCAGGGTCAGCATGACGAAGTAGATACCCGTGCGGCGGATCGCCAGGGCGCCTACCAGCAGCGCCAGGAAGGCACCGAACACGGCTGCGCCAAGCAGCGCGGCGAACATGCCCCACTGCAGGTGGATCATCAGCAGCGCCGCGCCATAGGCGCCTACGCCAAAGAAGATGCCCTGGCCGAACGACAGCAGGCCGGTGTAGCCGAGCAGCAGGTTGCAGGCCAGCGCCGCCAGGGCAAAGATCAGGATCTCGGTGGCCAGGGTGGCCGATGGCAGCAGCAGCGGCAGTGCCACCAGGCTGGCGACCACCAGCAACAGCAGGGCCGGGGCGCGGCCCTTGGCGACCGGCAAAGGGTTTTTCTCACTCATCTCAAGCTCTCCCGAACAGGCCATAGGGGCGGACCAGGATGACTGCGGCCATGGCACCGTAGATCATCAGGCTGGCGCCTTGCGGCCAGAGGCTGGTCATCATGCTTTGCACCACACCCACCAGCAGGCCGCCGACCAGGGCACCGCCGAACGAGCCCATGCCGCCGATCACCACCACCACGAAGGCGATGCCGAGGATTTCCGGGCCGACGAAGGGCTGGGCGCCACGCAGCGGTGCGAACAGCACGCCCGCCACGCCGGCCAGGCCCACGCCCAGGGCGAAGGTCAGGGAGAACAGGCGGAAGATGTTGGTGCCCAGCAGCGACACGGTTTCGGTGCTTTCGCTGCCGGCCCGCACCAGGGCGCCGAAGCGGGTGCGCTCCAGCAGCAGCCACAGGCCAAGGCCGATCAGCGCGGCGAAACCGATCAGGAACAGCCGGTAGTAGGGGTAGATGAAGTCACCGATGATCAGCACCCCGCGCAACTCCGGCGGCACGGCAATGTTCTTGCCCACCGGGCCCCAGATCAGTACCGAGGCTTCCTGGATGATCAGCGCGATACCGAGGGTGACGAGGATCTGGAAGGTGTGGGGCAGGTGGTAGATGCGCTTGATCAACAGGCGCTCGACCGCCCAGGCCAGCGCCGCCACCACCAGTGGTGCGATCAGCAGGGCCAGCCAGAAGTTGCCGGTAATGGCGACGGCGGTGTAGCACAGGTAGGCGCCCAGCAGGAAGAACGCGCCGTGGGCGAAGTTGACGAAGTTGAGCAGGCCGAAAATGATCGTCAGGCCCACGGCGATGAGGAAGTAGATCATCCCCAGGCCCAGGCCGTTGAGCAGTTGGAACAGGTACAAATCGAGCATGAGCGTGCCCTCGACAGCGCGCGTTGCGGCTGCCTGTACGAGTGTTTGTGACTGACGCCGTGGCTTCAGGCCAGGGCGCAACCGGTGTGGTCGACTTCGACGAACGAACGGCCCGAGCTGATGACTTCGGCCAGGTCGTCCTCGTCGCGCATCTGCCCCTGGGGCTTGCCGCGCAGCAGGTAGTAATCCTTGAGCACCTGGTGGTCGCCCGGGCGGATCAGTTCTTCGCCGGTAGGGCCCTGGAAGCGCATGCCCTGCAACGCCGCGGATACGGCGGCGCCATCAAGGCTGCCGGCCTTGATGATGGCTTCGAGCATGACCTTGGTGCCGATGTAGTCGGCCGCCAGCGGGTAGTTGGGGTTGATGCCATAGGCCTTGCGGGTGGCAGCGACCAGCTGCTTGTTCAGTGGGGTATCGACCTGGTGCCAGTACTGTGCGCCCAGGTACACGCCTTCGAGCACGTCGCTGCCCAGCTCCTGGAACTGGTCGAGGCCGGCGGACCACACAATCAGCACTTTCATGCGCTCCTTGATGCCGAAGTTCACTGCCTGGCGCAGGGCGTTGGACGCCTGGCTGCCGAAGTTGAGCAGCACCAGCACGTCGGGCCTGGCGGCGATGGCGTTGGTCAGGTAGCCGGAAAACTCCTGTTCCTGCAGCGAGTGGTAGCTGTTGCCGATGTGTTCCACGCCGAGCTCGGCGAACACCTTGCGGGCGTTGTCCAGCAGGGCATCGCCGAACACGTATTGCGGGGTGATGGTGTACCAGCGCTTGGCCTGTGGCAGCTGACGGATCATCGGCACCAGCGTTTCGCGGATGGCGCCGTAGGTGGGCACCGACCAGCGGAAGGTCGAGGCATTGCAGTCCTTGCCGGTGATTTCGTCGGCGCCGACCGGGGTCATGAACACGCCACCGGCCTTGTGGATTTCCTTCGACACCGCCAGAGCCGAGGACGACAGCGTGCAGCCCTGGAAGAAGCGGGCGCCATCCTGGCCGATGGCTTCCTGCACCTTGCGCACCGCCTTGCCGGCGTTGCCTTCGGTATCGATGACCTTGTACTTGAGCGGGTGGCCGAGCAGTTGCGGGTATTCGGCGATGGCCAGGCGCGAGCCCATGTCGGCGTACTTGCCGTAGCTGGCGAAGGCGCCAGACATGGACTTGAGCCCATAGAAGGTCAATGGTTGGTCGGCGAATGCCCGGTGCGCTCCCAGGGGGAGGCTCCCTAAGGCACCCAGGGCAAGGCCTGCCTTGAGCAGGGTACGTCTTTGCATGAGTAACTCCTTGGTTGTGGTTATTAGGCAGGAGTGGCAATGACAAAGCGGGTACGGCCGGGCCTGTGTGCAGGCCTCTTTCCAGGCGGATCAGTGGTGGTGTTCGAACTCCAGCAGGAAGTTGCGGGCAACCTCGCCTTCCAGCGCGGTCATGTGGTGTTCGGCGTCGCACATGTGTTCGTGCATCAGCCGGCGTACGGCAGGCTCGTCGCTGGCGCGCAGGGCGATGAGCAATTGCTTGTGGTAGGCGATGTTGGCAGCGGCGAACTGCTGGCGCTTGGGCAGGTATGCCTTTTTCAGCACCACCAGGTCGCGTAGCAGGTCGTTGAGGAACACCGCCATGAAACGCAGCAACGGGTTGGGGCAGCGGTCGGCCAGCAGGGTGTGGAATTCCAGCTCTGCCAGGCGCTGTTCGCGCTGGCCTTCCTCGCTGTCTTCCGGGGCGCTGCAGAAATCGATGTTGGCCTGCAGCGCGGCGTAGTCGGCTTCGCTCAGCTTGCCCATGACCGATACCGCCAGCTCCACCTCGATGACCTTGCGCAGCTGGTAAACCTGTTCGCCGTCCAGGTGCTGGAAATGCAGGTAGTTACGCAGCGCGCGGCTGGCAGGTTCAGTGCCCACTTCATTGAGGTAGGCGCCGCCGCTCGGGCCGGTGCGGGTGCTGACCAGGCCCTCGACCTCCAGGGCCTTGAGCGCTTCGCGGGCGGTACCCTTGGAGCATTCGAAATGTTCCATCAGCTCACGCTCGGTGGGCAGGCGGTCGCCGGGGTGCAGCGCTTCGGTGACGATCGAGCGTTTTACCGATTCGACGATCACATCGGACAGCTTCTGGCGTTTGCGTTTGGGTTTGAGCATTTCGCTATTTTTCATATTTATGCGGATAAATAGGATTTAGCGAGTTTTGCCGGGGTGGGTCAATGCTGGCGGCGGGGGTGGGGTCGCAAATGGTGCGAAAGGGTCGGGGAGGGATAAGTGAAGTCCGGATTCACCACACAACCTGTGGGAGCGGCTTTAGNNCGGTGCCATGCACCGCGTTGGATTCTTCGCGGCTAAAGCCGCTCCCACAGGGTACGCGGGGCCATCTCCCACAGGGTACTGTGTTCAGTTCTGGCGGCCTGGGCCCTGTTGCAGGTGTGCCTGGCTGCAATACCACTCGTTGCCCTGCTGCAGCGCCCGGTCATTGGGCAGGTGCACGCCACAATGGGCGCAGCGCACCATCTTCAGCGGCGCATCCAGCTTGGCCTCGGGGTGCGACTGTTGGCTGGCTTTGAACTTGCGCCACAGCCAGAACGCGGCGGCGATCAGGGCGATCCAGAAAAGTAGGCGAACCATGGTGTCCAGCTTGTCGGTTGAAGAAGCCGACAGTCTAGGACGCGGCCAATAAAAAAGGGAGGCCCAAGGCCTCCCTTTCATGTACCGCTGCGTATCAGTCGAACAGACCAAAGGTCATGTAGCTGAACCAGGAGCGGTCCTTCGCGGCTTCCTTCGGCCCTTCCGGCACGATCGGATCACCGTTCTCGTCCGTCGGCAGCAGCTCACGTGGCATCTCGTCGCGTGCGTCCTGGAACTGCTTGACCACGTCCTGGTTGGCGCGGGTTTCGCCCGGCGGCAGCGGGGTGTCGGTTTCGATCAGGCCCAGGGTGGCCTTGGACAGCCAGCCACGGCCGTCAGACTCGGTCTGCTTGGGCTGGAATTCGCCATCGACCAGGCTCGGGTGGTCCGGGTAGTTGAGCTTGAGGGTTTCCAGGCTGGTGGCGGCCAGTTCGTCCAGGTGCATCTTCTGGTACGCCTCGACCATCACCGCCAGGCCGTCGCCGACCGATGGGGTTTCCTGGAAGTTCTCCACCACGTAGCGGCCACGGTTGGCAGCGGCTACATAGGCCTGGCGGCTCAGGTAGTAGTCGGCCACATGGATTTCGTACGAGGCCAGCAGGTTGCGCAGGTAGATCATGCGCTGCTTGGCGTCGGGCGCGTAACGGCTGTTGGGGAAGCGGCTGGTCAGTTGGGCGAACTCGTTGTACGAGTCGCGTGCGGCTCCCGGGTCACGCTTGGTCATGTCCAGCGGCAGGAAGCGCGCCACCAGGCCACGGTCCTGGTCGAACGAAGTCAGGCCCTTGAGGTAGTAGGCGTAGTCGACGTTCGGGTGCTGCGGGTGCAGGCGGATGAAGCGCTCGGCGGCCGACTTGGCAGCCTCGGGCTCGGCGTTCTTGTAGTTGGCGTAGATCAGCTCGAGCTGCGCCTGGTCGGCATAGCGGCCGAACGGGTAGCGCGACTCCAGGGCCTTGAGCTTGTTCACGGCACTGGTGTAGCTGGAATTGTCCAGGTCAGCTTGCGCCTGCTGGTACAGCTCGGCCTCGCTGAGGTTCTCGTCAATCACTTCTTTATTGGAGGAACAGGCCGCGGTGAGCCCGAGGATGGCGATCAGCAGCAGGTGTTTCACTTGCATGGCGGCTTGCGTCCCTTTGACGGCCGCTGTCTTGGGCGGTGCCGTCCTGTTATGATGAGCGCCCCGGCCAACCCCGGGACAAAAGAAGTCGTATTTAACCACAAGCTCGCAGCCGAAACCAAAGGCTGTGCGCCCGCCGAATCGAGCATGTCCGAGATCATTCAACTTAGCGCAGAGGTGCCGTCCGAACTGGGCGGTCAACGCCTCGACCAGGTCGCCGCCCAATTGTTCGCCGAGTACTCGCGTTCCCGGCTGACTTCGTGGATCAAAGAAGGCCGCCTGACGGTCGATGGTGCCGTGGTGCGCCCTCGAGACCTCGTCTATGGTGGCTCGCAACTTGTCCTGGAGGCCGAGCAAGAGGCCCAGGGCGAGTGGGTCGCCGAAGATATCGAGCTGGATATCGTCTACGAAGACGACCATATCATGGTGATCAACAAGCCTGCCGGGCTGGTTGTGCACCCGGCCGCCGGGCATGCCAGCGGGACTTTGCTCAATGCACTGCTGCACCACGTGCCTGACATCGTCAACGTACCGCGCGCCGGTATCGTCCACCGCCTGGACAAGGACACCACCGGCCTGATGGTAGTGGCCAAGACCTTGCAGGCGCAGACCCGGCTGGTCGAGCAGATGCAGGCGCGCAAGGTCAGCCGCATCTATGAGTGCATCGTGATTGGCGTGGTCACTGCCGGCGGCAAGATCGATGCCCCGATCGGCCGCCACGGCGGCATGCGCCAGCGCATGGCGGTCACCGACGGCGGCAAGCCGGCGGTCAGCCACTACCGTGTGCTCAAGCGCTTCCGCTCGCACACCCACGTGCGGGTCAAGCTGGAAACCGGCCGTACCCACCAGATTCGCGTGCACATGGCTCACGTTGGCTTCCCGTTGGTCGGCGACCAGACCTACGGCGGGCGCTTCCGCATTCCGCCGGCCGCCAGCCCGACCATGGTCGAGGCGGTGAAAACCTTCCCGCGCCAGGCACTGCATGCACGCTTCCTGGCATTGGCTCACCCGATTACCGGTGAAGTCATGAAGTGGGAATCGCCGCTGCCGGATGACTTCGTCTGGTTGCTGTCGCTGCTGAACCAGGACCGCGAGAGCTTTATCGGATGAGTGGCCTGACGCAGTCGCTGCTGTTCCCCGACTGGCCTGCTCCGGCCTCGGTGCGCGCCTGTGTCACCACCCGCCAGGGCGGTATCAGCCTGCCGCCCTATGAAACCTTCAACCTTGGTGACCATGTTGGGGACGACCCTGTCGCGGTGGCCGAGAACCGCCGTCGCCTGAGCGACGAATTCGCCATCCAGCCGGCCTGGCTCAAGCAGGTGCACGGGCTGGTGGTGGCGGATGCCAATCCGGCCGTGGTGGCCGAGGCTGACGCCAGCTGGACCGGCCAGCCTGGCATCGCCTGCACCGTGATGACTGCCGATTGCCTGCCTGTGCTGTTCTGCGACCGGGCCGGTACCCGCGTGGCGGCGGCGCATGCTGGCTGGCGTGGGCTGGCCGGTGGTGTGCTGGAAGCCACCCTGGATCGCTTGGCACTGCCGCCCGAAGAGGTGCTGGTGTGGTTGGGGCCGGCGATTGGCCCGCAGGCCTTCGAAGTGGGGCTGGAAGTGCGTGACGCCTTTACGGCGGTGCACCCGGAAGCGGGCAGGGCCTTTGTCGATGGTGCCCGGCCGGGCAAGCTGATGGCCGACATCTATGAGCTGGCGCGTATCCGTTTGGCGGCGCGTGGGGTGACTGCTGTTCATGGCGGTGGCTTGTGCACGGTCAGCGATGAGCGGTTCTTCTCCTATCGGCGTACCCCGCAGGGTGGGCGTTTTGCTTCCCTGGTGTGGCTGGAACCTCGGCAGCCTGTACCGGCCTCTTCGCGGGTAAACCCGCTCCCACAGGCTAATCACAGGCCTTGAGAGCGGTGCAGGACCTGTGGGAGCGGGTTCACCCGCGAATGGCCCGGCGCCAACCCAACAGGTTGACTTCGGTCAACCCCGCTACGCTTGAATCTTCCAGAATCAGCCTTATCTATAAAGTCATCTCAGGCAGGTTTCTTCATAAACAGGCGCTGTCCATCGCTCCGACCTGCCCTTTAAAGGAAGGTACCCCATGCGAATAGACCGTTTGACCAGCAAGCTGCAGCTTGCATTATCCGATGCCCAATCCCTGGCCGTTGGCATGGACCACCCCGCCATCGAGCCCGTGCACCTGTTGCAGGCGCTGCTCGAACAGCAGGGCGGTTCGATCAAGCCGCTGCTGATGCAGGTGGGCTTCGACATCAACAGCCTGCGCCAGGCGCTGGTGAAAGAACTCGACCAGCTGCCGAAAATCCAGAACCCCACCGGCGACGTGAACATGTCGCAGGACCTGGCGCGCCTGCTCAACCAGGCCGACCGCCTGGCCCAGCAGAAGGGCGACCAGTTCATTTCCAGCGAGCTGGTGCTGCTGGCCGCCATGGACGAGAACAGCAAGCTCG
Source organism: Pseudomonas sp. SF2 (assembly GCF_036858055.1). Classification (NCBI taxonomy): domain Bacteria; kingdom Pseudomonadati; phylum Pseudomonadota; class Gammaproteobacteria; order Pseudomonadales; family Pseudomonadaceae; genus Pseudomonas; species Pseudomonas sp. SF2. The sequence continues at coordinate 2,675 of NZ_JAMBDI010000013.1, read as the reverse complement.
GCAAGCTGTTGCTGGGCCAGGGCGTGAGCAAGAAAGCCCTGGAAAACGCCATCAACAACCTGCGGGGCGGCGCGGCCGTCAACGACGCCAATGCCGAGGAATCGCGCCAGGCGCTGGACAAGTACACCGTCGACCTGACCAAGCGTGCCGAAGAAGGCAAGCTGGACCCGGTGATCGGCCGTGACGACGAAATCCGCCGTACCGTGCAGGTGCTGCAACGCCGTACCAAGAACAACCCGGTGCTGATCGGTGAGCCAGGCGTAGGTAAAACCGCCATCGCCGAAGGCCTGGCCCAGCGCATCATCAATGGTGAAGTGCCCGACGGCCTGAAGGGCAAGCGCCTGCTGGCGCTGGACATGGGCGCGCTGATTGCCGGTGCCAAGTACCGTGGTGAGTTCGAAGAACGCCTCAAAGGCCTGCTGAACGAGCTGTCCAAGCAGGAAGGGCAGATCATCCTGTTCATCGACGAACTGCACACCATGGTCGGCGCCGGCAAAGGCGAGGGCGCCATGGACGCTGGCAACATGCTCAAGCCGGCCCTGGCCCGTGGCGAGCTGCACTGCGTTGGTGCCACCACGCTGAACGAGTACCGCCAGTTCATCGAGAAGGACGCAGCCCTGGAGCGCCGCTTCCAGAAGGTGCTGGTCGAAGAGCCGAGCGAGGAAGACACCATCGCCATCCTGCGTGGCCTGAAAGAGCGCTATGAAGTGCACCACAAGGTGGCCATCACCGACGGCGCCATCATCGCTGCGGCCAAGCTCAGCCACCGCTACATCACCGACCGCCAGCTGCCGGACAAGGCCATCGACCTGATCGACGAAGCGGCCAGCCGCATCCGTATGGAGATCGACTCCAAGCCGGAAGTGCTTGACCGCCTGGACCGTCGCCTGATCCAGCTGAAGGTGGAATCGCAGGCGCTGAAGAAGGAAGAAGACGAAGCGGCGAAAAAACGCCTGGAGAAGCTGACCGAGGAAATCGAGCGACTGGAGCGTGAATACGCCGACCTGGAAGAAATCTGGGCCTCCGAGAAGGCCGAGGTGCAAGGCTCGGCGCAGATCCAGCAAAAGATCGAACAGGCCCGCCAGGAGCTGGAAACCGCCCGTCGCAAAGGCGACCTGAGCCGCATGGCCGAGCTGCAGTACGGAGTGATCCCGGACCTGGAGCGCAGCCTGCAGATGGTCGACCAGCACGGCAAGACCGAGAACCAGTTGCTGCGCAACAAGGTCACCGAGGAAGAAATTGCCGAAGTGGTGTCGAAGTGGACCGGTATTCCGGTGGCCAAGATGCTCGAAGGCGAGCGTGAAAAGCTGCTGAAGATGGAAGAGCTGCTGCACCAGCGCGTGATTGGCCAGAGCGAGGCGGTAACCGCCGTGGCCAACGCCGTGCGCCGTTCGCGTGCCGGGCTGTCCGACCCGAACCGGCCGAGTGGTTCGTTCATGTTCCTTGGCCCGACCGGGGTGGGCAAGACCGAGCTGTGCAAGGCGCTGGCCGAGTTCCTGTTCGACACCGAAGAGGCGATGGTGCGCATCGACATGTCCGAGTTCATGGAGAAGCATTCCGTGGCTCGCCTGATCGGCGCCCCACCAGGTTATGTCGGGTATGAAGAGGGCGGTTACCTGACCGAGGCGGTACGGCGCAAGCCATACTCGGTGGTGCTGCTGGACGAGGTGGAGAAGGCCCACCCGGATGTGTTCAACGTGCTGCTGCAGGTGCTGGAAGACGGCCGCCTGACCGACAGCCACGGGCGCACCGTGGACTTCCGCAACACCGTGATCGTGATGACCTCCAACCTGGGCTCGGCGCAGATCCAGGAACTGGTGGGTGACCGCGAGGCACAGCGTGCGGCAGTGATGGATGCGGTGGGTTCGCACTTCCGTCCGGAGTTCATCAACCGTATCGACGAAGTGGTGGTGTTCGAGCCGCTGGGCCGTGAGCAGATTGCCGGCATTACCGAAATCCAGCTGGGCCGCCTGCGCAGCCGCCTGCTGGAGCGCGAACTGTCGCTGAGCCTGAGCCCGGAGGCGTTGGACAAGCTGATTGCTGTGGGTTACGACCCGGTGTACGGCGCACGGCCGCTGAAGCGGGCGATCCAGCGCTGGATCGAAAACCCGCTGGCGCAGTTGATCCTGGCAGGCAAGTTCATGCCGGGGACGGCGATTACCGCCAAGGTGGAAGGCGACGAAATCGTCTTCGGCTGATTTGTTGCACCATGAGCCCCGCATCTGCGGGGCTTTTTTTTGCCTGTGCCGGCCCCTTCGCGGGTAAACCCGCTCCCACAGGATTACCTACCGCTCAAAGGCCTGTGCAGTACCTGTGGGAGCGGGCGAGCCCGCGAAGAGGCCGGCACAGCCCCAGCAAATCCGGGTCTTTCCAGCCTTCCTGGATAACTTGCTGAAATTTTTGAAATTTTTGCTTGCATCTAAAATCGAGTGCCCCTAATATACGCCGCGTTGTCAGGCACTAAGCGAATCACCAGCAACACCGGTGACCGCAAAACAACTTACAAATCAGTAAGTTGAATGAAAAAAAGTGGTTGACAAGCAAAACGAAGAATGTAGAATAGCCGGCCTCAGCAGCTGCAACGCGAAAGCGGATAGCCAAAGAGACCGAAGCTAACACAAGCTTCGAAGCTGTAAAGATGTACCGAAGTTCAGTTCCGCGATAGCTCAGTCGGT
>NZ_JAMBDI010000012.1:0-65636 GCF_036858055.1 Pseudomonas sp. SF2 | reverse complement strand
AACATCAGGGGCGCAGTTCATCACTGTGGGAGCGGGCTTGCCCGCGAACACCGGCGAAGCCGGTGCCATGCACCACGTTGGATTCTTCGCGGCTAAAGCCGCTCCCACAGGGTGCGCGGACTGCTTGCCATTTCAGTTCTCTACGCGACAGCGCAGCCCTAAGGGCTGGGCCATCTCCCACAAAGGATCGCGACGGGTGAGGGTCAGGGACGGCTGGTCAGGTGCTGCTGCGCCGTCACGCAGCCGTTGGTATCCACGGCCTTCTGCAGCAGGCTCTGGCGGTGCTGCGGGTCGAGGTCGCCGAGCAGTCGGTATACCTCGGCCTGATAGTCCCGTTGGCGCCCCCATAGCATTTCCAGGCCTTGTGGCCGGCTGCGGTTGCAGGCCAGGCGCGTGGCCGGTTGCGGGTAGTAGGGGGCGTACACGGTGGCCATGCTGGGGATGGCCTCCAGTGCAGTGCGGTACTCGCTGCTGACGTTGTAGGGCGGGCACCAGGTGGCGATGGCCGGCGCCGGTGCGGCAAAGCCCTGTTTGAGGCTGGCTTCGAGCAGCGGGCAGGCGGCATCCGGGATTTGCGCGGCGGGCAGGTAGGTCATGTAGTACAGCGCCAGGCGGTACTGTGCGACCGGGTGGCCCAGCGCCACGGACTTTTTCAGCAAGGCGACCGCTGTCGGCAGGGTGTGGGCCATGGCCTGGCCCTGGCGGCTAAGCTCCGGGTCGTCACCCACGGCCGTGCGCAGCGTGCTGGCGCTGTCGTCCTGGCTGTCGGCCTGCTCCAGCAGGGGCAAGGCCTGACGGTAGAGCAGGTCGGCATGAGGGTCGATGCGCACTTCCAGCGCGTGTGCGGCCAGCGGCATCAGAGCGAGCAGCAGGGGGGGCAGGCGAAGCATGCAGCTCACAGGCAAGCCTCACAGGGTGCTAGGCACTGATGATGGATGGCTTCGATGTTCATGGCGGTCAAGCGTGCGCCTCGGGCAGATCGGAACGACGGCATATTCTAGCCACCCAATGGGCCTGGCCGGAAGACCACCCGGCAACTGTCAGACGAGCTTGATCGGCGTGACCTTGCGCTGGGCATGTTTTTCCTGGGCCAGGCCAAGCTTGGCAGTTATGACCTTTGCCAGGGCATTGTTGCCCAGGTCATTCAGGTGCAGGCGGTCGATGAACAAGTCGGCCCCGAATACCGGCGAGCTGCTGAGCATGCAGTTCATGTCGTAGCAGGGGACCGGGTCGGCCTGGCTCTTGATGCGGCGGAAGAAGGCCGAGTGCAACTGGCTGTCGAACGCGCCGTCCAGCAGCCGGTCGAAATTCGCCGGTTTTCGCTGCAGTGCATCCAGCATGGCCTGCTCGCCAGCGGGCAGGCTATCCCGACACCAGGGCAGCAACGGCTGCAGGATGAAGGTGAGGGTGGAATGGCTGTCTGCCAGCAGTCGTTCCCATTGGCGCAAGGTCCGGCCAATGTTGTCGGCGGCACGAGCCAGGCGCTTTTCCGGGGGCGACAGTGGCCAGGTGGCAGGTGGTGCGACCGGGGGCGCGGCCAAGGCCTGGCCGATACGCTGCCACAGCGATTGCCGGCGCGGAGCCGACATGGGCTGCATGCCTTCGCTGAAACTGTTGAGAAAGTCCTGGTAGGCCTTGGCGTGCTGTGGACCGTTCAGGCTGGCGAGGACTTCGCAGAGGGCTTCATGGGCCAGGCTGTTGAGGCCGCTGAGCACCACCACGTGGCCGAGCTGGCCAAGGCGGTGCTGATGGGTGAGGAACATCAGCAGCTCCTGGCTGGCATTGAGCCCACAGCCGGCCAGGCTCAGCCAGACTTCGCCGGTGAGCATCGACAGGTGCGAGGCCACTGTGTGTTCGTCGGAGCTGGCGCCGATGCCCAGGGCGGTGGAGCCGCCGACCAGCAGGTTGATGCGCGCGGCACCACCGCGCTCGGCCGCCGAGAAGCGCTTGCCGGCGCAGTGGCTGTAGCGCAGGCCCAGGGCGTCGGTGTTGATGGTGCCGGAACGGTAGCCGGTTTCGTGCACATGCACGGTGTGCGGTGCACGCCGGCTGCCCAGCAGCAGAAAGCGCTGGTAGTCCTGTTGCAACGGCGAAGGCGACGGGCTCGTGTCACTCGCGGTCATGATCTCTCCCTCATGTTGCAGCGGGCACTTTGCATCACAATCAGGCCGCCAGTTCCTTGAGGTTGTACAGCAGGCCGCCGGCGGCGATCAGCAGCAGGGCGACGCCCGAGGCCAGGCTGATCATGCGGTTGCTGCGTTGCGAGGCGATCTTGCCGATGGCGAAGATGTAAAGGCTGAGCACAGCAAAATCGATGGCCACCCACAGCAGCGACAACACCACCATGCTCTTGCCGAACGACTCGGTGATCTGGATGAACTGCGGGAAGAAGGCGATGAAGAAGATGATGTCTTTCGGGTTGGAAATGCCCACCATGAAGCCTTGCAACAGCCCGCTGCGCTCTGGCTTGGCGAGTTCGCCCGGCGCCTCGGTCGCAGGCGCCTGCAGGGCGTCCCTCAGGGTGCCCACGGCGGTGTAGCCGATGAACAGGCAGCCGAGCAGGCTCATGGCGCTGAGCCAGGCCTTGTCGATGGCGGCGCTGGTGAGGATGATCCAGGCCGCGGCGCCGATCAGCACCAGTGATGCCCAATTGGTGCCAATGGCGGTGAACATGGCTCTGCGCGAGCCGGAGGCGGCTGCGGTATTGATGATAAGTGCCACTACCGGGCCGGGTGTGGCGATCAGTAGCAGGACGGTAAGGGCATAGGTGGCAGTGAGTGCGGTATTCACGGTCAGTTCTCGATCAGTATTTCAGGTGTTGCCGGGTGTACGGCATGGGCGTGGAACGGGCAGCGGGACGGGTTGAGCGACCCGGCCTCCTGCAGTTGGTATTGCTTCCACTCGAAATTGTCGGCATCGCCGAAAAAGCCAAGGGTGTCGGGCATGACACCGTCGTTGTAATGGTGCACGCGCTCGCGGATGCGTTCACGGATACGTTTGCCACTTTCGGTATTGGCATTGGCCACTTCGTCGAAGTTCGCCCGCGGGTTGATGACGAAGGTAATGTGTGGCCCCAGGTTGCGGCTTTTCATCTGTTGGTGGCCGGGGAAATTCATGTTGATGAACAGCGGCATGCCGGCAAAGCAGAACGACCAGGTGCTGTCGTCGGGGTCGGTCGGGATGCCGTGTGGCCAAGGCTGCGGGTCGCGCGCATGCACGCCACGCAACACCTTCCAGGCCAGTGCCTGTTGCTCGGCGAGGGTGCAATTGGCGGCGGTTTCCAGAAACACGACCAGCGGGCTGCCGATACGCTGCTTGGGTTGGATTGGAGCGACGGTGCGCACGTAGTCGGCCAGGCCCAGGGCGATGTCATCGGCCAGCTGCCCGGCGCGGGCGAAGAGGATGTGGCAGGTTGCGCCGTTTACTGCCTTGCGGCCGAACAGGCAGGGGAATTCGGGGTTGGCGAGGGTGCTGCGAAAATGCTCTACGGCATTGTAGGTCCAGTGTCGCGTGTTCCCGACATGTTCGGCGGCCAGCTCTAGCGCATCCAGGCGATAGCAAGTTCCATAACCCGTAAGCATGATTTCCCCAGGCGTTAATTTAGATGAACGTTCCAGTCACATGCAGGCAGGATCTTGGTTATGTTTGTTATTTACCGGCATTTTCCAAGACGCCCTTGACGTTGTAAAACGCGTGGAACTATGACCTACTATTAGTCTTACTCATGCTCGGGGCTTCGCCATGTCGGAAAGGATTCAGGCTTTGCACGCGCTGCGTGCCTTCGAGGTGGCCTCTCGCTATGGCTCGTTTACCCGTGCCGCGGAAGAGCTGGCCCTGACCCAGGGCGCCGTCAGTCACCACATCAAGACCCTCGAAGCCATGTTCGGCTGCGATCTGTTCGAACGCCGCGGGCCGAAACTGGCCCTGACCGAGCACGGTCGCCTGCTGGCGCAGGAACTCAAGGTTGGCTTCAAGATCATCGAAAACGCCTGCGCCCTGCTGCGCCAGGACCGCTACGGCCTGCGTCTGAAGGCGCCGTCCACGCTCACCGTGCGCTGGCTGCTGCGGGCGCTGGATGCGTTCAAGAAGGTCGAAGACAACTGCAGCGTGCAGCTGTCCAGCGTGTGGATGGACATCGACAGCGTGGACTTCTATTCCGAGCCCTACGACTGTGCAATCCTCCTTGCCAACGGGCGTTTTCCCGCCGATATCGAGAGTTTCAAACTGTTCGATGAATGGCTGATCCCGGTGTGCCACCCGGACTACATGACCCAGGCACAGCCGGCCCTGGCCGACCTGGCCCAGTGCGAGTTCCTGCACCCGTCCCCCGACCGCCGTGACTGGCGGCGCTGGCTGGCTCGCATGGACGCGCTGGACATCAGTATCGACCACGGGCAAGTGTTCGATACCCTCGACCAGGGCATCTCGGCCGCCCAGCAAGGCCTGGGTATTTCGGTGGTCGACCTGGTGCTGGCCAGTGCCGACCTGGCGGCCGGGCGCCTGGTCACGCCGTTCAGGCATGCGGTGGCTACGGGTGACGGCTATTACATGACCTGGCTCAAGGCCAGCCCCAAGGCACGGCAGATGCACAAGCTGCGCGAATTCCTGCTTGGCCAGGTGCCGCCGCTGGTCTGCAAGGACATCAATTACCTGTACGGTTGAACACGCGCTCGAGCATGAAGTCGATGAACACCCGCAATTTCGGCGGCATCTGCCGCCCGGACGGCCATAGCAGGTAGAAGCTACCGCGCCGTTCCATGAAGTCGTCGAGCACGCTGACCAGCGCGCCGTTGGCCAGTTCGCGGCGTACGGTGAAATCCGGCAGGCAGGTGATGCCGCGGTGGTTGACGGCAAAGCAGACGCGCGTCTCGACATGGTTGCAGACCATCGAGATGGGGATGTCGTAGCCCTGCTCGGGGTGCTCCTGGCGCAGCGGCCAGGTTTCCAGCTTGCCACTGCTGGGGAAGCGGTAATGCAGGCAGGTATGTGCCGCCAGGTCGCGCGGGTGCAGCGGCGTGCCGCGTTCGCGCAGGTACTCGGGCGAAGCCACCAGGCAGTGCTGGAAGTGCCCCAGGAACTTGGCGTTGAGCCGCGAGTCCACCGGCTGCCCACCCCGCATCACCACATCGAAGCCTTCGCCGACGATATCCACCATGCGGTCGGAAAAATCCAGGTCCAGCTCCACCTGCGGGTAGCGCGCCATGAACTCGGCCAGCGCCGGCATCACCAGCCCGGTGACCTGCGGCATGCTCACCCGCAGGCGACCGCTCGGGGTCGCGCTGGCTTGGGAGAGCGCCTGCTCGGTGGCCTCGATCTCGGCCAGGATGCGCCGGCTGCGCTCAAGGAACAACGTGCCTTCGGCGGTGAGGGTGATGCTGCGCGTGCTGCGGTGGAACAGGCGTACCCCCAGGCGGCTTTCGAGGCGCGCCACACGTTTGCCCACGGCCGAGGCACTGATGCCCAGCGATTGGCCGGCAGCGACGAAACTGCGGGTTTCGGCGACACGGTTGAAGACCACGAAGCCGCTGAGGCTGTCCATGCCGTATTCCTGATTGCGGACATTGATGTCCTGGGTGAACGGCATTGTAACCGCCTTTTTCCGTAATGGCCTCGGCTTGCAGACTGTCCGCCTCGTTTCTCATTCAAGGCATCTGCAATGTCCCAGACATCCTCCGCACCGCTGCTGGTCGCCAACAGTGAACGCTTGCCCCTCAGTGGGCTGCTGGCGCTGGCCATGACCGGCTTTATCGCCATCCTCAGCGAAACCCTGCCGGCCGGCCTGCTCGACCAGATCGCCGATGGCATGCACATCAGCCAAGCCATGGCCGGGCAATGGGTCACGGCGTATGCCCTGGGCTCGTTGCTGACCGCCATCCCGTTGGTGACCCTGACCCAGGGCTGGTACCGCCGCCGCGCGCTGCTGCTGGCGATCGTCGGTTTCGTGCTGTTCAACGGGCTGACTGCCTTGTCCACTTCCAACGCTGTGACCCTGGTGCTGCGTTTTTGCACTGGCGCCGCGGCCGGGTTGGCCTGGGGGTTGATTGCCGGCCATGCGCGGCGCATGGTGCCGGTGGCGTTGCAGGGCCGGGCCATGGCCGTGGCGATGCTCGGCCAGCCCATCGCCTTGTCGCTCGGGCTGCCGATCGCCACCTGGCTGGGGGCGGGGTTGGGGTGGCGCGCCACTTTCGTGGTGGTCACGCTGGCGGCGCTGCTGCTGGTGGCCTGGGTACTGCGGTCGGTGCCGGACTACCCGGGGCTCGCCACCGGCAAGCGGCCTGCGGCCCTGCAGGTGTTGCGCACGCCGGGGGTGGCGATCGTGCTGTTGGTGATCCTCAGCTGGATCCTTGGCCACAATGTGCTCTACACCTACATCGTGCCGCTGCTGGCGGCGGCCGGCATGGCTGCCGACATCGGCCTGGTACTGATGGTGTTCGGCCTTGCGGCCCTGGCCGGGATTGGCCTGGTGGGGCTGCTGGTCGACCGTTATCTGCGTTCCCTGGTGCTGCTGAGCCTGGCCGGTTTTGCCCTGGCGACGCTGGTGTTGGGGCAGGCGTCGTCGTGGGCGATGTACCTGAGCATCGCCTTGTGGGGCGTGACCTACGGCGGTGCGCCAACCCTGCTGCAGACCGCCTGCGCCGATGCGGCGGGCGAGGGTGGTGATGTGGCGCAGTCGATGCTGGTCACGGTGTGGAACAGCGCCATCGCCCTGGGCGGGATCATTGGCGGGTTGTTGCTGAGCGGGGCAGGGGTGGAGTGGTTTGGTGGGGTGGTGTTGGGGTTGATCGCGCTGGCCTGGCTGCTGGCGTGGGCTGGGCGGCGCAGTGGGTTCGTGGCGGGAGCCCGCTAGACGGGCTACTGAAATTGCAGGCAATCCGCGTACCCTGTGGGAGCGGCTTTAGCCGCGAAGAATCCAACGCGGTGCCAGCCATCGAATTGGACTGTTCGCGGGCATGCCCGCACCCACAGGTGCCGCGTCGCGCTTACCCATTGGAGTCATCTGCGTAACAGCACACCCGACGGGCTGGATGTTCTTCTGGAAAAATGCGCTGCAACGGAGCATCGGCGGTAGAATCGCCGCAATCAGCACAACAAACGATTCAGAGGTCGACGCGGTGGAGTTGCAGCAGGGCTTTGTCCTGACCCGGCATTGGCATGACACGCCCGAAGGCACCTGCGTGGAATTCTGGCTGGCCACCGATCAGGGGCCACGGCAGTTGCGCCTGGCGCCACAGGTATCGGTGGCTTTCATTCCCCAGGCGCAGGAAGCGCACGCACGGGTGCTGCTGGCCAACGAACCCGGTGTCGAGCTGCGGCCACTGCAGCTGAAGGACTTTGACCAGCGCCCGGTGCTGGGCCTGTACTGCCGCCAGCACCGGCAACTGATGCAGTTGGAGCAACGCCTTCGTACAGCCGGTATCGAGGTGTTCGAGGCCGATATCCGTCCGCCCGAGCGCTACCTGATGGAGCGCTTCATCACTGCCCCGGTGCAGTTCACCGGCCAGCCGGATGCCCAGGGCGTGCTCTGCGATGCCCAGCTCAAACCCCTGCCGGGTTATCGCCCGCCGCTGCGCCTGGTGTCGCTGGATATCGAGACCAGCGAGCGGGGTGAGCTGTACAGCATTGCCCTGGAAGGCTGTGGCCAGCGCCAGGTGTACATGCTCGGCCCGGTCAATGGCACGGCTGATGGACTTGACTTCGACTTGCACTACTGCGCCGACCGCGCCGAGATGCTGGCCTGCCTCAATCAGTGGATGGCCACGCATGACCCGGATGCAATCATCGGCTGGAACCTGGTCCAGTTCGACCTGCGCCTGCTGCATGAGCACGCCAAGCTGCTGCAGGTACCACTGGCACTGGGGCGCAATGGCGCGCCCATGACCTTGCGCAGCCATACCAGTGGCGGCCACCTGTTCGCCGATGCCCCGGGGCGGCTGCTGATCGACGGCATCGAGGCGCTGCGCTCGGCGACCTGGAGCTTCCCGTCGTTCAGCCTCGAAAGTGTCGCGCAAACCCTGCTCGGTGAAGGCAAGGCCATCGACACACCTTACCAGCGCATGGACGAAATCAACCGCCGCTTTGCCGAGGACAAACCGGCCCTGGCGCGCTACAACCTCAAGGACTGCGAGCTGGTGACGCGCATTTTCGCCCACACCCGCCTGCTCGAATTCCTTCTTGAGCGTTCATCGGTCACCGGCCTTGCCGCGGACCGCAGCGGTGGTTCGGTGGCCGCGTTCTGCCACTTGTACATCCCGCAGATGCACCGCCTGGGCTTCGTCGCCCCCAACCTGGGCAGCCGCCCCGACGAAGCCAGCCCCGGTGGCTTCGTCATGGATTCGCGCCCGGGCCTGTACGACTCGGTATTGGTGCTGGACTACAAAAGCCTTTACCCGTCGATCATTCGTACCTTCCTGATTGACCCGGTGGGTCTGGTCGAAGGCCTGCGCCAGCCCGATGACGAGCATTCGGTGGAAGGCTTCCGGGGTGGGCGCTTTTCGCGCAGCGAGCATTGCCTGCCGGCCATCGTCGAGCGCGTATGGCAGGGCCGGGAAGCTGCCAAGCGCGAGGGTAACGCGCCGCTGTCGCAGGCGCTGAAGATCATCATGAATGCCTTCTACGGGGTGCTGGGCTCGAGCGGCTGCCGTTTCTTCGACCCGCGCCTGGCTTCGTCGATCACCATGCGCGGCCACCAGATCATGCGCCAGACTCGCGCGTTGATCGAAGCCAAGGGCTATGAGGTGATCTACGGAGATACCGACTCCACCTTCGTCTGGCTCAAGGGCGCCCATGGCGAGGAGGCTGCGGCACGCATCGGCCGCGAGCTGGTGACCCAGGTCAACCAGTGGTGGGCCGAACACCTGCGCCAACAGATGAACCTGGAAAGCGCGCTGGAGCTGCAGTTCGAGGTGCATTACCGGCGCTTCCTGATGCCCACCATCCGTGGCGCGGACGAAGGCAGCAAGAAGCGCTACGCCGGGCTGGTGCTGCGGGCCGATGGCAACGAGGAGATGGTCTACAAGGGCCTGGAGTCGGTGCGTACCGACTGGTCGCCGCTGGCCCGGCAGTTCCAGCAACAGTTGTATGCGCGGATCTTCCGTGGGCAGCCGTACCGCGACTACGTGCGTGACTATGTGCGGCAGACGCTGGCCGGTGAACTGGACGAGTTGCTGGTGTACCGCAAGCGCCTGCGCCGGCCGCTGGCCGACTATCAACGCAACGTGCCCCCACATGTGCGCGCTGCGCGCCTGGCAGATGACTACAACAGCCGCCTGGGCAGGCCAAAGCAGTACCAGCGCGGCGGCTGGATCAGCTACCTGATGACCACAGCGGGCCCCGAGCCGCTGGAGAACCCGCAGGCGCCCATCGATTACGATCATTACCTGAGCCGCCAGCTGCAGCCGGTGGCCGATGCCATCCTGCCGTTCGTGGGGGATGATTTTGCTGCGCTGACCGATCGCCAGCTCCTGTTGTTCTGACGCGGTGGTACCTGGCTAGCACTCGCTGGCCAGTGGCAGCCACTAGTTTCGCACCTCCGTTTACCCTGGAGGCGCGACATGCAGAACCGTCTGAATCCGACCCAAGCATTGCCCACCACCCTGGACCTGGAGCGAGGCTTCCAGGACGGCATCCTTGCCCGCCGCTTGCCGGCCTGGCTGAGCGGGCTGCACCTGGCAAGCCCGGACAGTGCGCCGCAGCCGCCTTCTTCGGTAACAGCAGAACAACTGACGACGCTGCTGCAGGCCCTGCAAGACAGTTTCGACTGCCGCCAGCGCCTGCAGCGCCAACTGGCGCCGTTGCAAGGCATTCACGCATTCTGCAAGCCGCTGCTGCAGCGGGCGTTGCAGGAGAAACTGCATTCCCTGCACGACCCCGATACGTTGTACTACCGCCATACCTACTTCACCCTTTCGCCTGATCCCGAACTGGCCACGGGCCGCCTGGCGCAGCAGGAAAAAGACTACTACGACATCGCGCTTGTCGATGCTGCGCTGGCCAATTTCACCGAGGATGAAGCGAGCCCGGGCACCCTGCCGCGCAGCGACTGCCTGGTGGACGCAGTGGGTGTGGCGGTGCCGGGGGTGAGCGCTCCGGCGTTGGCCAAAGTGTGCCGCCAGCTGGACCTGGGTGAGCGCTATCAGGAGCACCTGGACACCGTCCTGTACCCGCCCGCCAAGGGCACCGAGGGCCTGCAAGCCACGCTCAAGGCACAGTTGGTGTCGAACATGCAGGTGGATGCCTTCAAGGCAATGACCGAGGCAGCCCTGACCCATGCAGAACTGGCCCTGATCCTGGGGTTGTGCAGCAGCGGCGAGCCTGGCAGGTTCGAGGGTGACCCGGTCGCCGCCAGGCATCTGCATGCCTTTGGGTGCACGCTGGAGCAGATCATCGTGCTGCATGTCACCCGCACGACGCTGGGTTTTACCAGCACCAGGCGCGTGCTGGTGTATCTGCCCGGCGACCCGGTCAGCCCCTGGTGTGTTGCGCCAGACCTCGACACCTTTGTCCGCAGGATCTTGGGTAAACGCCTTGCCGACCCTCAGTATCAGGGTTTCTTCAGGCGTTTCGTGCGCCTGCGTGATCAGGCCGGATTTTTCGCCCGGGTTATCAGCGAGCTAGCGGATGTGACCGAAGCCGCTTCGCGGGATATGGAACAGCACCTGGTTGACTGTGCATTGCCCTTGTTCGACCGCCAGGCACAGGCACGCATCGATGTGATCAAGGATGATGCGGCATTCATCGCGGTACCGGTACGCATGATCGACAGCGGCGTGCAGCAGGCGCAGCGTGAACGTCTGGAGGCCGGCGCCTGGGCTGCGGCAGGGGTAGCGGGGCTGTTCGTGCCGGTCATTGGCGCGGTGATGGCGGCAGCCATGGCCTGGGACATGCTCAAGGACGCATTCCATGCGGTGGAAAGCTGGCGGGAGGGCGATACCCATGCCGCGGTCGAGCACCTGCTGAACATCGCCAGGACGGTCATCACGGTGGGTATCGCGTCTGTGCTGGCCGGCGCGGTGGTGCGTAAGACCGACCTGGTCGAGCAACTGGTCACGGCGCGCCTCGAGGATGGCAGCGAAAAGCTCTGGCGCTTCGACCTGTCCCCTTTTCGCACCGAGCCGCCAGCGCTGCAAGCGCAGCCCGATGCCGAGGGAGTGTATCGCCTGGGCGAGCGTTGCTGGGTGAACATGCAGGGTTACTTCTACGAAGTGGTACAGGGCGACGACGAGCAATGGCGCATGCTGCCCAGGCAAGGCCACGGCCCACGGTTGCGTCACAACGGCGCCGGTGCCTGGCGGGTATGGTGCGAGCAGCCGGTGGAGTGGCATGACACGCACGCCATGTTCCGGCGCCTGGGCGGTGAGTTCAGGCAACTGGAAGACGACCAGATCGATCACGTGCTGGCCATTCACGGGATGGAACCGGACGACTTGCGCGGCTTGCATGTGTGCGGCCAGGCAGCGGATGCCTGCCTGCTGGACACCGTCAGCCGGGTCAGGCTGGCGAACCGCATCAAGCTCCTGGTCAGCCAGCTGCGCGCAGGCGGGGCGGTGGCCGATACGGCACTGCTTGCCCGGGCACGGCGCTGGCAGAGTACAGAGGATGTGGCGAATGACGAGCTGGCCGATTACCTGTGGAACCGTCGCCGTTCGTTGCTGGGGCAGTTGTACTACGAACAGTACCCGGTGACCGGCGATACGCAGGCGTTACAGCGCGATTTTGCCAGCCTGCACCGGCTTGCGGCGGAGCAGCTGCTGGGCACGGCAAGCCCGGACGACCTGTTGATCTCGGCTGCGGTACTGGTCAAGCGCATCCGCTGCATCCGTGTACACGAAGCCTTGTTTTTCGATACGCCGCAGACCCTGGACCTTGCGCGCTTCGCCCTGGGCATGCTCGACCGCATGCCTGGCATGGACATCGGCCCACGCTGGCAATTGTTCGACGGTGACGCCGGTACGCCGCTGTTCAGCACCCGTGGGGGCGGGCGGCAGTTGCAGCTGAGGTACCGGGACGGCCTGTTCCATCTCAGCGATGACCAGAGGCCGTTGGGCACAGCGGGTGAGTTGTTCCAGCAGATAGCCAGCGGCTATACCCGTGAGCAGCGCGCGGCACTGGCCATTGGCAAACCGTTCGCCTTGCAGCTACGCAGCGAGCTGGCGCGGCGGGTGGCGCAACAGCGGGAAGTGATCGCCGGAGTGCTAGGCATCAGGCCCTCGAATGGCGCTGTGTTCATGCCGCAACGCCTGGCCAACGGCCGCATCGGCTACCCGTTGAGTGGCTGGCGCCAGTGCCTGGGCCTGGACCGGGCCGTAGTCAGGAACCTGGCCGCCGAGCTGCGTGACCTTTACCCGGGCTTCGACGATGACGAAGTCGAGCACTGGCTGGAACGGTTGCGGGCGTCGCAACGTGACCCCGCGACGGAGCTGGCCGAGTTGAAGCGACAGCTGGGCACGTTGCGTCAGACCCTGAAGGGCTGGCAGGTGGGTACGGTCAAAGCCTGGGCCTGGAAGGCGCGTCGAGAGTTCGCCCGAGGCCTCGTTGACTGCTGGCGCTACCTGGTGCCCAGACAACTGGGGGCTGTAGAGGCAGACCGCGGTTATTTGCTGAGTTGCTACCGCAGTGACCTGGATGCGCTGCCGGCTATCCCGGCGACGGTCAGCTTCGCGCATGTGTCGGACCTGGCATTACGGTCACTGCAGATACACACCGTGCCAGACACGTTTCTGCACGCCTTCTCCACGTTGAGCACCCTGAACATCACCAATTGCCGACTGCGTACGCTGGCGTTGCCCCAGGCCATGGCCGAACGCCTGCAGGTGCTGGACCTGTCGAACAACCAGATCGGGCCTGAGGGCGGCATGCCGGCCCTGCTGCAGGCCTGCCGCTCGCTGGTGTACCTCAACCTGTCCCACAACCCGTTGCGCAGTGCGCTGTCAGTGGCGGACATGCCCCGGCTCAATGCCTTGATGCTGCGGGGGGCGCAGTTGACGCAGATGCCCGCCGGGGTCATGGAGGCACCGCACCTTCATACGCTGGACGTGAGCCACAATGCGATCCGCACTTTGCCCTACGGGTTCTATCGCTCGGACTTGTGGCACGCGGGGCGGGTCTGGCTTGCAGGCAACCCCTTGCTGCGTGACCAGGATACCTGGCACGAGGTTCTCGAAGACCAGGTGCCGACGATGCTGCGCTGGACCGACCTGGTGCAGCCCGCTGAACGAGATCGCATGGCTGATATCTGGAGCAAGCTCAATGGCCAGGAGGCATCGAGAGACTTCTTTCACCTGCTGCAGCGCTTGACTGGTTCGGCCGATTTCCAGCAGGAATTCCTGGCCCGCTACCTGGCACTCAGGGTGCTGCGCATGCTGGTGTCCATGAGCGAACAGCCGCTGTTGTGCACGGAACTGTACGCGCATGCGCTGACCGAGCACTGCCAGGACAACGCAACCTTGCGCTTCAGCGACCTGGAAGTACGTGTGCGCAAATGGAAAGCACTGCACGGCAGCAAGGCCGACGACCCGGAGCGGGCGCTGTTGCACCTGGGCGGGCAATGCTGGCGGCTGGATACCCTCGACCAGGTGGGTGGCTTGCACGCCGTGCGTGCTGGCCGGCCTGAGGAGTCGCTGGAGTTCGCACTGGCCTACCGGCTGGCGCTGGCCGACGAGCTGGACCTGCCTGTCGAGCACGACGAAATGCTCAACCCAGGCGTTGCCAACCTGTCGCGGCAGGATATCGATGCCGCCGCGCAGCTGGTGCGGGTTGCCCAGTCCAGGGACGCGCTGGTCGATTACCTGTCGACCACAGCGTTCTGGAAGGAGTACCTGACTCGCGTCTTCGCGACGCGCTTGAGTACGCCGCATTTCTTTCATGCCGAACTGGAAGCGCTGGTCGAGCGCAACGCCGCGCAAGTGGATATCGATCGGCTTCAGGACCGCGTACAGCAGTGGGAACTCAATGTGACCAGGCAACTGACACGGGAGGCGCTGGGCCGCCACCTGGCGGCTGTGATGATACCCGTGGCTGCGCCCAGGTAGCGGTGCCTGGGCGGTTGCCCTTGCCGGTGAAGCGGGTAGTAATCCGCTAGGCACCTGGGTGTCTCGCCCGCCGATAGCCTTGCGTTTTTTCAGCACGCGGAGGCGGCATCATGGGTACCCTGCAAGCCACACACGACCTGCTCGAACAAGCCGAGCAGGACGCCATCATCGCCAAGCGCTTGCCCGGCTGGATGCGCCCGGGCAACCCCGAGCACATGAGGGTCCTGTGCCAGGCATTGAGGGGCAGCCTGGACTGCCGATACCGCTTGCAGGCCTTGTTGCAGCAGATTGTACCAATCGACCGCTTCGCCACGCCCTTGCTGAAACAGGCACTGCAAGCCCGCTACGGCCTGAAACAGGACCTTGATCATTTGTGGATGCGCGCGGCATTTGAAAAACCACTGAGCACCTATGCGCCGATTCGCGTGCCTTTGACCGAGCGGGTCTATTACCAGATTCCCCTGCTCGAGGCTGCGTTGCACGGCTTTACCGCTGCCGAGGCCAAGGCCGGTGGCCAGGCGCCGGACTGTGGCCTCTACGAGGCCGACGGCATGCCACTGGAGGCTCCCAGCGCCATGGCCTTTGCCAGCCTGGTACGCGAGCTGGATCTGGGCCAGCGTTACCAGCAGCATCTGGACAGCCACCTGGCAACTCCGCAGAGCAAGGCGTTGTTGGCCGACAGCGTGCGCCACGGCATGTTGATCGCTGCCATGCAGGCTCGCCACGCGGGTGTGCTCGACGCAGCAGAGCTCGAGTTGCTGGTCAAACTGTGGCGTGACGGTTGGTTATCCCAGCTCGATGATACTCGGGTGCTGGGCAAGCGCCTCGAAGTGCTGGGTTGCCCGCTGCAGCAGATCGTGGTGCTCGACGTTCGCGATGAGACCTTTGCCCCGCTGCACACCAGTACCAGACGCGTGCTGGTGTATATCCCGGGTGACCCTCAAGGCGCGTGGAGCGCCCATGACGATTTGCAGCAATTTGCCCAGCGCGTGCTGGGGCAGCGCTTGCGCATGGCCACATACCGGCAGTTTTTCGCTCGCTTCGTGCGGGCGCGTGACAGCCAGGCGTTTTTTTCGCGCATCGGGGCGGGCTACGATGACCTGACGAAATGGGCCAACATCGACCTTGATGAGCGCATGCACCCTATGGGGGCTTATGTGTTCAAACACCTCGCGGCACTGCGTGTTGCCCAGGTCAAGGATGATGCGCAAGTGTTCGCGCCTTCTGTAGCGAAGCTGGACCGGGAGGTCCAGCAGGCGCACGCGCAGCGCCTGGCGGCGTTGGGGTTGACCGCCCTGAGTGCTGCCAGTCTTTACCTGCCTGCACTGGGAACCGTGCTGCTGGCCATGCTTGCCTGGAAATGGCTGGATGACGTGTTTCAGTCGGTGGCGGCGTGGCAGGAAGGGGAGGTTCGTGAAGCACTGGACCATGTCACCGAGGTGGCCATCGACCTGGCCGTGATCGCTGCGGGTCGACAGCATGCCCCAGGCGCGCCTGGAGGACGGTGCCGTGTGTTTATGGGACGGTGACCTGGCAGCCTTTCGTGGCGAGGCGCCGCCTGCCGATGCGCTGAGTGATGCGCAAGGCGTTTGGCGCCAGGGTGAGCGGGCCTGGGTGGCCATCGATGAGCACTTCTACCGGGTGGTGCAGCGCAGTACCGATGGCTGCTGGCAATTGCTGCCGCGCCATGGCCACGGGCCGCTGCTGGTGCACAATGGTGCCGGCGCCTGGAGGCTCTGGTACGAACAGCCGTTGCAGTGGGATGCGCCTCGCTACCTGTTCAGGCGCCTGGGCGGCCAACTGGCGCAGTTGCAGGACGAACAGGTTGACGAAGTGCTGGGCATCCATGGCCTGGGCAGCGACCAGCTAAGAGCCTGGCATGTACTGGGACGGGCGCCGGAGCCGGGGGTAGTCGACAGCGCCCAGCGGGTGCTGATCGACCAGCGCATTCGTACGCTGGTGGCCCGTTTGCGGTCAGGGCAGCAACCCGAAGACAGTGTGGTGCTGGCGCAGCTCGAAGGCCTCGAAGGGGCCGCTGGCCTTTCCGGGCAAGCCCTGGCGGACCTGGCCTGGGCCCAGCGGCGGCGGTTGTTCGAGCAGGTTTATCAGGCCGAAGCCCAGGTGTCGGCAGGCAACCCCGACATCACGGCACTGCGGCGTGTGTTCCCCGGCCTTCATTGGCGTGCCGCTCAGGCGCTGCTGGCCAGGGCCAGTGCAGCGGACCGTGAGCGCTTGCAACTGACCGGGCGTATCCCGTTACGCCTGGGCGAGGCCGCCAGGCAGCGACTGACTGACGTGCGCAAGGTTCGGGTGTTCGAAGCGCTGCACTGGGACACCCCGCAAAACCTCGACCTTGCCCGCGTTGTGCTGGCGATGCTCGAGCACTTGCCGGCGGCCAGCGGCGGGATACGCTGGCGGCTGTTCAATGGCGGGGAGCGCGCTGCGCCGGTGGCCACGATGCAGGCGGGTAGCCCGGTCTGCGACCTGGCTTTCGAGGACGGGCTGTTCCAGCGTATCGGCCCGCAAGGGCTGGCCGTTGGTGAGGCGGGCGAGCTGTTCGAGGTCATCAGCCATGCCTATGGCGATGACCTGCGCGCAGCCCTGCAGGTGTCCGAGCCTTTTGCCCATAATCTGCGGGTGCTGCTCACGCGCCAGGCCCTGGCCAGGCGTCAGGCTGTCGAGCAACTGCTCAGCCCTTCGCGTACGTCGGGGCTGCACCTACCCACCCGGCTGGCGGACGGCCGCATCGGTTATCCCTTGAGCGGGCGTCTTCCGGGCGGCTCGCCGAGTGCGTATCGACCCGGGCCGATCCTGCGCCGCGTGCGTTACCTGTACCCGACCTTCACCGATGAGCAGGTGTTTGCCTGGGTAGAGCGGGCGCGCAATTCGGTCCTGGGGCTGGAGCGCACGTTGCAGCAGTACGAACAGGCCTTCGACGCACTCACTACCCAGCTGCGGCGCTGGGTTCATGCAGCCCCCGACACCGCCGAGCGAGAGAACAGGCGCAGGTTGCGACGTGCATTGCGCTGCTGCTGGCAACAGATGCTCGAGGAGGGGGCGCACGAGGTGGGGCCTGGCACGGTCTACCGTTGGGACATGACTGAAATGCGCACCAGTAACCTGCCGGCGTTTTCCGAGCAGGTGGTGTTTGCCCATGTGCATGTGCTGACGCTGCAGAACATGCAGCTTGAGGATGTGCCCGAGAGTTTCTTGCGCGCATTCCCGAATATCCGTGGCCTGGAGATGCCCAACAACCGGCTCGCCCGAATCCCGCAAGCGCTGCTGGGCATGCCCAACCTGCAGCGTCTGAGCCTGCAGCGAAACCGCATCCGCCTGGATGCCGGGCAAGCCACCATTCTTGCCAGCTGCCCCAACCTGGTGTCCGTCGATTTGTCGCATAACCCTCTGGGTCGACCGTTTTCGTTGAGTGGGCTGCCGCGCCTGCGCGAGCTGCGGCTTGCCGACACGGGCATACGGGATGTCCCTTATGGTCTCCTCCAAAGCACCTCCTTGAGGGTGGTGGACTTTCGCGACAACCTGATAACCACCATGCCGGAGGGTTTCTATGATTCCCGGCTGTGGATGGAGCACGAAGTGCGCCTCAGAGGTAACCCCTTTAGCGAGCCCGAAGCCCAACGGTTGCATGCAGTGTTGCTTGCCGCAATGGCCGATGGGGGCGCGGCGGCGGTGCCCGCGCGGTTGCGCTGGATGGATGCTGCCGGGGTCAGCTTGCGTACCGAGCTCGGTGCCCATTGGGAGGCGCTGGAAGCCATGCCTGATGCCACGCAGTTCTTCAACCTGCTTGAACGCTTGATGGAGACCGAAGACTTCCAGCATCTGACCGGGGCACGTTACCTGGCTGGCCGGGTGCTGGAACTGCTGCGTGCCATGAGAGAGTCGGACGAGCTTCGCGACCTGATGTTCAATGACGCCGAGCAGTTGACCTGCCAGGACAGCGTGGCCCTGCGTTTCAGTGACCTGGAGCTGCGTTTGCTGGCGTGGCGGGCCCGTACTCAGGCGGCGGGCGGGCAGGAGCAAGCACTGCTGCGGCTCGGTCGGCAAATGTGGCGGCTGGATGAGGTCGATCAGTTTGCCCAGCAGGATGTGCTTGCGCGTGAGTTCGAAGGGCGAGGCACAGACCCGATCGACATAGTGCTGGCTTATCGTCTGGGCCTGCGCGAGCAACTTGAGCTCCCGGTTCTGACCAGTGGCATGACGTTTCGTACGCTTGCCCAGGTAGGGGCAGCGCAATTGGCGCAGGCGCGGAACTGGGTGCTGGCCAATGAAACCGGGGAGCGGCTTGCCAGTTCATTGATCGTGCGCGATTTCTGGCAAGCTCACCTGCGCGCTGCCCATGCAGCGCGGTTCGAGTTGCTCGACGCCCCCTTCCACGAGCGCCTGGAGGCGTTGCAGGGCAATTTCACCCTGCCCGAGGCGGAGCGTTTGACCGAAATCAACCGGGTGGCCAGCGAGCGGCAGGCGGCGGAACGCGAACTGATGATGACGCTGACGCTCGATGCGCTGGACGGGCAGGCAGAACAGGCGGCGACTTGAAGTCGTCGGTGCCGGCACGGGCAGTGGTATGGCGATGAACTATGCTGATTATCGGGCATCGACGGCGTGCTTGAGCGCCGCATGTGCCTGGGGGAAATGCCAGGTTACCTTTGCATACGCACGTGCCGGCTCGGTTGGTTTAGGCTCGCTTGTAGGATCTTTCTCCCTGATCTGTAGTCTTTGGTTTATCGAGAGAATAAGGAGATACGCATGCTCGTCCGGTCACTGACCCTCGCCACCTTGCTCGCATTTGTCGGCCCCGTATTTGCCGCCGACAGTGACGCGCCGCTGGCCAAGGAACTGGGCAAGGCCAGGCCCTTGGTCGTCATTGCGCCCAGTAGCGCCGACCCGACGTTGCGTGGGTTGAACGAAGCCCTCAAGGACCCGGCCACCCAGGCCGCCTTCAAAGAGCGCAACCTGGTGGTCTACAGCGTCGCCAACATGATGGGCAAGCGTGAGGACAAGAACCTCGAGCAGCAGACCACCATGGCCCTGATCCGCGAGTTGAAGCTGGGTGCCAGCAAAGGCACCAAGGTGATCCTGGTGGGCAAGGACGGTGAGCGGCACATGCTCAAGGACGACGAGAGTGGCGAGGTTATCGACCCGCAGGTGATTCTCAAGGCGGTCGATGACCTGCCCGCCAGCGAAAAAGCCGTGACGGCGCCCGAGCCTGTGGCCGCGGCGGTACCGGAAACCAAAGCCAAGGCCAAGGACAGCAAGCCCGCCAAACCGGCCGCGCCGCCCAAACCGCTGGAAGACTGACCCGGCACAACGGCCCCGGCGCACCTCGGGGCCGTTGTGTATCCCACTGTATCTGCTCACGCCGCAGACCCATTCCCATACAAAACCGCACCCCGTGCGATACATCCACGACATACCGCAACGGCCTAATGGCTCCACATTCCAACCACAGTGGAGCAACACCATGACTCAAGTACGAAACACCCTCGGCCTGCTCGGCGCTGCCCTGATCGGCAGCATGGCTTTGAGCAGCAGCGCCTTTGCCGTCGAGCCGTTGGCCCAGGGTTACCAGCTGGCTTCGGCCAAGGTGGCCGGCGAGGGCAAGTGTGGTGAAGGCAAATGTGGTGGCAGCGCCAAGGCCACCCAGGGCGAAGGCAAATGTGGTGAGGGCAAGTGCGGCGCCAGCGCCAAGGCCGGTGCCGAGGGCAAGTGTGGCGAGGGCAAGTGTGGTGATGCCTCGTTCGCCAAGACCGACAGCAACCACGACGGCAAGGTCTCGCGCGACGAGTTCCTGGTGGTGGCCAAGGACCGTGCCGGCGACTTCGACAAGATCGACCGCAACCATGATGGCTTCATCTCCGAGCAGGAAGCCGCGGATCACCTCAAGGCGATCTACCAGGCTAATGGCAAGGCCATGCCCGAAGGCTTGTTCAGCCACCTGACCGGCAAGCCCTGACCTTCTGCCCCACGAACCGCGCAACGCCCCTCCTGCTGGTCAGGCGGGGCGTTGTGCCTGTTGCGGAGACCTGCTCATGCACCCCACATCTTTGTCTCCCGTCCCTTTACGGGTCGGGCTCGGCCTGCGCCGCGGGCTGTTGCCGGAACTGCTGGCCATGGAAACTGACGCCGTGGACTTTCTCGAATGCGCACCGGAAAACTGGATTGCCGTAGGTGGTGCCTACGGCAAGGGGCTGGCGCAGCTGGCCGAGCGTTTTGCCATTACCTGCCACGGGCTATCGTTGTCGCTGGGTGGCAGCGAGCCGCTGGACCGACATTTCCTTGGCCAGACCCGCCAGTTTCTCGATCGCCATCAGGTACGCCTGTACAGCGAGCACCTGAGCTACTGCAGCGATGACGGGCACCTGTACGACCTGATGCCAATTCCATTCACTGACGAAGCGGTGCGCCATGTGGCCGCGCGGATTCGCCAGGCCCAGGAATACCTGGAACGGCGCATTGCCGTGGAAAACATCAGCTACTACGCCGCGCCGTACCAGGCGATGAGCGAACTCGATTTCATCCGTGCGGTACTTGATGAGGCCGACTGCGACCTGCTGCTGGACGTCAACAACGTCTTCGTCAACGCCTGCAACCACGGCTACGACGCCCACGAATTCCTTGCAGGCTTGCCCCTGGCGCGGGTGACCGGCATGCACGTGGCCGGCCATTACGATGAAGCGCCGGACCTCAAGGTAGATACCCACGGGGCTGCGGTAAAGGAAGATGTATGGGCGCTGTACGCGGTCGCCTGTGCGCGCTTTGGTGTGCAACCGACCGTGCTCGAGCGTGATTTCAACTACCCGCCGTTGGCCGAACTGCTCGCCGAAACGGCGCGCATCAGCACTGTGCAGCGTGTTTCGGGAGGGCATGCAAATGAATGAGACCTTGCGTGAGCAGCAGTACACCTTGGCCCGGCACCTGCGTGACCCGCAGCGCCATGCGCCGCCGCCTGGCATAGAGGCCCGGCGGCTGAAGATTTACCGCGAGCTGTTCTATGGTGCTATCGAAGGTTTGCTGGCCGGCAGTTTTCCGGTGATGCGCCAGGCGTTGGGCGAACAGCGCTGGCATGCGCGAGTGCGAGATTTCTATGCCAACTATCGCAGCCAGACACCGTTGTTCACCGAGATTGCCGAAGCGTTCGTCGAGTACCTGCAAGGCATCGAGCTGGATGCGCCCTGGCAGTTGGAGCTGGCGCACTATGAGTGGGTCGAGGCGCAGTTGTATCTGAGCGATGCCGAGGACCCGGCCCATGACCCGGCAGGCGACCTGCTGGAAGGGGAGCCACTGTTGTCGTGCGTGGCACGGGTGTTGGCCTATCGCTGGCCGGTGGAGCGGATCGGGGCGGATTACCAGCCAGCGGTCGCGCCAGAGACGCCGACCTTGTTGCTGGTTTATCGCGATGCGGAGTTGAAAGTGCGCTTCGCGCGCCTGGCACCGCTGGCGTACCGGTTACTGGCCTTGGAACAGGGCAGTGGGCGGGTGCGGTTGGAGGCGTTGGGAGGTGGTATGGAAGAGGGGTTGGCGTTGCTGGAGGGGTTGCGCGAGCAGGGGGTTATCATCGGTACAGGTTGAATCGTTGGTATGGGGGGCGCTTTGCGCCCCATCGCCGGCAAGCCGGCGATGGGCTGCAACGCAGCCCCGGCGAAATCACCTGCAGAACCGCCCCCTGAGCCAATGATCCAGGCTCAACCTCCCAGCCCCTTTCAGCAGCAGTGGCAGCAACGCCACCAGGTAGATCAGCGGCAACTTGAAGTTGCCAAAACCCTGGTCGGTAATCGCATACCCTTGGGCCAGCTCGGCCAGGCTCGACCAGTGCGCCGGCCAATGCACCGCGGCAATCGCCACCACGGTCAGCACCATCAGCCCCAACGAGGCCAGCCGGGTACCTAGCCCCAGCAACAGCAGTAACGGCAGGATCAGCTCCGCCCACATCGACAGCTGCCAGTTCAGCTCTGCAGGCAGCAGGTTGAAGGGGAACGGGAAGTTCGCTTGCAGGTCGGCGAACCAGTTGCTGCCATTGAATTTCTCCCAGCCGGATTCGAAAAATTCCCAGGCCAGAAACAGCCGCAACGGCAGGTCGGCGCTCCAGGTACCGAAACGGTCGAAGGTGGTCAGGGTGCGGGTCAAGGTAGTCATGCTGGTTTCTCTCTTCAGGAAAGGGCACGGGCGTTACGGCGTTGCTGACGGGCCAGCTTGGCGGTGAGCTTGACGGCGATGGCGCTGAACATCAGGGCGAACGCCAGCGGGTACCAGCCGCCCATGGGGATGCGTTTGTAGAACGACAGGCAGAACACCGCGGCCAGTACCCACATGCCGGTGCTGTGCAGGGCCTGCCAGGCACGGCCACCCAACAGGCGCATCGGGGCCTTGAACGAGGTGATGGTGAGCAGCAGCAGGAACAGGTAGCCGAGGGTACCGGGCAGGCTGGAGGTGAGCGTGCGGCCGGCCCAGAACAGCTCGGGGAATTGCTGGGCGTAGCGGTAGATCAGTACGCCATGCACGGTGTGGGAAAAGGCGAATGCCAGCCCCAGATAGCGCCGTTCCTGGAGGAGGCGGCGGCTGCTTGTGCCAGGCAGCAGGGTCACCAGCGACGAAGCCAGGAAGGCCAGCAGGAATAGCGCGAAGGAGCTGCGCGCAGTGGCACGGATCGCGCTGCGCAGGCCGTCGGGATCAGGTTGGCTGGCCAGGACCATGGCGGTCATCGCCAGGGTCAGGCCGGCGAGCGTGGCGAACAGCTTCCAGCCGGAGGGAAGGGTGAGGGGTTTCATCAGGGAGGCTCCCGGGGTGTGGTTGTGTGACCGGAAGTGTGTCGGGGAGGGGTATCTGCAGTGTGTCGGCGGTGGTGGGGTTGTGTATCGGATTGTAGAAGTCGCTCAAGCGCCGCAGTCCCTGTAGGAGCGGCCTTGTGTCGCGATGGGCTGCGAAGCAGCCCCAGGTTTTCAGCTTCGGCGCATGAATTGCCGGGGCCGCTTTGCGGCCCGATCGCGACACAAGGCCGCTCCTGCCTGAGATTGCCTTACCTCAGCTCGATCTGCGCGCACAGCCCGCCGCTTGCGCGATTGCTCAGGGTCAGTCGGCCACCCATGGCCTGGATCAGCTGGTGGGCAATCGCCAACCCCAGCCCAGTGCCGCCGGTGCTGCGGTTGCGTGAGCCTTCCACGCGATAGAACGGCTTGAGCACTTCATCCAGTTCGTCACCAGGTATGCCTGGCCCGTTGTCGAGCACGCGGATCACGGTCATGTCACCCTCGCGGCCCACCTCCAGCTCGGCAGCACCGGCAAACTTGAGAGCGTTGTCCACCAGGTTCACCAGCACCCGTCGCAGCGCATGGGGGCGAGTTTCCAGCAGGCTGCCGCTGCTGCCATGGCGCTCGACCCGGGCGCCACTGTCCTGGTAGTCGAACACCAGGCTGTCGAGGAAGGCATCGAGGTTCACCCGGCACGGTGCCTCGGTGCTGGTGTCCATGCTGCGGGCATAGGCCACGCCTTCGCGCACCAGGTGTTCCATCTCGCCCAGGTCGCTCCACAGTTTGTCCTTTTCAACCCCGTCGTCCATCACTTCGACGCGCAGTTTCATGCGCGTGATCGGCGTTTGCAGGTCGTGGGAAATGGCTGCCAGCAACTGCATGCGTTCCTTGAGGTAGGCAGCGATGCGCGCCTGCAGGGCGTTGAAGGCCACGGCGGCGTAGCGCACCTCGCGCGGGCCGCTTTCATCCAGCTGCACGCCAGGCTTGTCCGGGTCGAGGTTGTCCACCGCGCGGGCCAGGCGGGTCAGCGGGCCGATCGCCAGGCGTACCGCCAGCCAGGTGCACAGCAACAGCACGGCCAACTGGATCAGCAACACCACGGGCAGCCAACGTGCCACCGGAACCGGCGATGGGGTTACGTCGATGGTCAGCGGTGCGCCATCAGCGAGGGTCAGGTGTGCCTGGAAGTGCGCGTTCGGGCCGGGGATTTCCTGGAAGGAAAGGCGATAGTCGGCGCCAATGGCCTTGACGATCGAGTCGGCAGCCATGGGCGGGTCGCTGCTGGGCATGGCTTCGCCCGCCAGGCCATGGTCCAGCCGGTAGCGGTAGGTACGCCGCTCCAGGCGTGGCAACCAGGCGGCGCGCTCGGCCGCGGGCAGGCGGTCGAGGATGGCCACCGAGGTGGCCACGTCCTGCTCCAGGGTGCTGAGCATCATCGAGCGGCTGCTGATGTAGCGCTCGTAGGCCTGCAGGCCGAACGACAGGCCGTAGGCCAGCACCAGGCCGGTGAAGAAGATCAGTGCCAGGCGCGAGGCCAGGGTACGTGGCCACTTCATGATGGCGACTCGAGCAGTTGCACCGGCAGCGAGAACACGTAGCCCTCGCTGCGCACGGTCTTGATGCAGCTGGGTTCGCGGGCGTCGTCTCCCAGGCGCTGGCGCAGGCGGCTGACCAGCAGGTCGATGGAGCGGTCGAAGATGTCGGCTTCGCGGCCTTGGGTCAGGTTGAGCAACTGCTCACGGCTCAGCACCCGCTGCGGGTGGTCGAGAAACACCCGAAGCAGGCGATATTCGGCACCACTCAGGGCAACCAGGGTGCCTTCGCTGTCGAGCAGATGGCGCGCGGTGGTGTCCAGCCGCCACTGGCCGAAGCCGAGCAGGCGGCTGCTTTCGCTGATGGTCAGGTTGGGCGGCAGCATGCGCGTGCGGCGCAGCACGGCGTTGATGCGGGCCAGCAGTTCGCGAGCCGAGAACGGTTTGGTCAGGTAATCGTCGGCGCCCATTTCCAGGCCGATGATGCGGTCGGTTTCGTCGTTGCGCGCGGTCAGCATCAGCACCGGGGTGTTGCGGTGCTTGCCGGCGCGCAGCTCGCGGCATAACAGCAGGCCGTCGTCGCCGGGCATCATGATGTCCAGGACGATCAGGTCGACGCTGTTGGCTTCGAGAAAGGCGCGCATCTGCCGGCCGTCGGCGACGATGCTGGTGCGCAGGCCGTTCTTTTTCAGGTAGTTGCCGACCAGTTCGCGGATTTCGCGGTCGTCGTCGACGATCAGGATGTGATCGACGTGTTCCATGCGCTGCGTTCCTGTGCAAGAGGGGATGGGCGCAGTGTACCGAGCGTGTTCGCCCTTGCCTGCGGGGTTTTGTATTGCAGTGTATCTGGCGTGCGGACAGACACAGGAGGAAGCACATCACCGCTTCGGGCGACACATACGGGATACCTGGCTGGCGTGAAATGGCTCTCGACCGGGGAGCACACCTCCCCACCCCCAAAGCGTTACACAGGAGAGATGCCATGAAACTCAATACCTTCGTCAGTGCCAGCCTGTTCGCCGTGCTCAGCTTCGGCGCCATTGCCGCCCAGGCCTCCACGATGCCGATGAACGATACCGGGGTCATGCAGTACCGTTACGGCGACCACCTGGATGTGAAGAAAGTGCTGTCGATACAGGATGACCAGAGTGATGCTTGCGGCCTGGTGAACACCCGCATGGACTACCTCGACTCCAAGGGCCAGCAGCAGAGCGTGCAGTACCGTACCTACGCCACCGGCGGTTGCCATGAGAATTGATCGACGCTTGTTGTTGAAGGTTGGCGGCATTGCCCTGGCGCTGGCCGGCCTGGGCCTGGCTGGGCACCTGATGGCCCGCGACAGCTACGGTGCCATGCCGTCGCTGTCGGGAGCCAGCCAGTGGCTCAATTCGGCGCCGCTGGATGGCCCCGGGCTCAAGGGCAAGGTGGTGCTGGTGGACTTCTGGACCTGGGACTGCATCAACTGCCGGCGCAGCCTGCCCCATGTGAACGAATGGGCGCGGCGCTATGCCGACCAGGGCCTGGTGGTGGTCGGCGTGCACACTCCGGAGTACGACTACGAGCACGATGTGGGCACCTTGCGTGACAAGGTGGCCAGGCTGGGGATCGGTTACCCGGTGGCGGTGGATAACGACTACAAGGTGTGGAATGCCTGGGGCAACCAGTTCTGGCCGGCGCACTACTTTGTCGACCGCAAGGGGCAGGTGCGCCATGTGCACTTTGGCGAGGGGGATTATGGGGGGCAGGAGCAGGTTATACAGGCGTTGCTGGATGAGAAAGAGTGAGTGGTCTGTGCCGGCCTCTTCGCGGGTGAACCCGCTCCCACAGGTACTGCACCGCTTGCAGGCTGTGCGATCCCTGTGGGAGCGGGTTCACCCGCGAAGAAGCCAACAACGATCTGTCAGGTGAAACTGGCGAAATGCGCCTGCATCCGCGCCGCATCCGCCTGGCGCCCGCTGAACAGCTCGAACGCCTTCACCGCCTGGAACACGGCCATATTGCTGCCGTCCAGGGTGCGGCAGCCCAGTGCCCGGGCGGCGCGCAGCAGTTCGGTTTCCAGCGGGAAGTAGATGATCTCCGCCACCCACAACTGCGCATGCAGCAGCTCCACCGGCAGCGGCGTGCCCGGCAGCTTGGCCATGCCCACCGGCGTGGTGTTGACCAGCCCGTCCGCCTCGGCCAGAGCCGTGGCCAGGTCAGTGCCGACCACGGCGCGCCCGGCACCGAAATGGGCATTCAGGTTGTCTACCAAGGCTTGCGCACGGGCCGCATCCACTTCGAACAGCACCAGCCGCTCGACCCCTTCACCCAGCAGGGCATGGGCTACGGCGGAACCGGCGCCACCGGCACCCATCTGCACCACCTGGCGCCGTGCCACGTCGGGCAGGCCACGGCGCATACCTTCGGCAAAGCCCAGGCAGTCGGTGTTGTGACCGACCCGCTTGCCGTCCTTGAGCACCACGGTGTTCACCGCGCCGATGCCGCGGGCTTCGTCCGACAGTTCGTCGAGCAACGGCAGGATCGCCTGCTTGAACGGGTAGGTGATGTTGAGCCCGGTAAAACCGGTGTGTTGGGCGGCGTCGAGCAAGCCGGGCAGGGCGCTGTCGTCCAGGTGCAGCTGGTCGGCATCGATCAGCCGGTACAGGTAGCGCAGCGCCTGGGCATCACCTTCGTGTTCGTGCAGGGCTGGGGTGCGCGACAGCTGGATGCCGCGGCCGATCAGGCCGGCGAGGATGGCTTGCTGGCTCATGCGCCGTGCTCCTGCACCCTTTCGGCGAAGTGGCTGATGGCCATGCGGTAGCCATGGCTGCCCAGGCCGCAGATGACCCCGACGGCGATGGACGATATGAACGACAGGTGACGGAACGGTTCACGCTTGTGCACGTTGGACAGGTGCACTTCGATAACCGGCACTTCGCTGGCCACCAGGGCATCGCGGATGGCCACTGAGGTATGGGTCCAGGCACCGGGGTTGATCACGATGCCGGCGCAGCGACCACGAGCGGCATGGATCCAGTCGATCAGTTCGCCTTCGTGGTTGGTTTGGCGGAATTCAATTTCCAGGCCATGGGCATGGGCAGTATCGGCACAACCCCGGGCCAGGTCGGCGAGGGTTTCGTAGCCGTACTGGGCAGGCTCGCGGGTGCCCAGCATGTTCAGGTTGGGGCCGTTGAGCACGAGAATAATGGGCTTCATTACGGGCATCGCTTTGTTGTTGTTGGATTCACCTAGTTTTGTACCGCCTGGTTAGTTTAGTCAATTGGACTAAACCGCTGTACCAGGAAAGTGGGCGATTATCGAACCCTGCATGTACACATCCCCGGCAGGAGAGAACGCAGGCTGGATTACAGAATTGTAATTTTTCCGCCACCCCCCCGATAAGCACGGCTTTTTACAGTTCCTCGCCAAAGCTCGCCGACGAGGACCTGTTTCGTGCCCATTCCCCGCAAGACCGCCTTGCTCTGTCTGTTGCTGGCCGGCGCCGCCAGCGCCCAGGCCAGCCAGAGCCTGAGCCTGCCCCAGGCGCTTGACGCCGCCTTTGCCCAGAACCCGGAACTGGCCGCGGCTGGCCGGGACATCGGCATTGCCGACGGCGAGCGGCGCCAGGCCGGTCTAATCCCCAACCCGGAACTGTCCTGGGAGGTCGAGGACACCCGGCGTGACACCAGCACCACCACTGTCACCCTCAGCCAAGCGCTGGAGCTGGGCGGCAAGCGCGGCGCACGCATCGCCGTGGCCGGTGCCGGCCAGGCCATTGCCCAACTGGACCTGGAGCGCCAGCGCAACGGCCTGCGCGCCGATGTGGTGCAGGCCTTCCATGCGGCCTTGCGCGCGCAGACTGCGCTTGAACTGGCGCAGCAATCGCAGGCGTTGACCGAGCGTGGGCTGCGGGTAGTGCAGGGGCGGGTGACCGCCGGCCAGTCATCGCCCGTGGAGGCCACCCGGGCCCAGGTGCAGCTGGCCCAGGCCCAGGCCGAAGTGCGCCGTGCACAAACCCAGCGCAGCGTGGCCTATCAGGCCCTGGCACGGTTGACCGGCAGCCCGTTGGCAAGCTTCGACCAGTTGCAGGCCGCCGACCTGTCCCCCGGTGACGCGCCCAGCGCCGACGCCCTGCTCAGCCAGGTCGAGCAGACGGCCGAATGGCGCCTGGCCGCCGCCCAGGTCGAGCGCGGCGACGCGTCCCTCGGGTCGGAAAAGGCCCTGCGCATTCCCAACCTCACCGTCAGCCTGGGTAGCCAGTACAGCCGCGAAGACCGCGAGCGAGTCAATGTGGTGGGCCTGTCGATGCCCTTGCCGTTGTTCGACCGCAACCAGGGCAACGTGCTGGCCGCGGCGCGCCGTGCCGACCAGGCGCGTGACCTGCGCAACGCCGTGGAGCTGCGCTTGCGCAGTGAAACCCGCAGCGCCGTCAGCCAGTGGGCCACGGCCATGCAGGAAGTGCAGGCCTACGACCGCACCATCCTGCCTTCTGCGCAGCAGGCCGTGGACACCGCCACCCGCGGTTTCGAAATGGGCAAGTTCGCCTTTCTCGATGTACTCGACGCCCAGCGCACGCTGATCGAGGCACGCGGGCTGTACCTCGAGGCACTGGCCTCGGCGACCGACGCGCGGGCGCAGGTCGAGCGGATCTATGGCGACCTCGATGGCCTGAGCAACAAATTGAACAGCAGGAGCAACAATGACTAATCCACGCAAGATAGCCCTTCTGGCTGCCGCCATTGCCGCGCTTGGCCTGGGTGGCCTGGCCTGGACCGACAACCTTGGCAAGGCGTCGAGCACGCAAGCCCGGCACGACGACCACGGCGACAGCCACGGCCACGGCGAGGAACAGGCCGGCGAAGGCCACGAAGAAGAAGAGGGCAAGCTGCACCTGTCCATCGCCCAGATCGAAGTGGCCGGTGTGCAACTGGCCAACGCCGGCCCTCGTGAGCTGGGTACCGCCATCAGCTTCCCGGGTGAAATCCGCTTTGACGAAGACCGTACCGCCCATGTGGTGCCACGCGTGCCCGGCGTGGTCGAGGCGGTGCAAGCCGAGCTGGGCCAGGCGGTCAGGCGCGGCCAGGTGCTGGCGGTAATCGCCAGCCAGCAGATTTCCGACCTGCGCAGCGAGCAACAAGCTGCCCAGCGCCGCCTGGAACTGGCGCGCCTGACTTTCCAGCGCGAACAGCAGCTGTGGCAGGAACGCATCAGCGCCGAGCAGGATTACCAGCAGGCCCGCCAGGCCTTGCAGGAAGCCGAGATTGCCCTGGCCAACGCCCGGCAGAAGGTCGCCGCCGTGGGGCCGGCCGGCACCGGCAACCGCTATGAACTACGCGCGCCGTTCGATGCAGTGGTGGTGGAAAAGCACTTGACCGTGGGCGAGGTGGTCGATGAGACCAGCAACGCCTTCACCCTGTCTGACCTGAACCGGGTCTGGGCCACCTTCGCCGTCGCCCCGCGCGATCTGGACAAGGTGGTCACCGGCCGCAATGTCACGGTCAGCGCGCCGGACCTGGGGGCCCAGGTCGAGGGCAAGGTCAACTACGTTGGCAGCCTGCTCGGCGAGCAGAACCGCGCTGCCACTGTCCGCGCCACCCTGGCCAACCCCAACGGCGCCTGGCGCCCGGGGCTGTTCGTCAATGTTGCGGTCAGCGTCGAGCGCTTCAAAGCCGCCGTGGTGGTGCCGGAAAGCGCCCTGCAAACCTGGGAGGAGCAGACCGTGGTGTTTGCCCGCACCGATGAAGGCTTCGAGGCCCGCCCGGTGAAGACCGGCCGCCGCGACGCCGGCCAGGTGGAAATCACCACCGGCCTTGCCGCCGGAACCCAGGTGGCCGCCGCCGGCAGCTTTGTCCTCAAGTCCGAGCTGGGCAAGGGCTCGGCCGAGCACAGCCATTGATCACGGGGACGCCTGCATGTTCGAACGCCTGATCCAATTTGCCATCGAGCAGCGCCTGGTGGTGATGCTGGCCGTGGTCCTGATGGCTGCGGTGGGTATCCACAGCTACCAGAAACTGCCGATCGACGCTGTACCGGATATCACCAACGTCCAGGTGCAGATCAATACCGCCGCGCCCGGCTATTCGCCGCTGGAGACCGAGCAGCGCATCACCTTCGCCATCGAGACCGCCATGGCCGGCCTGCCTGGGCTCAAGCAGACCCGCTCGCTGTCGCGCTCGGGCCTGTCGCAGGTCACGGTCATTTTCGACGACGGCACCGACCTGTTCTTCGCCCGTCAACTGGTCAACGAGCGCCTGCAAGTGGCACGCGAGCAGTTGCCCGATGGCATCGAAGCGGGCATGGGGCCGATTTCCACCGGGTTGGGCGAAATCTTCCTGTGGACGGTGGAGGCCGAGCAGGGCGCGCTGAAGGAGGACGGCACGCCCTACACCCCGACTGACTTGCGGGTGATCCAGGACTGGATCATCAAGCCGCAACTGCGCAATGTACCCGGGGTGGCCGAGGTCAACAGCATCGGTGGCCATGCCAAGCAGTACCTGATTGCGCCGGAGCCCAAGCGCCTGGCGGCCTACAAGCTCACCCTCAACGACCTGATCGCGGCGCTGGAACGCAACAACGCCAACGTCGGCGCCGGCTACATCGAGCGCAATGGCGAGCAGTTGCTGATCCGCGCGCCAGGCCAGGTGGCATCGGCCGAGGACATCGCCAACATCGTCATCTCCAGTGTCGACGGCACGCCAATCCGCGTCAGCCATGTTGCCCAGGTCGGCCTGGGCGAAGAGCTGCGCTCGGGCGCGGCTACCGAAAATGGCCGGGAAGTGGTGCTGGGCACGGTGTTCATGCTGATTGGCGAGAACAGCCGCACGGTGTCCCAGGCGGTCGCCGCCAAGCTGGTGGAGATCAACCGCAACCTGCCCAAGGGCGTGGTCGCGGTGACGGTGTACGACCGCACCAATCTGGTGGAAAAGGCCATCGCCACGGTGAAGAAGAACCTGGTCGAAGGGGCCATCCTGGTCATCGCCGTGTTGTTCCTGTTCCTGGGCAACATCCGTGCTGCGCTGATCACCGCCATGGTCATTCCGTTGTCGATGCTGTTCACCTTCACCGGCATGTTCAGCAACAAGGTCAGCGCCAACCTGATGAGCCTGGGCGCACTGGACTTCGGCATCATCGTCGACGGCGCGGTGGTGATCGTGGAGAACGCCATCCGCCGCCTGGCCCACGCCCAGCAACGCCATGGCCGCATGCTGAGCCGCGCCGAGCGCTTCCATGAAGTGTTTGCGGCCGCCCGTGAGGCGCGCCGGCCGCTGATCTACGGCCAGTTGATCATCATGGTGGTGTACCTGCCGATCTTTGCCCTGACCGGGGTGGAGGGCAAGATGTTCCACCCTATGGCCTTTACCGTGGTCATCGCCCTGCTCGGTGCCATGATCCTCTCGGTTACCTTCGTGCCAGCGGCCATTGCCCTGTTCGTCACCGGCAAGGTCAAGGAAGAGGAAGGCCTGGTAATGCGCACGGCGCGTCAGCGCTATGCCCCGGTGCTGGCCTGGGTGCTGGGCCGGCGCAAGCTGGCGTTCGCCGCCGCCGCCACCCTGGTGTTGTTGTCCGGGGTAATGGCCAGCCGCATGGGCAGCGAGTTCATCCCCAGCCTCAGCGAAGGCGACTTCGCCCTGCAGGCCCTGCGCGTGCCGGGCACCAGCCTGTCGCAATCGGTCGACATGCAGCAGCGTCTGGAACAGGCGATCATTGCCCAGGTGCCGGAAGTGGAGCGGGTGTTCGCCCGCACTGGCACCGCCGAGATCGCCTCCGACCCGATGCCGCCGAACATATCCGACGCCTATGTGATGCTGCGTTCGCGTGAGCAATGGGGCGACCCGGGCAAGCCGCGTGATGAGCTGATCGCTGAGGTACAACGTGCCGCTGCCAGCGTGCCAGGCAGCAACTACGAGCTGTCGCAGCCGATCCAGTTGCGCTTCAACGAGCTGATATCGGGGGTGCGCAGCGATGTGGCGGTCAAGCTGTTCGGTGACGACATGGACGTGCTCAACCGCACCGCCGCGCAGATCGCCAGCAGCCTGCAAGGTGTGCCGGGCGCGTCCGAGGTAAAGGTCGAGCAGACCACTGGCCTGCCGGTGCTGACCATCGATATCGACCGCGACAAGGCGGCACGCCATGGCCTGAACGTGGGCGACGTGCAGGACGCCATTGCCATTGCCGTGGGGGGCCGCACGGCCGGCACGCTGTACGAAGGTGACCGCCGTTTCGACATGGTGGTGCGCCTGTCGGAAACCCTGCGTACCGATGTCGACGGGCTGGCCAGCCTGCTGATTCCGGTGCCGGCCAGCGCTGCAGCGGGTGCCGGGCAGATCGGCTTCATCCCGCTGTCGCAGGTGGCCACGTTGAACCTGCAGCTGGGGCCGAACCAGGTCAGCCGCGAGGATGGCAAGCGGGTGGTAGTGGTCAGTGCCAACGTGCGCGGGCGTGACCTGGGCTCGTTCGTCGAGGAGGCCGAACAGACGTTGATCGAGCAGGTGCAGATACCACCGGGTTACTGGACACGCTGGGGTGGCCAGTTCGAGCAGCTGCAGTCGGCGGCCGAGCGTCTGCAGGTGGTGGTACCGGTGGCCTTGCTGCTGGTCATGGCACTGTTGCTGATGATGTTCAACAACCTCAGGGATGGCCTGCTGGTGTTCACCGGCATTCCGTTCGCCCTCACTGGCGGGGTGCTGGCGCTGTGGTTGCGGGACATCCCGTTGTCCATATCCGCTGGCGTGGGGTTCATTGCCTTGTCGGGGGTGGCGGTGCTCAACGGGCTGGTGATGATCGCCTTTATCCGTGGCCTGCGGGAGGAGGGGCGTACGCTGCGGGCGGCCGTCGAGGAGGGCGCGCTGACGCGCTTGCGGCCGGTGCTGATGACGGCACTGGTGGCGTCGCTGGGGTTCATTCCGATGGCTTTGGCTACCGGGACCGGGGCCGAGGTGCAGAGGCCGCTGGCGACCGTGGTGATTGGCGGGATTCTGTCCTCCACTGCACTGACCTTGCTGGTGTTGCCGGCGTTGTATCAGTGGGCGTATCGGCGCGAAGAGGTGCAGGAGGGTTGAGCCCCCGGGGCCGCGTTGCGGCCCTTCGCGGGCTTGCGCGATCCCTGTGGGAGCGGGCAAGCCCGCGAAGGGCTGCAAAGCAGCCCCCAAAATATCAAACGGTACTACGGGCTCCGGGCCGCGCGCTTTCCGTTCCCGCCTCATCATGCAACGAAATCCGCGAAGTCTCCGGCAACGCCAACCCACCCACCAAGGCCACCAGCGCAATCACCACCAGGTAGAACGCCGGTGCCAGGCTGCTGCCGGTCTGCCCGATCAGCCAGGTCGCCACCAATGGCGCGGTGCCGCCAAACAGGGTATAGGCCACGTTGTAGGTAATCGCCGAAGCGGTATAGCGGGTGCGGGTAGGGAAGCTTTCCGACAGCAATGCCGCCGTGACCACACCACTGCACAATGCCCCCACTGCCAGCAGGATCACCCCCAGCAGCGCGCCGGACATCGAGCCGGAGCTGGCCAGCCAGTACGCCGGGAACACGCACAGCATCACCCACAGGCAGGTAAAGCCGATGGTCTTGCGCCGCCCTACGCGGTCCGAGAACGCGCCGGCCAGCGGGCAGCCGACGGCGGCGAACAACAGGGCCACGGTGGTCACCAGCAGCGATTGCGCGCGGGTCAGGTTGCCGACCAGTTGCAGGTAGGTGGCGAAGTAGGTGGTGAACATGTAGAACGACAGCGCGGTCAGCGAGATGAAGGCCCCCAGATTGCGGATCGCCCGGCCATGGTTGCGCAGGGTTTCCTTGAGCGGCGAATGTTCATGCTCCTTGCCCTGGGCGATGGCTTCGCGGAACGCCGGAGTTTCTTCCATGCGCCAGCGCAGGTACAGGCCGACCAGCCCCAACGGTGCCGCGATCAGGAACGGGATGCGCCAGCCCCAGGCATTCATCGCTTCGGCCGACAGGCTGGCTTCCAGGCCATAGGCGATCACTGCCGCACAGGCAAACGCGGAAAAGGTCGAGACCGGCACGAAGCTGCCATAGAAGGCGCGCTTGTCGTTGGGCGCGTGCTCCATCAGGTAGGCGCAGGCCCCGGCATATTCGCCACCGGCAGAAAAGCCCTGCAGGCAGCGCGCCAGGGTCAGCAGTGCGGGGGCTGTCAGGCCGATGCTGGCGTAGGTCGGCAGCAGGCCGATCAGGGTCGTGGAGCCGGCCATCAGCAGGATGGTCAGCGACAGGATGCGCTTGCGCCCCAGGCGGTCACCCAGCGCGCCGAACACGATGCCGCCCAGCGGGCGCAGGGCGAAGGCTACGGCGAACACCGCAAAGGTCTTGAGCAAGGCCACGCTGGCGTCTTCGCCGGTGAAGAACTGGCTGGCGATCAGGGTAGCGAGAAAGCCGTAGACGGCGAAGTCGAACCATTCGACGAAATTGCCGATGGCCGAGGCGGCTATCACCCGGCGCAGTGTGGCGGGGGATACCTCGTGAGGTGTGGGCATGCGAGTGCTCTCCGGTTCCATTGGCAGGCATGATGAAAGTGGCGCGGTCGGGCCGCGCCATCATTGTTGTGCTTGCCAGTAGATAACCGGGCGCTGGAGGACGCTTTGTCGAGGGCGACCTCGGGATACCTGAATCAACCGCGAGTTGTTCGCTTTGCGCGGTCCGCTCCCACAGGAGCCAACGCAGGCCGGGGTGTTCATGCAAGACAAGCCATGCGCTCAGAAACGCATGTCCAGCGCCAGTTCGAAAGTGCGCGGCGGCCCCATGTAGTACTGGCTGTTGTAGGCCTGCTTGGCATACACCTCGTCGGTCAGGTTGCGTACCCGCCCGGTGAGTGAGGTGTGTTCATCCAGCCGGTAGCGGGCGAACGCGCCGAACAGGGTGTAGGCCGGGGCCTTGAGGCTGTTGGCATTGTCGGCATACACCGAGCCCACATAGCGCCCGTCTGCCCCCACCGACCACGCCGGGGTCAGGCTGTAGGTCAGCCACAGGTTGGCGATGTTGCCCGGTACGTTCACCGGTGCGTTGCCCTTGCGCGACACCGACACGCCATTGACCGCCTCGTTGAACTCGTCGTACTGCGCATCGACGTAGGCATAGTTGGCCTCGGCCAGCAGCTTTGGTGTCACCTGCAGCCGCCCGGACAGCTCGACACCGCGCGAGGTCTGCTGCCCGGCCTGGACCGTGAGGTTGGCGTCGTTGGCGTCGCGCACGGCGAAGTCCTTGCGCACGATCTGGTACAGCGCCAGCGTGGCCGCACCGCGCCCGTCGAGAAAGTCGAACTTGCTGCCCACTTCCCACTGCTCGCCCTTGGACAGGTCGAACAGCCCGACGTTGGAGTAGGTCGCTGCCGCCAGCGAGCCGGCCGGCAAGTCGGCGGAGGTACTGTACTGCGCATAGAGGCTGGCCGAGGGCGTCAGCGCATAGGTCAGGCCGATACGCCCGGAAAGCGGCTCCCAGCGCCGCTCGAAGAACGCCGGCGAGGTTGGCGTCACCGCGCCGTAGTTGGTCACTTGCATGTCCAGGTAGTCGTAGCGCAAGGCGGTCAGCAGGGCCAGGCGTTCGGTGAGTTGCAGGCGGTTTTCGGCAAACACTGCGCGGTTGGTCACCTCGTGACGGCGTTGCTTGGTCAGGCCGGCATTCACCCCGGGGATGTCGTCGAAGCTGCCGGGGTCGAAGTGCTCGGCATCGACCACGTCGCTCCAGCTGCTCGAGGTGGGGTAGAGGGTCTGGCGCATGCGCGAGTACTCCAGCCCCAGTGACCACTGGCTGGCCAGGCCGAACAGCTGGTTGTCGTGGCGCAGCTCGATGCGGTCGCCCAGCAGGTTCTGGTCATGGCGCTGCAGGTAAGGGCTGCTGCGGCGTACCTTGCCATCGTCGGTGTAGCTGTAGCGTTCGAGGTTGCGGTAGTCGCGCTGGGCGTTGTAGTGGTACAGCGTGTTCTGCACGCTGGTGCTGTCGCTGAGCTGGTAGTCGAGGATCGAGCGCAGCCAGCGTACCCGCTGCTCATAGCGCCCGTCGCCGACGTTGTAGTTTTCGAAGCGGCGGCTGTTGTCGATTTTCATCGTGCTGCGCCCGGGCAGGATCGGTGAGCCCCAATACGGGCTGTCTTCGCGATCTTCCTGGTACTCCACGGCCAGGGTATGGGTGAGGTTGGGGGCGAGGTCGCTGAGCAGCGAGAAGGCCAGGCTGTCGGTGTGCCGTTCGTTGCGGTCGATGTAGCCGTTGCCATGCCCACGGCTGAAGTCCAGGCGCATGAAGTGGCGGGCATCGGCGGGGTTGCTGGCCAGTGCCTGGTTGATGCCGAACGCCACTTCGCTGTCGTCGAAGCTGCCATAGCGGATACGGCCGTCGATGGTCTGTTGATCGCGGCTGGCCAACTTGGTGATGTAGTTGATCGAGCCGCCTACCGCGCCCGCACCATGCAGGAACGACGACGGCCCGCCGATCAGCTCGACGCGGTCGAGCACCCAGGCATCCACTGGCCGGGTGGCGCTGCTGTAGCCCAGGTTGATGCCGTTGTACAACTGGGTAACCTGGTTCTGGGTGAAGCCGCGGTAGGCGACGAAGCCGCCAAAGCCGGGGTTGGCCGAAGCGTTGACGCCGGTCATGGCGTTGATCACGTCCTGGCTGTCCTTGGCGTCGCGCTCTTCGATCAGGCGGCGGTCCGAGACACTGACCGAGGCAGGCGTTTCTCGTGCGGTGAGGCCCAGGCGCGAGCCGGTACGGATCGGCTCGTCCAGTTGCACGCCGCTGGCGGCGTCGCGTTCACCGTCGATGGTGGTGGCGCTCAGTTCAACCGGGGCAGCGTCCGCCCAGGCAAGGCTGCAGGTGCCCATGAGGAGCACCAGGGAGGTATTGCGAAGCATGTTGGTGTGTCTTCCACGCAAAGGTCATGGCTGACCGCGAGCGCGCGCAATCAGGCGCGCCCGGCTGAGGTCAGGCGAAATGAAGTACGGCTGCGGGGAAAGAGGCGGGGGAGGCGCGGGGGTTGAGGGCGGGGCGTTGATAGCGTGGCGGCGGTTGCGCCCAGCTGCGCACCACGATGGGCGAGGTGGCCACGGCTTGCGCCGGGGTGAACGACCAGCCGCCGCTGCTGAGCGGCACGGCCAGGCTGAACGAGGAACACACTGGGCAGTCGAGCTGGGCCATGTGCTGGTCGCCGCCCGCGCCATCCAGGTCGATGGCTACACCGTGTTCGCTGTTGACCGAGCAGAAACCGCCTTCCAGGCCGGCCAGGCGCAAGCCACCCATCTGGCCGTGGTGCAGGCCGCACAGCACCAGGCTGAACAGGACGCTGGCGTAGAGCGTCCAGGCAGTCAGCGTGCGGGTGTGCCGGGTGGTTTTCATGGCGGCGAATCTATCATCCGGATGAACGCTCGGGTAGTGCTTCGGGCTCAAGATTTTTAGTAGGTGGCATTGGTCTGCGGGTCGAGGTCGACCAGCAAGGTCCGGTAGCCTTCGGCGGTACTGGCGGCGGCAAGGTTGCAGGCGATGCTGGACTTACCGACACCGCCCTTCTGATTGAAAACCACAGGACGCATGAGGCGTTCATCCATGACTGAAACGCGACAGTTTCATGACAAGGATTGTTACAGCCAGCTAAGTTCATTTCTTCATGTGGCAATGGGGCTGCCTTTAGCGGTGTAGTGTCTGTTCCGGCCCTTTCGCGGGTGAACCCGCTCCCACAGGTTATGCACCATCCTTAAGGGCGGCGGGGTGTGGGAGCGGGTTTACCCGCGAAGATGCCAGAACAGGCAAGCAAGGGCGCTCAGGCAACGACTACTCGATTACGCCCCTGCTGCTTGGCCCGGTAAAGCGCCTGGTCAGCCTCGCTCAACGCATCCCCCGGTTCGCTATCGGCCTCGCCATCCCAACGCGCAACCCCTAGCGACACCGTCACCGCCCCCGCCGGCTCCACCGGGGTATCCTGCACCGTCACCCGCAGCCGTTCGGCCACCGCTGCTGCAACGTCCAGGCTGGCCCCTGGCAGCAGCATCAGGAACTCTTCGCCGCCGGTGCGGCACAGCAGGTCACCCTCGCGGCAGCAGCGGCGCATCAGCTCTGCGAGCCGGCGCAGCACCTGGTCACCTATTTCATGCCCGTGGCAGTCATTTACCCGCTTGAAATGGTCGATATCCAGCACGATGGCCGCAAATGCCCGACCCTCGGCTTCCAGCAGCGACAGGCTGAACTCCAGGCTGCGGCGGTTGCCCAGGCCGGTCAGCGGGTCGGTCTGGGCGTCGCGGTTGAGCCGGCCAATACGTTCCTGCAGCAGGTTGAGCCCGAACAGCAGCGCGCGCTTGAGCTCGGCCGCTTCGAAGTACCAGGCTGGTACCCGATGCAGGCGCTCGGCAGTGCCGGCACGGTCCATCGAGCGGGCGCCGGCGGCAAGCTGCCACAGCGGCCGGGCGATGGTCATGGCCAGCCACCACAGCAGCAAGCTGCCCACCAGCGCCAACGGTACGGAGGTGCCGACCACGTTGAGGATCAGGTTGCTCAGTGGCGCCAACGTCTGAGTCAGCGGCTGCTGCGCCACCACGCCCCAACCGGTGCTGGGTACGGTGGCGAACCCGGCGAGCATTTCCACGCCGAGGCTGTTGGTCAGTTGCCGGGTACCGCTGCCCAGGGTCGTCAGCTGGTCGATCAATGCGTTGCCTTCAACCACCGTGCCCACGCGCTGGCTGTCGGGGTGGTACAGCAGACGGCGGTTGCGGTCGACCACGTACAGGTAGGAGCCGTCCTTGTAGAAATGCTCGCCCAGCAGGCTGTTGAGGATGTTGTGTTTACGCAGGTACAGGCTGCCGCTGACATACCCCAGGTAGCGGCCATTGCTGTCGAAAATGGGTTGCGACAGCGCCACCACCAGGTTATTGGCCGCCGTCACGTAAGGCGTCGACACCAGTGCTCGGCGCGCGTGCAGCGCCTCTTGAACGCCGGGCGACTGCATGTGCCTGCCGACCAGGTGCCGCAACGGGGCGGGGGAAATCGCCAGCAGCACCCCGTTGGCATCGATCACGAACGTGGAGTTGAAGGCCAGGCTCTGGCTCAGGACACGCTCGGTCTCTGCCTGCAGGGCAACGGCGTCACCGAACTGCCGGCCTTGCACGCCAGCGCTGAACGACAGTTGCTGTAAAGCGTTGCCGATAAAGGTCTCGGTGATGGTGG
Organism: Pseudomonas sp. SF2; assembly: GCF_036858055.1. Taxonomy (NCBI): domain Bacteria; kingdom Pseudomonadati; phylum Pseudomonadota; class Gammaproteobacteria; order Pseudomonadales; family Pseudomonadaceae; genus Pseudomonas; species Pseudomonas sp. SF2. Next base: position 26,176 of record NZ_JAMBDI010000012.1, on the reverse strand, counting down.
CCAGTTTCATCGCGTACACCCGGTTGGCTTCCAGGGCGTGGTCGATGAGCAGTTGGCGCTGCACCCGGTAGCTGGCGAAATAGCTGGCGCACAGCATGACCACGGCGGTAAGGGCGCAGAGCACCAGAATGAGTGTGCGTAAATCCAGGCGCAATCCGTGCTTGGTGTGTGGCAATCCTGACCTCGGGTGATCGAAAAACAGCTATGAAATGGGAATAACCTTACGCGTTATGGCCGCAGCGGGGAACCACGCTCAGGAGCCTGCCTTTTCCAGCGCGTCCAGTTCGTCTTCGACCTGTTGCATGCGCTGCTCGGCCAAGGCCTGCACCTTCGCGTCGCGGGCGGTCTCGCGCATCAGGGCGGTCAGCTTCTCGCTCAGGCGCTTGCCGGCCTCGGTGTCTTCCAGGGCACGGGCCTTGGCCGGGTCCTGGGTGGCCTCGACGATGGTGGCGAACTCGGCATCGCTGAAGTTCTTTTCGCTGTACAGCCGGAACAGGTCCTGGCGCTGGTCCTCGACGGTCAGGTACTTGCGTAGCACGCCCTGGATGGTCGCCTGCGACAGCTGCGGGTGTGTGCGGCCGAGCAGCGCTGCCATGCGCTCGATGTTGTGCGTGTAGGCATCCTGCAGCGGCAGCTGGGCCAGGATCTGTTCTTCACGGGAGGGTTGCTGGTCGCAGGCGGTGAGGGCGGCAGTCAGCAGCAGGGGCAACAGCAACTTCTGGAAGCGAGGCATGGCGTGGCCTGGTTGGGCAGTGAGTGCTGCCGATTATACCGATGTCGGCCGTTGTGGCTGCGCTGGCAGGTCAGAAAGTGCCTACAAAGATGCTGCTCAGCTAATCGACGCGTTCATTTCAAAACCTGCCCGGGTTGCTTACCTTCCGAGGTGCACGGATTTTTCAATGCACCCAAGGGAGATTCACGATGACGCACATGGCCCTGTACAAACTCAAACTGCTGGACGAGTTCGAAGACCGCAGAGACCTGTGGACCTTCGGTGATTTCGAGAACAGGTTGATGGACCTGTGGCGTGGAGCGACGCGGCATGACGCCAAAGGCATCATCCATGCGGCGCACAAGGAAAGGCGCTGGCCCAGGACCGTGAAGCGCTACCTGCTGACCAATTACCGGGTGTTTGGCAATGTCAGCTCAGAGCTGGAGCGGACCTTTGCCGAGGTGGTGGCGACGCTGAGTGCGCAGGAACGGGCGGAGTGGGGGTTGCAGCCTGTTGGCAGTTCGGTCGTCTGATCGGTTTTTGGGGCCGTCATGCGGCCCCAGGATCTTTCCGACCACGCGATACATCAGAACTCACCCCCCAACGGCCATTCCACCGCCAACCGTATCTGGTCCCCATCCAGCTCCGCCTGCGCCGTGTTGCCCCGATGCACGTCATGGCGCAGCGAAAACACGGTGCCCTTGGCCTTGCCACTCTGTACCACATACCGTGCCTCGAGGTCGCGCTCCCAATGTTTGCCCCCCTTGCCATACCCCAGGTACGCATACCCGCCTGCAGGGTCGACATGAGTGCCGTCGATATCGAACCCGCGCACGTACAATGCCGTCAGGTTCAACCCTGGCACGCCGTAGGCGCCCATGTTCAGGTCATAACGCGCCTGCCACGACTTCTCGTTCGGCGCGTTGAAGTCCGACATCTGCACCGCGTTGGCAATGAAGATCGCCCCCCGCGTCACGTAGTCGAATGGCGTGTTGCCGTCCACCTGCTGCCAGCCCAGGCTGAAGCCGTGCGGCCCGTGGTTGTAGCGTGAGACCAGGCTCCAGGTGGTGTTGTCGATGCGCCCGGACAGCGCCTTGCCGGTGTCGGTGGTGCGGTACAAGTTGAGGTCGAGGCTGAGGCTGCGGCGCTCATCCAGGGCATGGCTGAGGGTGCTGCCCAGGTAGTGCTGGTTCCAGCTGTCCTGGTAGCGGGAGGTGTACAGGCTGCCGCTGAAGGCGGCGCCGGGGTTCCACACCACGCCAGCCAGGTCGAAGCTGTTGCCCTGGCGGCCGTTGGAGTAGTTCACCACGAAGCCCTGGTCGTGGCTGGAAGCATTACGGTCGGTACTCTCGTTGAAGTGCCCGGCCACCAGCTTTAGGGTGTCGAATTCGTTGCTGGCAAGGAAGAAACCGGTGGCTGTCTCGGGTAGCAGGCGGCTGTCCGAAGAGCTGAACACCGGGGTCTTGACCCGTTGCTCACCGTAAGACAGCACGGTATTGGACATGCGCAGTTTCAGTGCCGCGCCGGCACGGCTGTATTCGTTTTTCGGGTGCCCCTCGTTATCCACCCCGAGCAAGCGCGCCTTGCCTGCGCGCCCGCCGCCGCTGTCAAGTTGCACACCCAGGTAGGCGTGGGCATCGACCCCGACACCGATCAGCCCCCGGGTGAAGCCGGACTGAAAGGTGCCCATCAGCCCATAGGCCCATTCCTCGGCCTTGCCGTTGCGTTCACTGCGCGGCTTGTAGGCGTTGCGCGCGGCACTGTTGCGCCCGCCATGCTTGTAGTCGCGCTGGTCGAATACGCTGCGGTTGAGCAGGCTCCAGCGGCCATCCTCGACAAAACCGTTGCTTTGCGACTGGGCGGATTCGGCCAGCGCGGCCGGTGCTAGCAGGGTGCCGGTGAGCAGCAGGGCGACAGGGCGCGGCATGGGCAAAGCTTCCTGTTCAGGAGGCGCGAAAACGCAAGATGCGTGCGCCGTCGAAGGGGTCGGTGAGGTAGTGGGCGTGCACGCCGAAAGTGCTTAGCAGGCGCTCGGGGTTGAGCACTTCGAGCGGTTTGCCGAGGGCGACCAGGCGGCCCTTGTCGAGCACCGCGACGCGGTCGCAGGTAAGTGCCTGGTTGAGGTCGTGCAAGGCCACCAGGGTGGTCACCGGCAGGGCTTGCACCTGTTGCAGCAGGCCCAGCTGGTGCTGGATATCGAGGTGGTTGGTCGGCTCGTCCAGCAGTAGCACCTGCGGCCGTTGCGCCAGGGCACGGGCGATGTGCACGCGTTGGCGCTCGCCACCGGACAGCGAGCCCCACAGGCGTGTGCGCAGGTGCAGGGCGTCGAGGTCGGCCAGGGCCTGTTCGACGATCGCGCGGTCTTCCCGGGAGAACGGCGCCAGCGCCGACAGCCAAGGGGTGCGGCCCAAGGCAACGGCGTCGAACACGCTGATCGCATCGAGGGTATCAGCCTGCTGTTCGACCAGCGCCAAGGCCTGGGCGACACGGCGGCGGGGCAATTGTGCCAGCGGCTCGCCCAGCAGCTGCACGCAGCCGCTGCCTGGCTTGCGCAGTCCGGCCAGCACCTTCAGTAGCGAAGACTTGCCGGAGCCGTTGGGGCCGACGATGCCGAGGGTTTCACCGGCGACAACGCTTAGTTCGATATCGCTGAGCACGCTATTGCCGGCCAGTTGCAGCCCCAGGCTCTGGCAACTCAAGGGGGCCATCGGTACAGCCGTCATGACCGTCATGGGCGCCCCCGGCGGCTGACCAGAATCAGCGCGAAGACCGGTGCGCCGAGCAGCGCGGTGACCACGCCAACGGGGATCACCTGGCCAGGAATCAAGGTGCGCGACAGGATGTCGGCAGCAATCAGAAACAGTGCCCCGCCCAGGGCACTGGCAGGCAGCAGGCGGCTGTGCCCGGGGCCAAGCAGCAGGCGCAGGGCATGGGGAATCACCAGCCCGACAAAACCGATGGCGCCGACGATGGACACCATCACGGCGGTCACCAGTGCCGCGCAGCTGATCAACAGCAACTGGGTACGCCGTACCGGGATGCCCAGCGACGCCGCCGAGTCGGCACCGAAGGTGAAGGCATCCAGCGCACGGCGGTACCACAGGCACACCACCAGCCCGAACAGCGCCACTGGCACGGCCAGCCACACCGAAGGCCAACGCACGCCACTGAGGTTGCCCAGCAGCCAGAACAGGATGCCGCGCGCCTGCTCGGCGGTGGCCGACTTGGTGATGAGGAAGGCGGTGAGGGCGTTGAACAGTTGCGAGCCGGCGATCCCGGCGAGGATCACCTGGGCGTTGTTGCTGCCCGGGCCGGCTGCGCGGGCCAGCACCAGCACCAGGGCGAATGCTGCCAGGGCGCCGATGAAAGCGCCGCCGGACATGCTCAGCGCCAGGCTGCCCAGGCCCAGCAGGCCGACCAGCACCGCACCGGTCGAGGCGCCGGCAGACAACCCCAGCAGATAAGGCTCGGCCAACGGGTTGCGCAACAATGCCTGGAGGATCACGCCGCAGATGGCCAGGCCGGCGCCGCAGGCCGCAGCGACCAGGGTGCGGGTCAGGCGGTAGTTCCAGATGATGCCGGCGTCGATCGGGTCGACCGGGTAGCCGGCCTGCCACAGGTGGTTGGCCAGCACCTGGCCGACCACGCCGGGTGACAGGTTGGTTTCGCCGATGGCGGTGCCGGCCAGCAAGGCCGCCAACAGGGCGACCAGGGCAACAGCGATGGGTAACAGGCGCATCATCACTGGGCTGCTTTGCCGCTGGCGAAGGCGGCGGCCAGCGTCTGCAGGCCGCTGAACAAGCGAATGCCGGCCTGCATGGCGTCGGCGTCGAGGATGATGATGCGGTCGTGCTTCACCGCATCCATGTTGCGCGTTACCGGGTCGCTGCGCAGGTATGCCAGCTTCTTCTGATAGTCGTCGGCGGGGTAGCGGCGGCGGTCCATGCGGGCGATGATCAGCCAGGTGGGGTTGGCCTTGGCCAGGGTTTCCCAGCCAACGGTCGGCCACTCTTCGCTGGACTCGACCACGTTGCGCACGCCGAGGGTGCGCAGCATGAAATCGGCGACCCCCTGGCGGCCTGCTACGTAGGGGTCGATGTGCAGGTCGGCGCTGGAGAACCAGAACAATGCCGAGGTGGTGGACAGATCCTTGCCGGCCAGTTGCGACTTGGCGCTGTCCAGGCGGTTTCTGAGCTCGGCATTCAGGGCTGTGCCACGGTCCTGCACGTCGAAGATTTCCGCCAGCTGGCTGACGCTCTTGTAGATGCTTTCGACCTGGAACGCCTGCAGGCGGGTGCCGTCGGCGCCCACCAGGTTGTCCTTGCCTTCGCAGTCCGACGGCAGCAGGTAGGTGGGGATACTCAGTTCATCGAACTGCTCGCGGGTGCCGACCGCCCCCTGGGCACCGACCATCCATTCGAACTGCACCGTCACCAGTTGCGGGCGCTTGCCCACTACTGCCTCGAAGCTGGGCTCGTTGTCGGCCAGGCGCGGCACCTTGTCGTTCTGCACCTGGTACTCGGGCAGCACGTTGTTGAACCACAGCGAGGTGGCCGCCAGTTTGTCACCCAGCCCCAGCGCGTAGAGCATCTCGGTACCGGCCTGGCCAATGGTGACCGCGCGCTCCGGCGCCTGGGCGAAGGTTTGCGGTTTGCCGCAGTTGTCGACCGTCAGCGGGTAGTGGGTGGCAGCAGCCTGGGCCAGGCCGGTGAGGCCGAGGCTGGCGAGCAGGGTGGCAAAACGGGGCAGCATGCTGGGCGATCTCCTATCGGACAGTTCGGGTGAGGAACGCACGGACAGGCATCGCCGAGCCCCCGCTGGCGGCAGGGGCAACACTGATAGCCAATCCCGGACACCCCGCCGGTTGGTGAATGTAGGCCGGCAGGTCTCCTGACTGGTGCGTCATGGCCTGGCTCCGCCTTCCCGGGTTGGTGGCCCAGTGGCATCGATGGAGCAGGCTCGGCACCTACAGTTGCGGGGGCAGTTCCGTTTGGCCCGAATTGGCGGGCCTGGGATTCCCTATTGATTCCGTGGTGGAAACCGGCGGCCGGCATGGTAGACCATCGCGCCGCCGGGTGAAAACGCTTTTCAGAAGTACTTCAGCCAGGTGATGTCGCGCCGCCGCGCCTTCAGGCGGGCGAACCAGCGTACCGGCAGGTACAGCGAAACCGCCAGCAGCACCGCCCCCAGCCACACCGCGGCGATGCCGTCGAAGCCGAAGTAGTCGCCATGGTTGCGGCCGAACAGCGCCACGCTGGCCAGGTACAGCAGCTTCAGCACATACAGGTGCAGCAGGTAGAAGAACATGGGGGCTGCACCGAACACCGCCAGGGCGCTGATCCAGCGGGCCTGGCCGGCGCGTTCGAAAGCGCGCAGCAACAGCAGGCCACAGCCCAGGGTCAGGGCCAGGAACAGCAGCGACGGTGGGTACTTGGTGATGTTGAAGAAGCTCATCAGGGTTTGCGTGAGGGTTGGGTAAGCGCTCCACGGCGCCTCGCCGTAGCCGTTGAGCAGGCGCAGCACGACAAAGCCCGGCAGCGCGATCAACCCGGCCAGCAGCAGGCGATGCTGGCGCTGGCCGGCCTCGCTGCCACGGGCGAACCACGGGCCAAGGCCGTAGCCCAGGGCGATGACACCGATCCACGGCAGCACCGGGTAGGAGGTGCGCAGGCGCAGGCTTTCGGAGAACTCAAGCCAGCCCCGGTCATGCAGGATTGCCCATGGCACGTGCAGGGCGGATTCGGCACCAAAGTGCAGGCCATCGAGCAGGTTGTGGCCGGCGATGATGATTGCGCCCAAGGCGATCAGGGCGGCACGTGGCAACCAGACCAGCAGCGACAGGGCGATCATGCTGACGCCGATGGCCCAGATTACCTGCAGGTAGATGACGCTGGGCGGCAGCTGGAAGGTCCAGGCGAAGTTGACCAGGGTGAATTCCAGCACCACCAGGAACAGCCCGCGCTTGAACAGGAACGCCGAGACATCGCCGCGGCCCTGGTGTTTCTCGCCGTACAGCCAGGCTGACAGGCCGGTCAGCATGACGAACACCGGCGCGCACAGGTGGGCCAAGGTGCGGCTGAGGAACAGCGAGGGCTCGGTGGTATCGATGGCCATCGGGTCGCTGACCTGGCGGTGCAGGAAGAAGGTTTCGCGGACGTGGTCCAGGAGCATGAACAGGATCACCAGACCGCGCAGGGCATCGATGCTCTGCAGGCGCTGGGTGAGCAGGGTGGGGGTGGCACTGGCGCTTGTCATGAAAGTTCGCTGGTAGGAATGGATGTCAAATGAAATGTTATCTTATAACTAAATAATCATGGATTGGTAGATTTTTTGTGCTGCCTGCACCGGCCTCTTCGCGGGTAAACCCGCTCCCACAGGTACGTTACAGGTTTCAAGGTCTGTGATGTCCCTGTGGGAGCGGGTTTACCCGCGAAGAGGCCGGTGCAGGCAGATAGGATCAGAAGCTGTAATCCACCGTCGCAAAGTACGACCGTGGCATCCCCAACAGCCACTGCTGGCCACTGAACGCCGACTGCACATATTCACGGTCGAACAGGTTGTTCAGCTGCAACCCCAGCCGCACATCCGGCAACACCTGCCAGCCGATGTTGGCATCGACCACGGTGTAGCCGGGGGCACTCCGGGTGTTGGCGGTGTTGGCATAGCGCTCATCCACATAGCGCGCGCCAATGCCGGCCTCCATCCGCTGGCCGAAGCCTTTGCTCAGCCACAGGTTGGCGGTACGCCGTGGGATATTGGCCGGGCGATTGCCCGCACGGTCCTGTGCCACGCCGCCGACCACTTCGTCGAAATCGTCGTACCTGGCGCGCACCACCGACGCGTTGGCCGACACCTGCCACTGGTGCGCCAGCGCCAGTTCCAGGGTTGCCTCCAGGCCGTCGGATGTCTGCTGACCAGCCTGTTGCTTCTCGTGGGTGACCGGGTCATCCACCAGCAGCTTCTTCTTGACGATGTGGTAGGCCGCCAACGTCCATTCGCCACGCCCTTCCCAGAAGCGCTGCTTGAGGCCCACCTCGGTCTGCCTGGCTTCGGTCAGGTCGTAGTGCATCTGGTTGGCGCTGAGGCTGATGAGGTTGTCGACCCCGTCCTCGCTGGTGGAGTACTGGCCATACAGCGACAGGTCGTCGCTGACCGCAAACACCAGCCCGGCACGCCAGTTGCCACCTTGCAGGCTGCGGTCGCTGCGGCTGTCGACGGTCAGTTTTTCCTGAACGATGTGGTTCTGGTCGCGGCGCACGCCGGTAACCAGCGACAGGCGATCGCTCAGCTGCAGGCGGTTTTCCGCGAACAGGGCAAAGGTGTGGGTGGTGGACAAGGTTTGCGGGCGCAACGGCGAGGCGCTGTGGAACCAACCCGGTTGCGGCTGCCACGGGTCGACGTAGTCGCCGCCCACATCGTTGTAGGGCGTGTTGCTGTCGACGTTGAAACGGACCTTGTTGTACTCGGCACCGACCATGGTCTTGCTGGCCAGGCCGAACGGCGTGTGGTCGAGGGTGAAGGTCTGGCGGTCGCCGAACTGTTCCTGGTTGTGCTTGATTTCCAGGTAGCTGCCGCGCAGCAGCTGCTGGCGCTCGGCGTCCCAGCTGTAGTCCTCGGCGTTGCGCCAGTGCCGGCGGCTTTTGATGTAGTACAGCTGGTTGCTGGCGCTGAGGTGGTCGTTCAACGTCCAGTCAGTGTTCAGGCGGGTCCATTCATCGACGTAATGCTGCACGTCGTTCTGCACGTTGTAGTTCTTGTTGCGCAGGCTGCTGCGGTAGTGACCGTCGATCAGCGGGGTGCCGTAGTAGTTGGCAGGCTCCGCATCGCCGCGGTCGTGGGCGAGGGTGAAGCTGAGGTCGTCGCTGGCATCGAAGCGCAGCGCGGCGCTCAGCGCCAGGCTACGTGAAGGGGTGCGGTCGACCCAACCGTTACCGGCTTGCTGGTTCAGGACCAGGCGGTAGCTCAGGCGCTCGCCGAGGCTGCCGCCGCTGTCCAGGCCAAGCTGCTGGCGGTCCCACGAACCGTAGCCCAGGCGCAGGTGGTTGCGTACCTCGCCGGCAAACGGCTTTTTCGGGATCACGTTGACCACCGCACCGGTGGCGCCTTCGCCATACAGCACCGAGGCCGGGCCGCGAATCACATCGATGCGCTCGACCATCCACGGGTCGACCGGGAACGTCTGGGTACCGGCACCGGTGTACAGGCGTGCGCCGTCGAACAAGGTCATCACCGAGCTGTGGCCGGCAAAGCCGCGGGCGGAAAGGCCCGTGCCGCCGTCGCCCGGGGAGCCGACGTAGCTGATACCCGGCGAGCGGGTCACTGCATCCTGCACGGTGAGGTTGTTGCGCTGCTGGATCTGCTCGGCGCTGATGCTGCTGGTACTGGCCGGTGTTTCCAGGGCGCTGAGGCCCAGGCGCGAGCCAGCCTGGGTCGGGGTGGCCAGGTCGATGGCGTGGCTGCCCTGGGTGTCGGTGATGGTCGTGGAGGGCAGGGCCAGGGGCTGTCGGTCAAGGTCGTCGGCCAGGGCCGGCAGGGAAACGGCCAGGCAGGCCGCCAGGGGGTGAAGCTTTAACATACGGGACATGTCGTTCCACTGCTGCAGGAATGAATGGATCCCGGTGGAAAACACGCAAAGGCGCACCGTGCCCACAGGTGCGCGCACGGATACCGGCCTGCGCCCGCCCACCGCGGGTTGCCAAGTGAAGCTCCAGGCCGGTCTCCGGGCTTGCGAGGGGCATGAAGCCTTCACCTTCCCATGCAGGTGCACAGTGGTATCTCGAAGGGTTCGCTCGCTTACCGTTGCGGGGGCAGCGCCGGACTTGTCGTGGGCAACACGACGCACCGGCTTCCCGTTTCACCCTGCGCGCGGCGGCGCAGGGCACCTGAAACTGGCGGGCATCTGACCATTGAAACGTAGGGGCGTCAAATCTGGTGTGATCATTGGGGGGAGTTGTAGGCAGGCCTGGCCTCTTCGCGGGTAAACCCGCTCCCACAAGTAAAACACCGGCCCAGAAGCCCGTGATATCCCTGTGGGAGCGGGTTTACCCGCGAAGAGGCCAGGCCTGCGAGAGAAGATCAGCGCCCGCGCCGCCGCGATACCCGCGCCTCGATATTCTTGCGCCCGATCAGCAGCGGTGGCTTCTCCACCACTGGCTCATCCGCCAGCCACTTGTACATCACCAGGCAGTCCACCAGCCCCAGGCGGGCGTGGCGATAGGCCTTGGGCAAGCGGCCAACTGTTTCGAAGCCCAGCTTGTGCCACAGCGCCACAGCCACCTCATTGGTGGCCACCACCGAGTTGAACTGCAGGGCCAGAAAGCCCTCCTGGCGCGCCTGTTTCTGTGAGTGCTCGCACATCAGCCGCGCCACGCCCCGGCCGCGTGCCGACTCACAGACCATGTAGCCGCAATTACCCACGTGCCCACCAGGCCCGGCGGCGTTGGCCTTGAGGTAATACGAACCCAGCAGCTCGCCGTCTTCTTCGGCCACCAGCGTGCGCATGGGCAGCTCCAGCCACAGCTGGCGGGCCTGGTCGAAGCTCAAGGCCGGGTCGAATGCGTAGGTTTCACGGGCCTGGACAACGGCCTGGAAGGTGGGCCAGAAGCGTTCGAAGTCTTCCGGCGTCATGGGGCGGATGTGGATCATGCGGGTTCCTGCAAGGGCTGGGCCGCCCAGTCTGGGTGGCGCGGCGCCGTCGCGCAAGGGCGGCGACGCCAATTGCACTCAGCCGTTGGCCTTGCCCACCGCATCCATGGCCCGTGCCGAGTAGACCAGCGCGGCTCCGGCGTTCATCGCCACGGCAACGCCAAGCGCTTCGGCGATTTCCTCACGGCTGGCGCCGTGCTTGACGGCTTGCTGCGAGTGCACGGCGATGCAGCCGTCGCAGCGGGTGGTCACGGCCACGGCGAGGGAGATCAGCTCGCGGGTCTTGGCGTCCAGGTGGTTGGTCTTGGCACCTGCGCCGCTGGCGGTCAGGTAGCCGGCAACGGTATCAGGGGAAAGCTGCTTGAGATCGCCGATGCCGGCCATCAACTGCTTACGGTAGGCGTCCCAGTCCATCATGCTCATCGTCTTCACCTTGGGGAGGTTGCGAGTGGAGCTTTCAGGCTAGTCGAAGAGTGGGATGTGTGAGACTCGTACTTTGGTTGGTTGCGCGCAGGCCTTTGGGCTGCGCGCTCCCGCACCGGTCAGATGTAGATGAACACCAGCACCAACACCGCAACGAATGCCCACTTCTCCAGGTAGTAGCGCGTGCGGTTGCGCTTCTTCAGCGCCTTGCCACGTTCGCGGATCTTGTAGATGCGGGTGAACAGCCGGTTGATGCCACCGGTCTTGTCGCCGGCATCGTTGGGTGCCGCGGCGGCGGCCATGACGTTGCGGCTGAACCAGCGGTTGAACGCGGTTGCCCAGCGGTACTTGAGCGGGCGTTCCACGTCGCAGAACAGGATGATGCGGTTGTGCTCGGTGGTGTTGGCCGCGTAGTGGATGTAGGTCTCGTCGAAGACCACGCCCTCGCCATCGCGCCATGAGTACTTCTCACCGTCCACGTCGATGTAGCAACCGTCGTCGTTCGGCGTGTCCAGGCCCAGGTGGTAGCGGTAGGAGCCGGCATACGGGTCACGATGGCGCACCAGCTTGGCGCCCGGCGGCAGGGTGGCGAACATGGCGGCCTTGACCGTGCCGATGCCTTTGAGCAACTCGGTGGTGCGTGGGCACAGGGTCATCGCCGACGGGTGGCTTTCGCCGTACCACTTCAGGTAGAAGCGCTTCCAGCCGGTCTTGAAGAATGAGTTGAAACCGACATCATCGTAATTGTCGGACTTCTTGATTTCGCCCACATGCAGCAGCTGGCGGGCCTCTTCGCGGATTTCCTGCCAGTGGTCCTGCAGTGTCTGCAGCTCGGGGAAGGCCTCCACCGGCAGGTAAGGCTTGGCCGGATGCCTGGAAAACAGGTACAGGAAGCTGTTGACCGGTGCCAGGAAGCTGGAGTGGTCGCCCAGCTGACGGGTCAGCTTGTGGCGAACCCGACCGCGCAGGTGAACATAGGCGATCGAGAGGACGAAGATGAGTACGAGTGCAATTTTCATGGACGTTTACTTGTCGAAAAATGGCCATGCGCCATGGCATGAGCCCGCCAGCATAAACAATCATGGGGGTAGTTTGTACTTATTGTTACGCAATGACGGGGCGACTTAGGTTTAATGCCCTGCAGCCTTGCGCAAACGTTTCATGTTCAGGAGTTCGTATGATTCAGGACGTACGCCCCAGCGGTACCCCCTTCAAGCGGCTGTTCTTCGCCTTGCCGGTCAGCGATGCCCAGCGCCGCGCGCTGGCTCAGTGGCGACGTGGCCTGAGCCTGCGCAGCGGCAAGCCGGTGCCGGCCGCCAACTTCCATGTAACACTGCTGTTCCTCGGCGATGTGGATACCGCCCAGGTGCCTGCAATTTGTGCGGCAGTCGACCAGCTGGCGCTACCGGCCACGGCACCACGGCTGTTACTGGACCGCTTGCAGGTATGGCAGCGGGCCAGCGCCCTGGTGCTGGAGGCGCAGCAGACGCCAGCGGCCCTGTTGCAACTGGTTTACAGCTTGCAGCAGGCACTGCTGCCGTTGGGGGTGGAAGCGGCCGACCGTGAGTATCGCCCGCACCTGACGCTGGCCAGGGATTACCGCGGCCAGCCGCCAGAGGCCAGCAGCGCGCCGGATTTCTACCTCGCCGCCCGCCATTTCACACTGTACGAGTCGCGCAAGGGCGCTTACTGGCCGTTGGCGCAGTGGCCGCTGTCGAGCTGATTCAGGCCGTGGCCTCGCAGTCTGCGAACATCCGCTCACCCAGCCTGCGTGCCGTGTGCAGGTGCGATGCCGGGTCCGCGTCTTCGCTTTCGTCAAGCAGGGTGGAACTGAGTACCTCGGCGCCGCAGTAGTCGAAAATGCCGTGCTCGATCTGCACGCGCATCGCCTCGCCATAGCCATGCCGTTCGAAGGTGCCGCCATCGGCACCGGCGACACCGACCAGGTGCACCTTCATGCCGCGCAGCTTCTTGACGGTGATCCCCCCTTCATAGTCGAACGCCCAGCCATTGCTGAACACCCGCTCGACCCAGCCTTTGAGCAAGGCCGGCAGCGACCACCAATAGATGGGGTAGACCAGCACCAGCGTATCGGCGCGCTCGATGCGCGCCTGCTCCTTGAGTACATCCGCCGGCGGGGCTGCGAGCCGGCGGTGCACCGCATGGTCGGCCAGGCCGAAACGCGGGTCGAAACCTTCACTGGCCAGGTCGGCGATTTCGCTGCCGTGGCCGGCGTTGGCCAGGCCGTTGGCGATCTGCCGGGCCAGGGCATGGGTGAGGGATTGCGGGTCGTGATGGCCGACGACGATCAGGGCGTGCATGGTGGTCTCTCCAAGACAGGGATGCAGGATTACCCGGAGCGCTATATACTCAAGGTAAGTTACGTTTGGTAAGTTACTTTTGGTAGGTTATAGATGTCAAGCGATGATCAAGCCCACTCGCGCAAGCGCCTGAGCCGCGACGAGCGCCGTCGGCAGTTGCTCGATGTGGCCTGGCAGTTGGTGCGGGAGGAGGGCACCGATGCCCTGAGCCTCGGCCGTTTGGCCGAGCAGGCAGGGGTGACGAAGCCGGTGGTGTACGACCACTTCGAGACCCGCACCGGGCTGCTGGTGGCGCTGTATCAGCAATACGACGCACGCCAGACGCGAATGCTGGAGCAGGCGCTGGTGCGCTGTGATGCCAGCCTGGCCAGCCGCGCCGGGGTAATTGCCGAGGCCTACGTGGACTGTGTGATGAGTCAGGGGCGTGAAATACCGGGAGTGTCGGCGGCATTGGCCGGCTCGCCGGAAATGGAAGCGCTCAAGCGGGCGTATGAGCAGCCGTTTCTGGACAAGTGCCGCGAGGCGTTGGTCGGGTTTTCGCCCAGTGGCAACATTGGGCTGGCGGGCATGCGCCTGATGGTGGGGGCGGCGGATGCCTTGTCGCAGGCAGCTGCGGCGGGGGAGCTGGACGCCGGGCAGGCCAAGGCCGAATTGCAGGCAGCAATAGTGGCGATGGTCGAGCGGCAATGAAGCCTTGAGAGTGCCCGGGCTGCTCTGCAGCCCATCGCCGGCAGGCGATTACACCGGCAGGCTCTGATGCGGCAACTCATCCCCCGGGCTGCGGGCGAACTGACGCTTGTACTCGCGGCTGAACTGCGAGGTGCTCTGGTACCCCACCCGGTGCGCGACCTGCGCCACCCCCAGGCCTTCGCCAATCAGCATTTGCTGGGCTTTCAGCAGCCGCAGGCGCTTGAGGTACTGCATCGGTGCCATGTCGGTGCAGCGCTTGAAGTGCTCGTGGAAGGTCGAAACGCTCATGTTGGCGCGCGCGGCCAGCGCTTCCACGCTCAGCGGCTCGGTGTAGTGCTCGCGCAGGTGGGCAAGGGCGGCGCCGATGCGGGCGAAGTGCCCCTGTTGCTCCACCAATGCCCGCAACACGCCGGCCTGTGGGCCGCGCAGGGCGGTGTACAGCACCTCGCGCACCCGCGCCGGGCCCAGCACCTTGGCGTCCATTGGGTCCTGCAGGCAGCGCAGCAGCCGTTCCACGCATTCGCGCATCGGAGCATCGAGTGCCGCCGAGGTCATCGACTGCGGGGTTTGCGCCTGCACCGCGGCATCCGGCGCCAAGGCCATGCTTTGCACCAGTTCACCCAGCACGCCGCGGTCGATGTCCACCGCCACGCCCAGCAACGGCGCTTCGGGGGTGGCGAAGGTTTCGCACATGAACGGCACCGACAATGCCTGCACCAGGTAATGCCCGGCGCCGTACTCCAGGGTACGCGGCCCCAGGCGCGCCAGCTTGCTGCCCTGGGCCAGGATCATCAGGCTGGGTTCGTAGATCTGCGGGCTGCTGGCCACATAGTGCTCCCAGCTCAGCACCTGCACCTGGGGCAGGTGCGTGGGCACGAAGCCCGGGCGCGTGGCGAGGCTGCGGATCAGTGCGCAAAGCGGCGCATTGGCGTCGACATGGCGGGTCAGTTGCATGATGGACCAGGGCAGAGAATCGGACAGTCTAATCATCGCAGAATGACGGCCCGGCGCCAGGCACTGCATGGCATCTTCGGAGAATCAGGCATGGATGCCGGAGAATCAGCTGTGGGCGAGGCGGCGCATGGCGCGCAGAATGCGCCGCCTGAATCGTTTCACTTCTTAGCGAGGCCCTGCATGTACACCGCCATCGGTTACGCCGCCCAGACCCCTACCAGCCCCTTGACCCCCATGACCTTCGAGCGCCGCAGCCCGCGCCCGGACGACGTCGCCATCGAGATCCTGTACTGCGGTGTGTGCCACTCCGACATCCACCAGGCGCGCAACGAATGGGGCATTGCCGTGTACCCCCTGATGCCTGGCCACGAGATCATCGGCCGGGTCACCGCAGTGGGCGACAAAGTGACCGCGCACAAAGTCGGCGACCTGGTCGGCGTGGGCTGCATGGTCGATTCGTGCCGCCACTGCGAAGCCTGTGCCAAGGACCTGGAGCAATACTGCCTGGAAGGGCCGACCATGACCTATGCCACCCCGGACCGGGTCGACGGCAGCAACACCATGGGCGGTTACTCCAGCAGCATCGTGGTCAGCGAGCACTTCGTGGTGCGCATTCCGGCCGGCATGGACCTGCCCAGCGCCGCGCCGATCCTCTGCGCCGGCATCACCACCTATTCGCCGCTCAAGCACCACGGTGTCGGCCCCGGTCACAAGATCGGCATCCTTGGCATGGGCGGCCTGGGCCACATGGGTATCAAGCTGGCCAAGGCCCTGGGCGCCGAAGTGACCCTGTTCACCCGCTCCCAGGCCAAGGCCGAGGAAGCCCGCCGCCAGGGTGCCGACCATGTGATCGTGTCTACCGATGCCGAGCAGATGCGCGCTGCGGCGGGTCGCTTCGACTTCCTGCTCGACACCATCCCGGTGCAGCACGACCTCAATCCGTACCTGGAAACCCTCAAGTTCGATGGCGTGCACATCCTGGTCGGCCTGATCGAGCCGATCGACCCGGCGGTGCATGCGGCCAATCTGGTGATGAAGCGTCGGGTGCTGGCGGGGTCGTTGATCGGTGGTATTGCCCAGACACAGGAAGTGCTGGACTTCTGTGCCGAGCACGCCATTCGTTGTGATATCGAGCTGCTGGATATTCGCAACATCAACCAGGCGTATGAGCGGATGATTGCCGGGGATGTGAAGTACCGGTTCGTGATCGATATGGCCACTTTGCAGGGCTGACTGATGGGTTGCCTGTGCTGGCCTCTTCGCGGGTGAACCCGCTCCCACTGGTAAATCACAGCTTCCGAAGTCTGTGCAGTACCTGTGGGAGCGGGCGAGCCCGCGAAGAGGCCGAGACAGGTAATGAATACTGGATCTGTTACCAGGCCAATGCCCTGTCCCAGCCTTTCCAGAACAACCACCGCCGTACCTCGCCATGTGCGCCGGTACCGATCTGCCAGGCCGGCCGCCCGCTGTCCAGGGCAATCACCGAAACAAACCCGGCATGGCTCGCCGCCACCAGCGTACGCCCGTCGGCACTGATATCCAGCGCACTGATGGTCGACCCCAGGTAATGCTGCCAATGCTCCACGCCATCTTCGCCAAACGCCCGCAGGTAACCATAGGCATCCCCCACGATATATTCGCCGTCGCGTGCCACACCGGCATACACCCGCGCGCCATCCTGCACCAGCGGGGTGCGCGGGTCCTGGCTGTAGTAATCGGTATCCAGCCCCGGCAAGTCGGCCACCCTGACTGCCAGCGTGGCGCCACTGTAGAAATGGCAGGCATTGAGTATCAACTGGTCTCCCGCGCGGTTGAACAGCGCGAAGTGCGGGTACTCGCTGGCCGGGCCGATTGCTGCCACGGGCCTGAGCTGCTCGTCCAGCACCAGGTGACGGCTGCCTTGCTCGCCGACCACGATCAACTGGCCATCTGCCGACACCGCACCGTGCTCCATGCTCAGCCCCAGGTAGATGTCGTCCGGGTCGGTGCCTTCGTCCAGCTCGTCGAGCACCCGCGCCTGGTGTGGCAGCAGGCGGGTCGCGCCGTGGCGGGTCAGCAGGAAGATACCCTCGGCACTCACCAGCAGCACACGCTGGCCATCCGGGAAGGGGATCAGCGCGGTCGGCGTGGGCGGCAGGTCGAACGGTTCGAACGGGTAACCCGGCGGCAACCCCTCCAGCCCCGTGGGCCAGGCCAGACGCAGCACTTGCGGGCCGCCCCAGCCATCGGTCACGCGCACGCCCTCGGCATTGGCCAGGGCGAAGTAGCGGCGGGCCGGGCAGCGGCCGAAATGATCGACGCCGATCACCGGGGTCACCCCGTGACGGTCGATGCGCACCACCTGGCCTTTGTCATGCGGCATGCCGATACGTGCCAGCAGGCTGCCGTCGTCCAGCAGCAGGACGTTGCAGATGCCTTGTCCGTTCTCCTTGATCAGCGCCAGCAATGGGTGGTGGGCGGGCGGCCAGGCTTCGCGGAAGGCTTGCTGCTCGAAGGCTTCGACACCAGGCCGGTTGGCGGCTTGCAGGGCTTCGAGCCAGGCATCGAGCAAGTGTTCGGTGGCTTGCGGCAGGGGTTCTTCGAGGTCATCCCAGCCTTGCGCGCGGCCCTGCGCGACATAGTCGTTGACAGCCTGGGCGTAGGCGGTGACCGCCTGCTGCCACTGCTGCTGTGGGGGCTGCTGGTCCATGAGCGGATCGGGCTCCTTGTTGCTGCATACGCGTTTCATACAAAGCGCGCATGGTACTCCTTCTACCCGCCTCGCGGTTGTGAGGCCCCGGCGTGACGCGTACCATGCCGGCATTCCTTCCAATAACAAAGCGTGCGTCGACACCCCGGCAAGCGGGTGGCTGGCGTGCGTCCTGTTGCCTTGTCTGCGGAGAACCGGTTTCCACCCCATGAACGGACCCACACCTACCAACATGCCACCCACGGCGGGTAGCGGCAGCTGGCTGAGCGTCATTGCTCTGGCCCTGGCGGCCTTTATCTTCAACACTACCGAGTTCGTCCCGGTGGCGCTGCTCAGCGACATTGGCCGCAGCTTCGACATGAGTACTGCCCAGGTCGGCCTGATGCTGACCATCTATGCCTGGGTGGTGGCGCTGGCCTCGCTGCCGATGATGCTGCTGACCCGCAACATCGAGCGGCGGCGCCTGTTGCTGTTCGTGTTCCTGGTGTTCATCGTCAGCCACTTGCTGTCGTGGTTGTCACAGAGCTTTGCCATGTTGCTGGTCAGCCGCATCGGCATTGCCCTGGCACATGCGGTGTTCTGGGCCATCACTGCCTCCCTGGCGGTGCGCGTGGCACCGCCCGGCCAGCAGGCCAAGGCGCTGGGCCTGCTGGCCACCGGCACCACCCTGGCCATGGTCCTGGGCATCCCGTTGGGCCGTGTGGTGGGCGAAGCGCTGGGCTGGCGCATCACCTTCCTGAGCATTGCCGGGGTGGCGCTGGCGACCATGCTGTGCCTGATGAAGTCGCTGCCGCTGCTGCCCAGCCAGAACTCGGGCTCGCTGCGCAGCCTGCCGGTCCTGTTCAAGCGCCCGGCGCTGGTGATCACCTATGTGCTGGTAACGCTGGTGATTACCGCACAGTTCACCGCCTACAGCTACATCGAGCCGTTCGCCCTGCACGTGGCGCAGATCGGCGGTGAGCGCACCACGCTGTTGCTGCTGCTGTTCGGCGGTGCCGGGGTGTTCGGCTCGTTGCTGTTCAGCCGTTACAGCGAGCGCTTTCCGCATGGCTTCCTGGTGGGTTCGATCGGCCTGCTGGCGGCATGCCTGTTGCTGCTGTTGCCGCTGTCGGGCAACTTCCATGTGTTCGCCGCGTTGAGCATGTTCTGGGGGGGGGCGATCCTCAGTTTCAGCCTGTCCTTGCAGTCCAAGACCCTGAAACTGGCATCCGATGCCACCGATGTGGCCATGGCGCTGTTCTCGGGTATCTACAACATCGGTATCGGCGGCGGCGCGTTGCTGGGCAGTATCGTCAGCAGCCAGCTGGACGTGGCGGATATCGGCCTGGTGGGCGGTAGCGTGGCGGTGGTCGGGTTGCTGCTGGCCGTTGTCAGCACCCGGCGGTTCCGCGAGGCGCTGGGCGGGGTGCCTGGGCATTCCTGAATGACCGTGCCGGTTTTTTCGCGGGCACGCCCGCTCCCCCAGGTACTGCATCGCTTCTGACGTTGATGCAGTACCTGTGGGAGCGGGCGTGCCCGCGAAGAGACCGGTACTGGCAATAGAAGGCTCAAACCAGTACTGCAGCCCATGCCCGCTGTTCAGTCTGGAACGATTGTGCAGCCGTTGGTCAGCGCCCGGTTGCGCAGTGCCTCGAAGCGTTCGCGCAGCCACAGGTGCAGTTGTGCCACTGCGGGCGTGAGTTGCTTGCGGTGCGGGCACACCAGGGTGACCGGGGCGGGTTCACCGAGGTATTCGGGCAGGACGATTTCCAGTTCGCCGGCCACGATGTTGGCGCTTACGTCCAGCCACGACTTGTAGACGATACCTTCACCCTGCAAGGCCAGGCGGCGGATCACGTCGGCATCGTCGCTGACCAGCGGCCCGCGCACCTGCACGGTACGGTTGCCCACCCGCCATTTGTCATAGACCCGGTTGTGCTGCATGTACAGCAGGCAGGCGTGCTGCTGCAGGGCGTCGGGCGTGAGCGGGTGGCCGTGGCGGGCCAGGTAGTCGGGCGCGGCGACCAGCACCCGGCGGTTCCAGTCGGCCAGCGGCAGGGCAATGTAGTTGGCGTCCTGGTTGAGGCCATAGCGGATCGCTACGTCCACCGGGTCGCGGTTGAGGTCGGCGATCTGGTCGGACAGGAAGAAACGCAGGTGCAGGGCCGGGTGTTCGCGGCGGAAGGCGCTCAGCCAGGGCAGCAGCATGTTGCGGCCCAGGTCGGACGGTGCCGACACTTGCAGGGTGCCGCGCAGGGAGCTGGGGTTGCCATGCAGGTCCTCACGGCCCTGGCGCAGGCTCTCCAGCACATTCAGGGCGGTCGGCAGGTACAACTCGCCTTCAGCGGTCAGGCGCAGGCTGCGGGTGGTGCGGGCGAACAGGCGCACGTCGAGTTCGCGCTCCAGGCGCTTGATCGCGGCGGCAACCTGGCCCGGCAGCAGCTGTGCCTCGTGAGCGGCGGCGGTAAAGCTGCCCAGCACGCTGCTGCGGACGAACAGTTCGAGGTCGGCGATGCGCAGCATTTTCACTCCTGGGATGAAAGTGTTGCTGCATTGTGCCGGTTTTTCTTTTCTGCAGGAAAGATAAGATGCCCGGCAAATCCCCCGTTCATTCCCGGAGTTTTGCATGGATACCGTCTCGCTGGCCAAGCGCCGCTACACCACCAAAGCCTACGATGCCTCGCGCCGTATTCCCCAGGCCACTGTCGATGCCCTGCTCGAGCAACTGCGCCACAGTCCGTCCTCGGTCAACTCGCAGCCGTGGCATTTCATCGTTGCCGACAGTGCCGAAGGCAAGGCCCGCCTGGCCAAGAGCACCGCAGAGCGCTATGCCTACAATTCGCCGAAGATCCTCGATGCCTCGCATGTGATCGTGTTCTGCACCCGTACCGAGATGAGCGAAGCGCACCTGAATGCCGTGCTCGACCAGGAAGCTGCCGATGGCCGATTCCGTGATGAGCAGGCGCGTGCCGCGCAGAACCAGAGCCGCCGGCACTACGTCGACCTGCACCGCTTTGACCAGAAAGACGTGCAGCACTGGATGGAAAAGCAGACCTACCTGGCGTTGGGTACTGCCTTGCTGGGGGCTGCTGCACATGGGCTGGATGCCACGCCGATCGAGGGCTTCGACAGCAAGATTCTTGATGCCGAACTGGGCCTGCGCGAACGTGGCTTCACCAGCGTGGTGGTTCTCAGCCTGGGCTATCGCAGCGAGACGGACTTCAATGCCGGGCTGAACAAGTCGCGGTTGCCGGCTTCGCAGGTGTTCACCTTCCTGTGAGATTGGGGGGGGGGGGGNNGGGGGCCGCTCTGCGGCCCCGTCTTCCCGGTCGGCTTGCAAAATCCGGCATATGCCGCATACTTCTCGGTAAACGCCGGAAGGGAGAGCGCCATGCTTGCCGAAGTGCTTCGCGACAACGGTTACCACGAGTACCGGGCGCGCCTGCATGCACTGCTGGAAATCCCCGAACTCGCCAGTGATTTCGAAATCCACACCCGCATCACCCATGGCTTTGCCGCCACCTGGCTGGTGAAACTGACCGAACTCGGTGTGTTCACCCCCGTGGAGCGTGACCAGATCATTCCCCTGCGTACCCTGAAATCCCGCATCGAACGCGACCAGCCACTGACCGTGGAAGAAAGCGACCGGCTGTTCCGCTCGGCCCATATCACCGCCATGGCCGAAGCCGTCTTCGGCGAAGCGGGCAAGGCCAAGCGCTGGCTGTCCAAGCCCAAGGAGCGCTTCTCGGGGCTGACCCCCATGCAGATGCTCACCACCCAGCAAGGCACCACCCAGGTCGAAGAGATGTTGCTGCAGATCGCCGAGGGTTTTGGCCTGTGATTCTGTGGCGCATCAGCGCCTATGCAGATTTGAGCGGAACGGGCGGCTTGCGTATCAGCGGCCGCTGGCACCAGGCGGGCCGGCCAGTGGTGTATGCCGCCACCAGTCCGGCCGGGGCGATGCTCGAGGTGCTGGTGCACCTGGAGATCGACCCTGAGGATTTCCCCTCCACCATGAGGCTGCTTCGCATCGAATTGCCCGATACCGTTTCGCAAGCGCAGTTGCCCGTATTGCAGCCTGGCTGGTCGAGCCAGACCGAACTGACCCGGGGCCTGGGCAACCGCTTTCTGGATGAGTGTTCGGCATTGCTGTTGCCGGTGCCGAGCGCGATCATGCCCAGCACCACCAATTACCTGTTCAACCCGCGTCATCCACAGGCAAACAGCGCCAGGCTCGAGGTCGAGGACTTCACTCCGGACAGCCGGCTTTTCTAGGGCAGCTTCACCAAAGCGCTGCTGATGCCGCTGTCAGCACCCGGCCAAACACTTCTAGCGCCTTGTCCACTTCAGCCTCGTTGCTGAAACGCCCGATGCTCAGGCGCACGCTGTTGCGTGCCTGGCGCTCATCCAGCCCCAACGCCAGCAGCACATGCGAGGCTGCATTGCTCGCCGAGTTGCAGGCCGAGGTAGTCGACAACGCCAGCTCGCTGGCCAGCGCCGCACTGTTGAAGCCCTTGTTGTCGATACACAGGTTCAGCGTGTGGGGAATGCGCTGGTTGGCGCAGCCGTTGAGGGTGACGCCGGGCAGGGCCAGCAGGCCTTCGCGCAGGCGCCTGGCCAGTTGCTCAAGGCGCAGGTGTTCGCTGTCGCCGGGCTGGCCGGCCAAGGCAAAGGCGCTGCCCATGCCGGCAATCTGGTGGGTCGCCAGGGTGCCGGAACGCAGGCCCTGCTCATGGCCGCCACCGTGCATCTGCGCGCGCATCAGCGTACGGGCGCGCGGCCCGACGTAGAGTGCACCGATGCCCTTGGGGCCATACACCTTGTGCGCCGAGAACGACATCAGGTCCACGGCCATTACGCTCAGGTCGATGGCCAGTTTGCCCACCGCCTGCGCCGCATCCACGTGCAGC
Source organism: Pseudomonas sp. SF2 (assembly GCF_036858055.1). Classification (NCBI taxonomy): domain Bacteria; kingdom Pseudomonadati; phylum Pseudomonadota; class Gammaproteobacteria; order Pseudomonadales; family Pseudomonadaceae; genus Pseudomonas; species Pseudomonas sp. SF2. The sequence goes on along the minus strand of NZ_JAMBDI010000012.1, from coordinate 3,853 downwards.
AGGGCACCGTGGGCACGCACCTGTTCGCCAATTGCGGCAAAGTCGGTGATCGTACCCAGTTCATTGTTGACCGCCATCAGCGACACCAGGCGGGTGTCGGTGCGTAACGCTGCCTGCACCGCTGCGGGCTGAATCAGGCCGGCGGCATCCGGTGTAAGGCGGGTAATGGCCCAGCCCTGGCGCTCCAGTTCGGCCACGGTGTCGAGCACGGCCTTGTGTTCCAGCTGGCTGGTGATCAGGTGTCCGGGCTGGCCGAGGCCTTGGGCAATGCCCTTGAGCGCCAGGTTATTGGACTCGGTTGCACCCGAGGTCCAGACCAGTGCATCGGCCTGTGCGCCGACCCGTTCGGCCACTTGCTGGCGGGCTTGCTCCACGGCGCGGCGCGCGGCCTGGCCGAAGGCATGGCCACTGGACGCCGGGTTGCCGAAGTTGGCCTGGCTGCCAAGGCAGGCGAGCATGGTTTCGATGACCCGGTCGTCGACCGGAGTGGTGGCGGCGTAATCGAAGTAGAGCGGGGCGCTAGGCATTGGGGCGGGTCCGTGTCTGTTGCCGTGAAATCGGTGATCGTTGAAGCAAGCGTACCCACTGCTGGAGAGACATTTTTCGCTTCCAGCGACTCTGTTCTCAAGATTGTTGAAAAAAATTTCTCTCTAATAAGTTATACATAGAATATTTTTCTCTTGGCCGGGAGGGGCTCACCAAAGGCCCCTCGGTAGCCCTCTTCAGGCCGACTCCACAGCCTTCTCTTCCTCGGCCACCACGCGTTCGCACAACTCGGTGATCTGCTCGCGCATCCAGCGGTTGGCCGGGTCCTGATCGGTGCTTTCATGCCAGTACAGGTGCGTTTCCAGCGCTGGTACCTCCACCGGCAGTGCTTGGTAGCGCAACTGATGGCGGCGGGCAAAGCGCTCGGGGACGGTCATCGCCATGTCGGTCTGCTGCAACACCTGCGAGGCCATCAGGTAATGCTGCGAGCGCAAGGCAACCTTGCGTTGCACGCCCATCTTGCCCAGGGCCAGGTCGACGTAGCCCAGGCCATTGCGGCGGCTGGAGATATGGATGTGGGTCATGCCCAGGTAGTTGTCCAGCGTCAGCTTGCGGTCTGCCAGTGGGTGGCCCTGGCGCAGGGCGCAGACATAGCGGTCTTGCATCAGTTTGACGTGGCGTACCTGCGGGTCGGTGTTCAACGGTGCGTCGATGGCGAAGTCCAGGCGGCCGGCGGCGAGTTCCTTGGTGGTCTCGCGGCGCTTGCACAGGAAGCTCTCGATCAGCACCGCCGGCGCCAGGCGGCGCAAGCGCTGGAACAGAGGCGGCAGGATCACCGCTTCGGTCAGGTCGGTCATGCTGATGCGGAAGGTCTTGTTGGCCTGTTGCGGGTTGAAGATGCGGCTTTCCTGCACTGACGTGCGCAGCAGCGCCAGGGCATTGCGCACCGGGCCGATGATGTTCTGCGCCATGGGCGTGGGCACCATGCCTTGCGCAGTGCGCACGAACAGCGGGTCGTTGAAGGTTTCACGCAGCCGCGACAGGGCGTTGGACACTGCCGGCTGGGTGATGCCGACGATCTGCCCGGCGCGGGTCAGGTTGGCTTCGGTGTAGATCGCATCGAACACGATGAACAGGTTGAGGTCGACCTTGCTGAGGTTCATGGGCGCCGCTCTTTGTTGGAATTATGGGGCGATCATATATCGGTTATGAATGTTTATACACGTGGAAAATAGACTAGGTGGATGGGCTCATGCTGCTCTAGGCTCTGGCCCATGTACTCCGAACCATGAAGGTAGCCCCGATGGATTTCGCCTATTCGCCCAAGGTCCAGGCACTGCGCGAGCGCGTCAGCGCGTTCATGGACGCCTATGTCTACCCCGCCGAGGCGGTGTTCGAGCGCCAGGTCGCCGAGGGCGACCGCTGGCAGCCCACCGCGATCATGGAGGAGCTCAAGGCCAAGGCCCGCGCCGAAGGGTTGTGGAACCTGTTCCTGCCCGAATCTGAATACGGCGCCGGCCTGAGCAACCTGGAATATGCCCCGCTGGCGGAAATCATGGGCCGCTCGTTGCTCGGCCCGGAGCCGTTCAATTGCTCGGCGCCGGACACCGGCAACATGGAAGTGCTGGTGCGCTATGGCAGCGAGGCGCAGAAGCGCCAGTGGCTGGAGCCGCTGCTGCGTGGCGAGATCCGCTCGGCGTTCGCCATGACCGAACCGGACGTGGCCTCCTCGGATGCCACCAACATGGCTGCCACCGCGGTGCGTGATGGTGACCAATGGGTAATCAACGGGCGCAAGTGGTGGACTTCCGGCGCTTGCGACCCACGCTGCAAGGTGATGATCTTCATGGGCCTGTCCGACCCTGAAGGGCCGCGCCACCAGCAGCACTCGATGGTGCTGGTGCCCACCGATACGCCCGGGGTGAAGATCGTCCGCCCGCTGCCGGTGTTCGGCTATGACGATGCCCCCCATGGCCACGCCGAGGTGCTTTTCGAGAACGTGCGGGTGCCGTATGAGAACGTGATCCTGGGTGAGGGCCGTGGCTTCGAGATTGCCCAGGGGCGCCTGGGGCCGGGGCGTATCCACCACTGCATGCGTTCGATCGGCATGGCCGAGCGGGCGCTGGAACTGATGTGCAAGCGCTCGGTGGAGCGTACGGCTTTCGGCCGGCCATTGGCGCGCTTGGGCGGCAACGTCGACAAGATCGCCGACTCGCGCATGGAGATCGACATGGCCCGGCTGCTGACACTGAAGGCGGCCTACATGATGGACACGGTCGGCAACAAGGTGGCCCGCAGCGAGATTGCGCAGATCAAGGTCGTGGCACCGAACGTGGCACTGAAGGTGATCGACCGGGCGATCCAGATTCATGGCGGGGCAGGGGTGAGTGGCGACTTCCCGCTGGCCTACATGTATGCCATGCAGCGCACCCTGCGCCTGGCCGACGGGCCGGATGAAGTGCACCGGGCAGCAATTGGCAAGTATGAGATCGGCAAGTACGTGCCGGCGGAGATGTTGCGTAGCGGGCGGTGATTTTGCCGGCCTGTTCCGGCCTCTTCGCGGGCCTGCCCGCTCCCACAGGTACCGTGCCGCCTCCGAGCTGCGCGCAGTACCTGTGGGGGCGGGCAAGCCCGCGAAGGGGGCCCTTGACGGTTCACTGTGTCTTCAGGTCCACCCCCCGATCCTTGGCCGCCTTCGTCGCCAGCAGACTCATGGGCTTGCTCATCTCAAACTTTGTAAGAAACTTCTGAAATTCGACCCAAGCCACTTGGGCCTTCCTTGCTGATGTTAGGTTTTCAACCTCAACCATGCACAGGGGGTTTGCATATGCGTGTCAGTCTGGAGGGAAAAGGTCAGGCAGTAGATAGCGATGTCACCACTACGGGGGCTGTCTGCATTGCGACGGACGCCAGCTATCTTGACGAGGGCCGAATGGTGCTGCGCGAAGGTGATCGCACCACGCCATGCCCTCTCTGCGGGCAGGAGGGGATGGTCGCTGAAGGGGTGGACCACTTCATTTCCGATGGCCGCCGGGTGGCCATGGACGGTGCGCTGGTAGTCTGTGGCTGTCCACCGGGCAGCAATCGGGTGGTCGCACCGTTGGGTGAAGCATTTCCACCCCTGCGTTCCCTTGGAGGGCGCGCGAATAGCCACTCTGCCGCGCCATCAGCCGCGATCTACCCCGGGCGTTTCTCCCAACCCATAGTAAGTGCGCTGCCCGGAACCCTGGAGCCCGGGTTCTATGTAGTGCCTCGGCGCATGTCATTTGCACAGGTGCTGCTGCAATTGGCCGAGCACGATGCCACGTTGCCAATCTCCCGGCTGCAACGGCTTAACCCGACGTTCGAGCAAGGCTTCAAGGCAGGG
>NZ_JAMBDI010000011.1:169485-196022 GCF_036858055.1 Pseudomonas sp. SF2 | reverse complement strand
CGCTCCCACAGGGACCGTGCACATCTTGAATGCAGTGGTGCGCCTGTGGGAGCGGGTTCACCCGCGAAGAGGCCGACACAGGCACTACAAACTCCTAGAATGCCGACTTCAATCAAATCGACAGGAAGTGATGCGATGCGAGTTCTGGTAGTCGGCGCCAGCAAGGGCCTGGGCAAGGCGTTCATGGAAGGCTTGGGTAAACCGGGCGACACCTTGATTGGTGTGTCGCGCAACAAACCAGCGGCAGTGAGCGTTGGCAAGGATGTCCAGGCCCAGTGGATCGAGGCCGATCTCGGCCAGCCGGTCGCCGCCGTCGAGGCAATTTTCCGCGTGCTGGCCGAGGGTGGCGTGGATACGCTCATTTATAACCTCGGCCTGTGGGAAGCGGAGGCCTTCGAGGCGCACTACAGCTTCCTCGATGATCGTGATGTGGAATTGCAGCGCATGGTCGATTGCAACATCACCGCGACCATCCTGCTGATCAAGCGCTTGCTGCCGTTGCTGCTCGAAAGCGGAAAACCACGGATCATCCTTACCGGTTCCACCTCGGGCCTGCCCCAGAGTGGTCGCCCTGAAGTGACTTTCGCCGCCTCCAAATTCGCCCTGCGCGGCATCGCCGAGGCATTGCGTGAAGGTTATCGCGGGCAGGGGCTTGGGGTGACGTGCCTGAACCTGGGCTACCTGAATACCGAGGATGGCCTGGATGTGCCGTTGGCCGAGGCTGCAGCGCGTGGGGAAGGGGGGCTGATACCGCTGCATGACGTGGTGCTGATGGTGCGCACGCTGCTGGAGTTGTCGGCGGCGAGCTATGTGCGCGAACTGACCCTACCGGCTATTGCCGATGAGCGGTTCTGAAGCCTGAGGTTACTCAGTAAGCAGGCCCGGCCTCTTCGCGGGCCTGCTCATATCAATCCGAGATCACCGCTCGATTGCCAAGGCTACCCCTTGGCCGCCACCAATGCACAGTGTCGCCAGGCCTTTCCTGGCATCGCGCTTGATCATCTCGTGCAGCAGGGTCACCAGCACCCGGCACCCGGACGCACCAATCGGGTGGCCGAGGGCAATCGCCCCGCCATTCACGTTGACCCGCGCGGCATCCCATTCCAGCGCCTTGCCCACGGCCAACGCCTGCGCGGCAAAGGCTTCGTTGGCTTCGATCAGGTCTAGCTGGGCCAGTTGCCATCCGGCCTTGTCCAGGCAGCGCTGGGTGGCCGAAACCGGGCCAATGCCCATGATCGCCGGGTCTACGCCGGCACTGGCATAGGCCGCGATCCTGGCCAGCACCGGCAGGCCCAAGGCCTTGGCCTTGGCGGCGCTCATCAGCAGCACGGCGGCGGCGCCGTCATTCAGGCTTGAGGCGTTGCCGGCGGTAACGCTGCCGTCCTTCTTGAACGCCGGGCGCAGTTTGCCCAGGGATTCGGCAGTGGTATCCGGACGCGGCTGCTCGTCCCGCGCGAAGACTTTGGGTTCTCCCTTTTTCTGCGGCAGCACGATCGGGGTGATTTCATCATCGAAGCGGCCGGCCTCTATCGCGGCCACCGCCTTGCGCTGAGACTCGGCGGCGAAGGCGTCCTGCTGCTCCCGGCTGAGGCCGTACTGGTCCACCAGGTTTTCGGCGGTGATACCCATGTGATAGTCGTTGAAGGCATCCCACAGGCCGTCGGTGATCATGCTGTCGATCAGCTGGCCATGGCCCATGCGCTGGCCGGTGCGGGCCGAGGGCATTACGTAGGGGGCAAGGCTCATGTTCTCCTGGCCGCCGGCGATTACCACCTCGGCGTCACCGCAGCGGATGGCCTGAGCGGCCAGGTGTAGCGCCTTGAGGCCCGAGCCGCAGACCTTGTTCAGGGTCAGTGCCGGTACGCTGAAGGGCAGGCCGGCCTTGATCGCAGCCTGGCGTGCCGGGTTCTGCCCGGCGCCGGCGGTAAGCACCTGGCCGAGGATGACTTCGTCGACCTGCGCCGGGGCCAGACCGGTCTGCTCCAGCAGGCGCTTGATCACGGCGGCACCGAGGTCTACTGCAGGCACAGTGGCCAAGGCGCCCTGGAAGCTGCCGATGGCGGTACGGGTTGCAGCGACGATGACCACGTCGTTCATGTTGTTGTTCTCCGTGCGATGGGCGTAATGCCTCAAGCATCGGTGGCTTTGGCTCATTTGTTAAGTTTGTTTTTCTTTGCGATTGATGTGCAAAGCAAATGAATGAGCGTAAAGCGGCGTGCAGAACTATGCTAAGGGATGCGCTACTACATTCATCTGGATGGAGTTCACGCCCATGCGTACATTGATCGCGCTGACCCTTTTGATTGGCAGCAGCACAGTATTCGCCGCCACCGAATGCACCACCGCCGACAAAAGCACCTGGCAGGATCAGGAAAAATTCCAGGCGCAGCTCAAGGAGCAGGGCTACAAGATCAACAAGTTCAAAGTCACCAAGGGCAACTGTTACGAGATCTATGGTTTCGACAAGGATGGCAAGAAGGTCGAGATCTACCATGACCCAGTGACTGGCAAGGCAGTCAAGAGCGAGTACCACGAGTGAACAGCGACGGCACGGTGCAGCTGTGGGATCCCCTACTGCGGCTGTGCCACTTGTCGATGGCCGTGGTGTTTTTCGCCAACTACTTCTTCAACGAAGCGGGAGAAGACTGGCACCAATGGTTGGGCTATTACGCACTGGCCGTTGTTGTGGTGCGTGTGATCTGGGGTTTTGTCGGGCCACGCAGCGCGCGCTGGGCCGACTTCTGGCCAACCCCGGCAAGCCTGGTCGGGCATGCCCGGGCGCTGCTGCATGGGGAGCTTGACCATCACATGGGGCATTCGCCGATTGGCGCCCTGGTGATGGTGCTGATGATGACCGGCATCGCCGGTCTGGGCCTGACCGGGTGGGCCTCACAGGAGGTGGACGCGCTGTTTGGTGTCGACTGGCCGTTGGACCTGCACAGCTGGTTGGCCAACGCGGTGCTGGTGCTGGTTTGCGTGCATGTGCTGGGCGCTATCTACGAGAGCGTGCGCATGCGGGAAAACCTGCCGTGGTCGATGATCACCGGGCGCCGTCGGCAGCCCCGCGATTGACAGTGCCGGCCTCTTCGCGGGCTTGCCCGCGAGAGGCCAGCACAGGCAGCATCTGCTACACCGCCGGGCACTGATGGGTCACACAGTGAATCCCCCCACCCCCGGCAGCAATGGCATCGATATCCAGCTGCACGATATCCCGCCCCGGATACAACGCCGTCAGCAGCCCCCGCGCTTTCTCGTCCGCCGCCCCATCGCCAAACTGTGGCGCAATGATCGCGCCATTGAGCACGAAGTAATTGATGTACCCCGCGGCAAAGTCGTCATTGCCTTTGCTGAACCTGTTACGCCGCCCGTGCAGCGGCGGCGACACGACATGCACCTGCAACTTGCGGCCCTCGGCATCGGTGGCCCGTTTGAGGATCTCCAGGTGCTGGCGCGTCACGGCGTAGTCATACGAGTCCGGGTCGTTATCCAGGTTGGCAATCACCACCCCTGGCCTCACGAAGCGGGCATAGAAGTCCACGTGCCCGTCGGTGATGTCCTGGCTGGCGATGCCCGGTAGCCAGATGATCTTGCTCAGCCCCAGGCGCTCCTTGAGCTCTGCCTCGACCTGCGCCTTGCTCCAGCCTTTGTTGCGGTTGGCATTGACCCAGCTGCTCTCGGTCATGATGCCGGTGCCGTGGCCGTCCACTTCGATGGCGCCGCCTTCACCCACCAGGGCGCTGCGCTGGTAGCGGGCGCCGGCCAGCGTGGTGACGCGTCTGGCCAACTGGGCATCGTTGCTGTGACGCTGCTTGTTGCCCCAGCCATTGAAGTTGAAGTCTACCGCCGCCAGGGCTCCGCCATCATCGACGACGAAGTTGGCGCCGATGTCGCGCATCCAGATGTCGTCCAGCTCGCACTCGACGAAACGTGTGCGATGGCTGCCACAGTGCTGCTCGGCCAGCTTGCGCTCGCTGGCCCGGCAGAACACTGTCACCGGCTGATAGCGCGCGATGGCCTGGGCGATGCGACCGAGGGCGGCCTGTACATCGGCGGTGAAATCCTCCCAGATCGCATCCTGGGCACCAAAGGCGATGAACGCGCTGCTGCGGCTCGCCTTCGTCCGGCATGAACCAGCGCCCGGGTTCTTCGGCACGGGCCAGGCCCAGCGGCAGGCCGAGGCTGGCGACCAGCGACAGTTGCAGGAAGGTTCTACGGCTTGGCATGGCTCAGTCCTGTGCAGTCTTGAAACGTGTCCACACGCGCATGCGTGCGCGCATGTCGGCCTGTGGGATATCGCGGCCCGGGATCAGCCGGGCATAAGTGGCTTGGTCGAGGTAGATATCGGGGTTGTCGCGCATGCGCGGGTCCACCGCCTGGCGTGCCTTGGCGCTGGCGGTGGGGTAGCCGGTGAAGTTGCTGATGGCCGCCATGTTCGCCGGGCGCATGACGAAATTGATGAAACGATAGGCGTATTCCGGGTGCTTGGCATCGGTCGGGATGGCCATGGTATCCATCCACACTGTGGTGCCCTGGCGCGGCACGCGGTACTGGAAATCGAGATGCTTGCCCGCGGCCTCGGCGGTACGCTGCGCCTGGATCACATCACCGCTGTAGCCCAGTGACAGGCACAGGTTCTCGTTGACCAGTTCGGTCACTGGTTGCGACTGGAATTTGCGTACGTACGGGCGAATCGCCTTGAGCAGTTCACTGGCTGCAGCCAGATCTTCGCGCTTGGCACTGCGTGGCTCGCGGCCCAGGTAGTTGAGGACCACTGCCAGCACTTCGTCGGGCGAGTCGATGACCGAAATGCCGCAGTCGGCGAACCTGGCGGCCAGCTCCGGCTTGAACAGCAGGTCGAGGTTGTCCAGCGGCGCATCGGGCATGCGCTGGCGGACTTTGTCGGTATTCACCGTCAGACCGATGGTGCCCCAGGTGTAGGGCACGGTCGCCTGGCTGGCCCTGGGGTACCGGGCGTGCAGCTGGCGCAGCCCGGGCTCGATGTCGTCAAGGGCCTCCAGGCGGCTGTGGTCCAGTGGCTGCAGGCTGCCGGCGCGCATCAGGCGCTCGGCGACGGTATCGCCGGGGAAGACCAGGTCGTAGCCACTGCGCCCGGACATCAGCTTGGCCTCGAGCACTTCGCTGCCGTCCATCACATCGTAGATTACCTGGATGCCGGTTTCGGCTGTGAACTGCTTGAGGGTGTCCTCGGCAAAATAGTCGGCCCAGTTGTACAGGTGCAGCACGGGCTGCTCGGCCTGGGCCTGGCAGGCGCAGACGGCCAGCGCCAATGCAGCTAGAGTGTGGCGTTTCATGCTCAGGCCCTCAGGGTGTGTGGGAGGCGGCCGTCCAGGGTCAGCAGCGTGGCGTACATTTCCGGGCGGCGATCGCGGTAGATGCCCCAGCTCAGGCGGTCTTCCCGCATGCCGGCCAGATCCAGGTCGTGCAGCCAGATGCCGCTGCTGTCGCGGTCGGCTTCGGCAAGCATGGCGCCCTTGTGGTCGCAGATGAACGACGAGCCGTAGAAGCGCATGGCCAACCCGGCATCGCTGGCGGCGACCTCCTCGCCCACGCGGTTGGCCGCTACCACCGGCAGCAGGTTGGCGGCGGCATGGCCGCGCATGGCTACCTGCCAGTGGTCGCGCGAGTCCAGGTCGGCACAGCCGGGCTCGGAGCCGATGGCGGTGGGGAACAGCAGCACTTCGGCGCCCATCAGTGCCAGGCAGCGGGCGGTCTCGGGGAACCACTGGTCCCAGCAGATACCGATGCCCAGGCGGCCAAAGGCGGTGTCCCAGACCTTGAAGCCGGTGTCGCCGGGGCTGAAGTATTCTTTCTCCTGGTAGCCGATGGCGTTGGGGATGTGGGTCTTGCGGTATACGCCAAGCAGGCGGCCGTCGGCATCGGCCACGGTCAACGAGTTGAAGAAAGCATTGCCTGCGCGCTCATACCAGCTCAGCGGCAGCACCACGCCCAGCTCGCCGGCCAGTGCGGCGAAGCGCTGCAGGATCGGGCTGGCGGGGTAGGGCTGGGCGAGGGCCTGGTGCTGGTGGTCTTGTTCGATGCAGAAGTACGGGGTGGCGAACAGTTCCTGCAGCAGGATCACCTGGGCGCCTTCGGCGGCGGCCTGGCGTACCAGTTGTTCGGCGCGGTCGAGGTTGCCGGGCAGGTCCCAGCTGCACGGCATCTGGGTGGTGGCGACGCGCAGCAGGTTCATGGCTGCACCTCGGGCTGTTGCTGGGTGATGCAATGAATGCCGCCACCGCCATGGGCAATGTGGTCGATGCGCACCGGTACGATCTCCCGCCCCGGGAAGGCGTGGGCCAGTTGCGCGGCGGCTTCCTGGTCGGCGGCGATGCCATAGGCCGGCATGATGATCGCGCCGTTGGCAATGTAGAAGTTGGTGTACGAGGCGCAGAATACCTCGGCGTCCTGGTCGACGGCGGCGCTGGCTTCATACAGATCGAGCAGTTCGAAGTGCCGGCCTTGGGCGTCGGTGGCCAGTTCCAGGGCGCGGCGGTTTTCCCGCACCACTTCGGCGTACACCGAGTGCTGGTCATGGATGGCGTCGACCAGCAGCACGCCAGGGCGGGCGAAGGCGCATACGCCGTCGATGTGGCCGTCGGTCATGTCGCCGGTGATGTACTGTGGGTCGCCTGGTAGCCAGATGGTCTTGCGGATGCCCAGGTAGCGGGCGAAGCAGGCCTCGAACTCGGCCTTGCTCACACCAGGGTTGCGGTTGGGGTTGAGCAGCACCGACTCGGTGGTGATCAGAGTGCCTTCGCCGTCCACATGAATCGCCCCGCCTTCGTTGCACAGCGATGTGCTGAAACCGTCCAGGCCCAGGTGGTCGAGGATGCGCCGGCCAAGGCTGCGGTCCTGGCCGTGTCGAGACTTGCCACCCCAGGCGTTGAAGCGCCAGCTCAAACCGGCCAGGCCATGCTGTGGGTGGCAGATGAAGCTCGGGCCGCTGTCCCGGCACCAGCTGTCGTCCACGGTCATTTCGACCAGCTCGATATTGGCGCCGCAGAGGGCGCGGGCGCTTTGCAAGGCCGAAGGGTCGACCACCATCTTCACTGGCTCGAAGCGGGCGATGGCCGCCGCGACCCGGGCGTAGTCCTGCTGTACGTCGGCCAGGTGCACGTGCCAGCCGCTTTCCCACAGGGCCTGGTTGTGCGGCCAGGCCATCCAGGTTGCAGCGTGGCGGGCCCATTCGGCGGGCATGCGCCAGCCGCTGTCGAGGGACAGGTGCATAGTGAACTCCGATCTATTAAGGATTTTTATCAACGAAGCCCGCCGTCGCGGGTGTTGAGGTCCATGCTATGGCTAGGCCTGGCCGACGACAAACGATAGATTTAGCGCACATCTGATCAGCAGGGCTTATCAAACATGCTCAAACACTGGCCACCCCTGAATGCCTTGCGCGGCTTCGAGGCCGCTGCGCGGCTGGGCAGCTTTCACAAGGCCGCCGAAGCACTGAACCTGACCCAGTCGGCCATCAGCCAGCAGATTCGCAGCCTGGAAACCTACCTTGAGCAGCCGCTGTTCCACCGCAGTGGCCGAAGCGTGAGCCTGACCGACGCCGGGCACGACCTGCTCAGCACCACGCAATCGCTGCTGCAGCACCTGGCCGTTGGCATTCGCCGGCTCGACCAGTACCGCAAGCCCAACCAGCTGGTGGTCAACACCAGCCCGGCCTTTGCCAGGCACTGGCTGCTGCCGCGGCTGGCCGACTTTCATCAGCGCTGCCCGGATGTCGACTTGTGGTTGTTCACCAGTTTCGAAGTGCCGGAGATGGCGACCGAGACCATCGACCTGGCCATCCGCGACGACCTCAGTGCCCAGGCCGAGTGCAGCTTCAGCGTGCTGCACCAGGACCAGCTGTACCCGGCCTGCCACCCGGCATTGCTGCAAACGCCGATGTCGCGGCGCACCACCTTGCATGGCGAGCGCGAGATGGACTGGAGCCACTGGCAGCTGGAGGGGGGCGAGGACGTGGGGCAGCAGGGCAAGGGGCTGAACTTTTCCGACCCCGGGCTGCTGCTGGATGCGGCGAGCGAGGGGTTGGGGGTGGCCCTGGTCAGCCAGTTGCTGGCGCGGCGGGCGGTGGAGGAGGGGCGTTTGCAGGCGTTGTCGGCGCAGCGCGTGCGTGGGCCGGCGTGGGCTTGCCTGGTGCATCGGGATAGCCAGGATGATCCGTTGGCCCGGCAATTCCTGGAGTGGCTGAAAGAGGCTCTCTTGTCAGATTGATGTTGCCAGTGCCGGCCTCTTCGCGGGTGAACCCGCTCCCACAGGTATTGCGCAGCCCTCAGGATTTGCGCGGTTCCTGTGGGAGCGGGTCAGCCGCGAAGAGGACGGCGAAGGAAAACCTCGGTTTTGCATCCCCAAGATCACCCCGTAATATGTGTCGGATAACCTGCGGGGGTAGTCTCACCCTCTGATCAATCGGAATCGCCCATGGCGGCGCTTCCCCCGGCATAAACCTGACGAGGTACAGACATTGGCCATCATTCATCCTAAGGTCCGCGGTTTCATCTGCACCACGACTCACCCGAAGGGCTGCGAGCTCAACGTCCGTGACCAGATCGAAGCCACCCGCAAGCTGGGCGTGCGCGAGGATGGCCCGAAGAAGGTCCTGGTCATCGGTGCTTCCAGCGGCTACGGCCTGGCAGCCCGCATCACCGCGGCGTTCGGCTTCAAGGCCGACACCCTGGGCGTGTTCTTCGAAAAGCCAGGCACCGAGACCAAGGCCGGCACCGCTGGCTGGTACAACGCTGCCGCCTTCGACAAGTTCGCCAAGGCCGAAGGCCTGTACAGCAAGTCGATCAATGGTGACGCCTTCTCCGACGAAGCCCGCGCCAAGGTCATCGAGCTGATCAAGAACGAAATGGGCGGCAAGGTCGACCTGGTCATCTACTCGCTGGCCTCGCCGGTGCGCAAGCTGCCGCAGACCGGTGAACTGGTGCGTTCGGCCCTGAAACCGATCGGCCAGCCGTACAAGTCGACCGCCATCGACACCAACAAGGACACCATCATCGAGGCCAGCATCGAGCCGGCTACCGAGCAGGAAATCGCCGACACCGTCACCGTCATGGGTGGCCAGGACTGGCAGCTGTGGATCGACGCCCTGGCTGGCGCCAACGTGCTGGCCGAAGGCGCCCGCACCGTGGCCTTCAGCTACATCGGTACCGAAATCACCTGGCCGATCTACTGGCACGGTGCGCTGGGCCAGGCCAAGCAGGACCTGGACGAAACCGCCCTGCGCCTGGACAAGAAACTGGCCGGCGAAATCAAGGGCGGCGCCAACGTGGCGGTGCTGAAGTCGGTGGTTACCCAGGCCAGCTCGGCCATCCCGGTGATGCCGCTGTACCTGTCGATGGTGTTCAAGATTATGCAGGAGAAGGGTGTTCACGAAGGCACCCAGGACCAGCTGGACCGCATGTACCGTGACCGCATGTACCGTGCCGACGGCGCGCCGGCCGAGGTCGACGAGAAAGGCCGCCTGCGCCTGGACGACTGGGAACTGCGTGATGACGTGCAGGATGCCTGCAAGGCCCTGTGGCCACAGGTGACCACCGAGAACCTGTTCGAGCTGACCGACTATGCCGGTTACAAGAAGCAGTTCCTCAACCTGTTCGGCTTCGAGCGCGCTGACGTCAACTACGACGAAGACGTGGCTACCGATGTGAAGTTCGACTGCATCGAGCTGTAATCGGCTTTAGCCTGTACCGGCCTCTTCGCGGGTAAACCCGCTCCCACAGGCATCTCACCAAGCCTGAAGGGAGTGGGGAACCTGTGGGAGCGGGTTTACCCGCGAAGAGGCCGGTACAGGCTATAAAATCTTTGCTAGCTTTGGCGCACGACAACAGGGAATGTGCCATGAGCAGCCTCACCCAGCCCGCCACTGCCTTTCGCCACACCGCAGCCGACGGTTACAGCCTCGGCGGCTTCCGCTGGCGCCACGCCCGACCTGACCCCCAGCGCCCGCTGGTGATCATCAACGCTGCCACCTCGGTACGCTGCCGCTACTACTCGCGTTTCGCCGACTACCTGTTCGCCCAGGGTTGCGATGTGCTGACCTACGACTACCGTGGCATCGGCGAATCCCGGCCGGCCTCGCTGCGCGGCTTCCAGGCTTCCTGGAGCGACTGGGGCCGGCTGGATTTCGAAGCCATGCTGGTGCACGCCGCAGAACATTTCCCCGGCCAGCCGGTGGACGTGGTGGGGCACAGTTTTGGCGGCTGCGCAGTGGGGCTGGCACCGTCGGCGAGCAAGGTACGCCGGGTGGTGATGGTCGGCGCGCAATTCGCCTACTGGCGCGATTACGCGGCCGACCAGCGCTGGCAACTGTTCGGCAAGTGGCATGTGGTCATGCCGCTGCTCACCCGGGTGTTCGGTTATTTTCCCGGCAAGCGCCTGGGTTGGCTGGAGGACACGCCATCCGGCGTGGTGCACGACTGGACCACCCGTACCCCACGCTATGAGCACCGACCCAGCGGGCGTGCGCTGGAGGCACTACCGTTCGCCCAGGTGCGGGCGGCAACGCTGGCCATCAGCCTGACCGATGACCCCTTTGGTACCGTGGCGGCGACCGAGCGTTTGCTGGGTTATCTGCAGGGCGGCGAACGCCAGCACCTGCGCATTGCGCCTGTGGATATCTCGGTCGATGAAATTGGCCATTTCGCGTTTTTCCATGACCGGTTTCGCGAAAGCCTGTGGCCGGTGGCCTTGCAGTGGTTGCAGCAGGGTGGGTTGGCGGGTGGGGTGCCGGGAACCATCATGGATTGATGGTGGGGTGGAAAATCTGGGGCCGCAAAGCGGCCCCGGCTATCTCAAGCCTTGCGCGCAAGCGGCAGCTCGGCAAACTTGACGCCCGCCAGCCCATGCTTGATCAGCGCGCGGATATTGCCATGGTCGCTGCCCTCGGGCGTGGCCACCACGTCACGGTAGTGTTCGCCAAAGGCCAGCAGTGCTTCCTGGTCACTCAGCCCTTCCAGCAGCGCCAGCCCCAGGGTCTTGCAGGAACCTTCGTTCTGCCCGGCCGCATTCGCCACGCCGCCATTGTCGAAGGCCTGAGGCTGGTAGTTGTAGTTGTCGGCAATGAACGCCAGGGTGTCGGCAAACACGTGTTGGCCGCTGGCCAGGCTGGCGCGCAGGGTGTTCAGGTCAGTCACGGGGTTTTCCTTTTTCGAACGCCGCCTGTTGGTCGGCGCTGGCTTCTTTCTGGTATTGGGCTTTCCACTCGGCGTAGGGCATGCCGTACACCGCTTCGCGGGCGTCATCCAGGCTCAGGTCGAGCTGGCGCTCGTCAGCCGCGGCCTTGTACCACTTGGACAGGCAGTTGCGGCAGAAGCCGGACAGGTTCATCAGGTCGATATTCTGCACGTCGGTGCGCTTTTGCAGGTGTTCGACCAGGCGCCGGAACGCGGCGGCCTCGAGTTCGAGCTGTTGCTGTGGGGTCATGGGCTTCTCTCAGGTCATGCGGTTCTTCAGGTGGCGGCCACCGTTGATGACCACCTGGCTGCCGGTGCTGTACTGGCTGGCGAGCAGGTACTTGACCGTTTCGATCAGCGGGCCGGCGCCGGGTTCGAACTCCAGCAGGGCCTTTTTCAGGGTTTGCTGGCGGTAGGCTTCGTCACCCCCTTCCTTGAGGATCAGCAGCCCGGGCAGGATACCGTTCACATGCACCTTGGGCGCATATTTTTCGGCGAACGACAGCACCATGTTCTGCAACGCGGCCTTGGTCGCGGCATAGCCGATGTGGCTTTTGCTGCCGCGCGATGAGGTTTCGTCGCAAATGTGGATGATGTCGGCCTTTTCCACCTTGGCCAGCAGGTCGCCCAGGGCCAGGTTGAGGTGGTAGGGCGCTTCGACGTGCAGGCGGAACATGGTCTCGAGGTTGTCGAGGCCATCGTCGAGCCACAGCGAGGCGTTGTGGATGATGGCGCGCAGGCCGTCGTAATGGTTGTGCAGGTAGTCGATCAGGGCCTGGCGGTCGGCCGCCTGGCACAGGTCGGCCTGGAACTGCACGATGTTCGGGTGGGCCGCCTGTGGCTGGACGCTGCGGCTGGCACTGACCACCGTATGGCCGGCCTGTGCCAGTTCAAGGGCCAGGGCCAGCCCGACGCGCTGGCTGGCTCCGGTAACGAGAATGGGGCTGTTCATGTTCGGGGCGGTCAACTTGTCTGTCCTTTGGTTGCCGCCCAGCATACCCGAACTGTCTACCGCGTGTACGGCCTGGCCTCAGCGGCTGCGCAGGGCGCCAGCAGTGGCCGGGGAGGCATGCAGCCAGCCGGCCAGCAGGCGGGTGGACAGGGGGATGAACAGGTAGACCATCACCGGTGTCAGGCCCAGGGTGCTGAGCAGTACCCGAGGCACCAGGTCCAGTGCTGCCAGCCAGTGGCCGAACACCAGGTTGAACACCAGTGAAACCGGGAAGAAGGCCAGCCAGATGGCCACGGCCTGCTTCCAACGCGGCGGTTTTTGCACCATATTGGTGCCAAACCAGTCGTCGATGCCGCTCACGCGCGCCTCTTTGGGGCGTTCGAACAGGCCGTTGCCGCGTTGCAACCAGGCTCGGCGCGAGGCGGAATGCTCCCAGGCATGCAGGGTCGGTTCGTCGCTGAAGCGGAAGATGATCTGGAACTCGTCGCTATCGCGGGGTGGCGCGAGGATGCCCGAGCCAAGGTAGCCGGGGAAGTCGGTGGCCAGCTGTTCGCCTTCATGCAGCCAGGCCAGCAGGTCCTGGTAGCGGCCATGGGCGGCGCGGCGCGACACCATCAGGGTGACGGGTGGGGTAGACATCGTGTATCTCCTGGCAACGGGGCTGGCGGGTAACCGGCCCCTTTGGCTGCGTGGCCCGGGGTGTTGGGCGACGCAGGCATACATGCAAGAATCGGGCGCGGATTATCGCCCATGTGCGATGCTCGGTAACTGTCAGCTGGCAAACGGTCGCGGCCCAGCGTCTGGTATTGTCGTAGTAAACTAGGTGTTCAACTTGCGCACACAGGGTACCCCGTGCAGATGAACGAACAGGGACGTAGTCCGGTAATCGATGCGGGCCTCGCGCAGCAGGACCTGTTTCCGATCCGTGAAGTTTCCCGCCTGACCGGCGTCAACGCCGTGACCTTGCGTGCCTGGGAGCGCCGCCATGGCCTGATCCAGCCAACTCGCACCGACAGTGGCCACCGCCTGTATTCCCAGGCCGACATCGATGACATCCGCCGCATCCTTGGCTGGCTGGAGCGTGGTGTGGCGGTGAGCAAGGTCGCCAGCATCCTCGCGCGCGGCCATGCCCTGGCCGGGCAGGCAGGTGGCGCGACGGACACCTGGGTGCGCTGGCAGCAGCAGATTCGCCAGGCGCTGCAATGTTTTGACGTGGCCGGCCTGGACCGCCTGTTCGACGAGGTGTTTGCCGCCTGCACCCTGGACCAGGTATTCAGCGAAGTGTTCATGCCGGTATGGCATGACCTGGCGGTCGGGAAAGGTGGCTACGGGCAGGTCAGCGAGTGGTTGTTCCTCGATCAGTTCCTGCGTGGCCGGGTGTTAGCCCGCTTGCAACTTGCCCGTGCACCGCGCAGCCGCAGGGTGCTGCTGGCGCCGTTGCCGGGGCAGTGCCACGAGCTGGAATTGCTGGTGACCAGCCTGACTCTGGGCAGCGATGAAGTTGGCGTGACGCCACTGGCGAGCGGGCAGCCGCTGGCGGAACTGGCACTGGTCTGCGAGCGCTTGAAGCCGGATGCCCTGGTGCTGTTTTCCCACCAGTCGCCCACGATGGAACTCACCCGGCGCCTGACGCGCCTGGTGGCAGGGCTGGAGTGCCCGTTGTTACTGGCGGGTGAAGCGGCGGAACTGGCACAGGACAGCCTGGCTGGCAGCCCGATCGCCTGCCTGGGCGCGCAGGGCGGCGTGATGCGCCAGCGTTTGCGGCAGTTTCTGGCCGGTCAGCTCGATACCTGAGTGTGAAGCTCGGGGTGGGCGCGGCGATGGGCCTGGAGGATATAGTCGCGCAGGCGTTCGATCTCTTCGGTGGGGCTTTGGCTAAGGTCGTAGGCGGCCAGGTCCTGGCCGATGCGCCGGCCCAGCACGCCATGCAGTTCGATGGGAGGGATGCCGCCAGGGGCAAAGCGCAGTTCGAAGCGGGCTGGTGCCGCTGGCAGGCCACGGACTTCCAGCAATGTACCCTTGAACGAGATATCGCGAACCCACAGGCCGCTTTCCTGCCCATGGGTATCGAGCAGTGCACTCGGCTGCTCCATCGACAGGCGCCAGGGGCGCAGCATGGGGCCGTCCTCGTAGATTTCCGGTGAGCCCAGTTGCAGGTGCAGGGCGTGGAACTCGTCCTCCACCAGTTGCAGCGGGAAGCTGATCTGCTGGTTGTTGAACTGGGCCTGCAAGGTTACCTGCTCGTTGGCCACCAGGCGGGTGAGCAAGCTCTGAATGCGGCGGTCGCCATTGACCAGCAGGCTCGACATGGGGTCAGCCAGGTTCAACTGTGGCGAATGCTGCATGTTCTGTATGAAATCCAGTTCGTCCTGGGTCAGGAGCGCTTCTGCTTGCATGATCGAACTCGGTGGTGGCGATTTCTTCAACGGAATTGACCGTGCGTGACGTACTTGGTTCAGGCGCGTTCGTCGGGTTTCGGACGAACGCGCAGTTCGGCCAGTTCCCGCTCCAGTTCGACCTGGCGAGTGACGTCTTTCTGGATACCGATGAAGTAGGTGCGCTGTTCAGCGTCGTGCCTTACCGGGGTGATCGACAGCTCGTTCCAGAAGGCGCTGCCATCCTTTCGGTAGTTGCGCAGCACTTCGCGGCACGGGCGGCCTTCGGCCAGGGCCTTGCGGATGCGGGCGCGGCCAAGCTGGTCACGGTCGTCGGCCTGCAGGAAGCGGCAATCCTGGTAGAGGATTTCGTCACGGCTGTAGCCGGTCAGGCGTTCGAAGGCGGCGTTCACGTAGATGAGGATGGTGTCGTCGCCTTCCTGTTCGGCGACCACGATGCCGTCATTGGACGCATCGACCATGGATTGCAGCAGTTGCGCGTTGATCATGTTCGGGCCATTGAGTAAACAAGGGTGCGAAGCAGGCTGAGGATGGTGACTTTGGTAGAGGCGGCCTTTTGCCAGCGCCGGATGCTAGTATCCTACGTTTTCACTCAGTTTCGGAATCCTCTACCCGATGAAAGTCGCCATTATTTCCGGATCGGTCTACGGCACCGCCGAAGAAGTCGCCCGTCACGCTGAAACGCTGCTCAAGGCTGCGGGCCTGGAGGCCTGGCATGCGGCGCGCGCTACCTTGCAGGACCTTGAAGGTTTTGCCCCCGATGCCTTGCTGGCTGTGACCTCGACCACAGGCATGGGCGAGCTGCCGGACAACCTCATGCCGTTGTACAGCAGCATTCGCGATACCCTGCCCGCGGCCTGGCGTGGCCTGCCGGGTGCGGTGATTGCGCTGGGCGACTCCAGCTATGGCGATACCTATTGTGGTGGTGGCGAGCAGATGCGCGAGCTGTTCGCCGAACTGGGCGTGCGGGAAGTGCAACCGATGCTGCGCCTGGATGCCAGCGAGACGGTGACCCCGGAGGCGGATGCAGAGCCTTGGTTGGCTGAGTTGGTGAGTACACTTAAAGCCTGACGGTTATTTTTCGCCTGTACCGGCCGCTTCGCGGGTGAACCCGCTCCCACAGGTACTGCACAGATTTCAGCGGCTGTGGTGTTTCTGTGGGAGCGGTTTTACCCGCGAAGAGGCCAGCAAGGGCAACTCATTCCTTGCTGTCGAGCACCGGCCACTCGTTCACCAACGCCAACCACGCCTGCGCCGCCCGTGACAGGTACGCCCCACGCCGCCAGATGAACGCGATATCCCAACGCAAATCCTCTGGCGAGCGCAGCGGCAAACGCACCACCCCGGGGCGTTCCAGCGCTTTCGCCACCACACGGGGCAGCAACACCACGCCCTGGCCCGCCGCCACCAGCGCCGCGAGGAAGTCCGCCTGGCCACTGCGCCC
Organism: Pseudomonas sp. SF2; assembly: GCF_036858055.1. Taxonomy (NCBI): domain Bacteria; kingdom Pseudomonadati; phylum Pseudomonadota; class Gammaproteobacteria; order Pseudomonadales; family Pseudomonadaceae; genus Pseudomonas; species Pseudomonas sp. SF2. The sequence goes on along the minus strand of NZ_JAMBDI010000011.1, from coordinate 180,023 downwards.
GCCTTCTTTCGGGGTGAAACCCTGCTGCTGGCACGCCTTCAGCAATCGGTCATTGAGCACGAAGCTGCGCTGGTAAAGCAGGAACGGGGTATCGGCCAGCTGCTGCAGGTCCACCCTGTCCTCGCCCGCCAGCGCGTGGCCGACCGGCAGCAGGGCGTCCAGCGGTTCGTTGCAGAACGGCTGGTAGTCGAACGCCTCGTCACTGGGCGTCAGGCTACCACCCAGTTCCAGTTCGCCACTCCTGACCGCCTGTTCGATGTTGCGGCTGCCGCCTTCGAGCAACTGGATCGCGATGTTCGGGTGACGCCGCCGATACTCGGCGAACAACCCGGCAAACAGTGCGTCGCTGCCCAGCATCGGCAAGCCCAGGCGCAGTTCGCCGCGGCCCATCTGGCTGAGGTCGTCCAGTTCGCTGAGCAGCGCCTGACGTTGGCGCAGCAAGGCTTCGCCTCGCTCCAGCACAATGCGTCCGGCAGCGGTCAGGTGTAGCTGCGAGGCCTGGCGCTCCAGCAGCGGCTGGCCCACATCTTGCTCCAGCTGGGCCACCTGTTTGCTCACTGCCGACTGGCTGATGTGCAGGGTCTGCGCCGCCTGGGTGAAACCGCCGCGGTGGACCACTTCGATAAAGCTGCGCAGCTGTTTGAATTCCATGATCGCAATTCCATTCTGGAATGGTGTTCAGTCTAACAATTCGCTTCTGGCCTAGGCAGCCGAATCTTAAAATGAGGGCCTGTCGAGGATCCCCCCATGAAACCTGCGTTATTGAAAAAAGCCCTGCGCCTGCTTGTCGAGCTGGCGATCCTCTGTGCCCTGTTCCTGCTCGGCGGCCAGCTTGCCACCTGGCTGGGCTGGCCGATTCCCGGCGGCGTGATGGGCCTGGCACTGCTGCTGTTGCTGTTCGCCTCGGGTGTGCTCAAGCCGGCCATGCTGCAACTGGGCGCCGGCTGGCTGATGGCTGAGATGCTGTTGTTCTTCATCCCGGCGCTGATGAGCCTGCTCGATTACGGCGCCCTGATCCGTGCCGAGGGCTGGCGCATCTTGCTGGTGATCGCCGTGAGCACCCTGATGGTAATGGTGGTGACCGCGTTGACCGTGGAACTGGTGTGCCGCTGGAGGTTGCGCCATGAGCCTTGAACCCATGCCGCTGTTCTGGCTGGCCCTGACCTTGCTGGCCTACCTGGGCAGCCGCTGGTTGTACCGGCGCAGCGGGCGCTACCTGCTGTCGCCGCTGATCCTCGTGCCGGTACTGTTGCTGGCGGTGGCCGTGCCGCTGCACACCGCCTATGCCGAGTACGCCCGCAACACCCACTGGCTGATGAGTGTGCTTGGCCCGGTGACCGTGGCCTTCGCGGTGCCGATCTGGCAGCAACGGGCCATGCTGGCGCGCCACTGGCCGGCACTGATGGTGGGCATGGTCGCTGGCAGCAGTGCTTCGATCGCCAGTTCCTGGGGGTTGGCTCATATGTTGGCGCTGGACAGTGCGACCAGCCTGTCGCTGGTGCCGCGTTCGATCACCACGCCCTTTGCCATGCCATTGGCCCATGACCTGGGTGGCGTACCGGAACTGACGGCGGTGTTCGTGATGTTCACTGGTGTGCTGGGTGCCATGTTCGGCGGCGTGCTGCTGCGCTGGTTGCCGTTGCGCACGCCGCTGGCACGGGGCGCGCTGTTTGGTGTCGGCGCCCATGGCGCCGGGGTCAGCCGGGCACAGGAGGTGGGCCGCGAGGAAGGCTCGGTGGCCGGCCTGGTCATGGTCCTGACCGGGCTGCTCAACCTGTTCGCGGCACCGCTGCTGGCCATGCTGCTCTGACCGTTCGTGCCACTGACTCGCCAAGTCATCAAGCTGGCTGGCAACGCAAGTTCCAGCCCATGGGCTGCTGGCTAGACTCAGCCTCGACATAGAGAGCACATGTAAGTGCCGAGGTGACATGCAATGACCGCAGCCTTGCTCTATTCCGCCAACACCACTTCACCGGGACCGTTCTGATGCCTATGGCCGAAATTCCATTGTGCGTCTGGCGTACCCGGGGACAGAGTTTCGATTTCCGGGGCCAGAGCATCCGCTACTGGACCGCAGGGCAAGGAGAGCCCCTGCTTCTGTTGCACGGTTTCCCCACCGCCAGTTGGGATTGGCACTACCTGTGGGGGCCTCTGGCCCAGCGCTTCCGGGTTATCGCCTGCGACATGCTTGGCTTTGGCGATTCGGCCAAACCGGTCGATCACGTCTACAGCCTGATGGAGCAGGCCGACTTGCAGCAGGCCTTGCTCGCCGAGCTTAGGGTCGACCAGCCGGTGCATCTGCTGGCCCACGATTACGGCGGCAGTGTGGCCCAGGAACTGCTGGCGCGGCATCATGAACAGCGCGCCAGTATTGCCAGCTGCGCGTTCCTCAACAGCGGGCTGTTCCCCGAAAGCTGCCGCATGCTGCTGATCCAGAAGCTGCTGCTCAGCCGCCTGGGCTGGCTGGTAGGGCGCTCGTTCGGGCGCGACGACCTGGTGCGCAACGTGACCCAGGTCTACGGCCCTTGCTCCCACCCCAGTGAAAGCGTGCTGGATGACTTCTGGAGCCTGATCACCGCCAACCGTGGCACGCGCATCCTGCACAAGCTGGTGGGATACGTGCCGGAGCGCAGGTTGCACCGCGACCGCTGGGTTGGCGCGATGCAGCATGAAGGCGTGCCGCTGCGCTTCATCAATGGCATGGTCGACCCGCTGTCCGGCGCGCACATGGTGGAGCGCTACCGGCAACTGGTGCCGGAGCCGGACACCGTACAGTTGCAGGGCATCGGCCATTACCCGCATACCGAAGCGCCGGTGCAGGTGCTGCGCCATTACCTGGCCTTTCGTGAACAACCGCCGAGCTATCACCAGCAGAAAGTGGCGTGGTACTGACAGGGCCTCATCGCCGGCAAGCCGGCCCCATAACCATCGCGCTGCGTTATTGCCAGGCATTCAGCCTGCGTGAGCTTGATTGTTCACCCGCCGCTGGCGGCGGACACTCGGCTGACCTGAATCTGCCTGGAGCCATGAGCATGAGCGAGCCTGTCCGTCTGCAAGATCGCGTGGTGATCGTCACCGGAGCCGGCGGCGGCCTGGGCCGCGCCCATGCGCTGCTGTTTGCTGCGCGTGGCGCCCGGGTAGTGGTCAACGACCTCGGCGGCTCCACCCATGGTGAAGGTGCCAGCGCCTCCGCCGCCGACCGGGTGGTAGAGGAGATTCGTGCAGCCGGTGGCCATGCCATTGCCAACCATGATTCGGTCAGCCACGGCGCGCGTATTGTCGAGCAGGCCCTGGACAGCTTCGGCCGGGTCGATGTGCTGGTGAACAATGCCGGCATCCTGCGTGACAAGACCTTCCACAAGATGGAGGACAGCGACTGGGAGCAGGTCTACCAGGTGCATGTCGAGGGGGCTTACAAGGTCACCCGCGCCGCCTGGCCGCACATGCGCGAGCAGAACTGGGGGCGGGTGATCTTCACCGCTTCCACGTCCGGCATCTACGGCAACTTCGGCCAGGCCAACTACGGCATGGCCAAGCTGGGCCTGTATGGGCTGACGCGTACTTTGGCAATCGAAGGGCGCAAGCATGGCATCCTGGTCAATGCCATCGCTCCCACGGGTGGCACCCGCATGACCGAAGGGCTGATCCCGCCCCAGGTGTTCGAGCGGCTCAAGCCTGAGCTGGTCAGCCCACTGGTGGTGTACCTGGGCAGCGAACAGTGCCAGGGCAGCGGTGAGCTGTTCGAAGTGGGCGGCGGCTGGGTGGGCAAGGTGCGGTGGGAGCGCAGCTTGGGGGTAGGCTTCGATCCGCGTGAAGGCTTTACCCCGGAGCAGGTGGCGGAGAACTGGGCACGGATTGGCGACTTCGACGGGGCGGTGCACCCTCAGGACAGCTTGCAGGCGTTGCAGCAGATGATGGCGAACTTGCAGAAGTATCCGCTGGGCTGAGCTTTGTACTACCTGTGCTGGCCTCTTCGCGGGTAAACCCGCTCCCACAGGTACACCACAAGCCTCTGGGGTAGTGATATCTCTGTGGGAGCGGGTTTACCCGCGAAGAGGCCAGCACGGGCGAAGAATTTTTCAGGGCAGATAAAAAAGGCCGCTGCAAGCCGCAGCGGCCAATCGAGACGTCAGATCAAGGAGCTTCAAAATCTACGTCGGTGAACCTCGCAGGCCTGAAAGGCGGGGGGGAGAGCCCTTCATGCCGGCCAGTGAGTTAAGAATAAGCGCCTGATCCTGTAGGAAAAATAGCCGCTTATGACATTCACCTTTACGTATCGGGCAATAGTGCCGCAGGCGCTCAACCTGCGGGCGAATAGCCCATGCGCCAGCTGGTTTCCCGCGCTGCCGCCAGCAGCCGTTGCGCCGCCGGGCCATGCTCGTCGGCATGGAAGATCGACGTAGGCCCGACCACGGTCATCACCGCAGCGATCTGCCCCATGGCATTGAACACCGGTGCCGACAGCGCATCCACGCCCGGCATCAACAGCCCGTGTACATGGTGCAGGCCACGTTCACGAATGCCCGCCAGTACCGCCTGGTAGTCGGCGGCGCTGTGCTGCAGGGCGGCCAGTTCCCGGTCACGCAACTCCACGGTCTCGCGCTCGGGCAGGTAGGCGGCGAACACCAGCCCGGTAGACGACGTGAGCAGCGGCAGTACCGAGCCGATCTGCGTTACCACGGTGACCGCGCGCACTGCCGGCTCGATGCTGACCACTGTCGCGCCCTGGTTGCCCCATACGGCAACGAAGCAGCTTTCGTTCAGTTCATCGCGCAGTTGCGACAATGGCAGCGCGGCAATCTTCAGCACATCGATGCTGCCCAGCGCCGCCAGCCCTACCCGCAGTGCCTCGCGCCCCAGGCCGTAATGGTTGGTGGCCGCATCCTGCTCGGCAAAACCGCTGGCGATCAATGCCTGCAGGTAACGGTGCACCTTGCTCGCCGGCATCTGCACATGTTCTGCCAGGCGCGACAGGGAGGTGGACGGAGAGAGCTCGGCAAGGGCCTTGAGGATGTCGGTGCCGACCTCCGCCGAGCGGACTTTCTGCTTGCCGTTGTCGGCGGGGGAGCTGGCTTTGGCCATGGACATCTTCTTCCGGATTCTTCGAGTCGCGCCTTTATAGCTTGACGCATTGTCCGTAGCAAATTACGTTATTCGTAATCTGATTACGATAAAAACAATGCAGACGCGCTGCCACCCCGCCCCGGGCCAGCAGCCAGCTGCCAGCAACGGCTCGGCCAGAGCCCGGAGGCATCGATGAATCGCGATACGTCACCCGACCTTCACTACCTCAGCGGCTTCGGCAACGAGTTTGCCAGCGAAGCGCTGCCGGGGGCCTTGCCGGTCGGGCAGAATTCGCCGCAGAAGGCGCCCTATGGGCTGTATGCCGAGTTGCTCTCGGGCACGGCGTTCACCATGACCCGCAGCGAGCTGCGCCGCACCTGGCTGTACCGTATTCGCCCGTCTGCCTTGCACCCGCGTTTCGAGCGCCTGGCGCGCCAGCCGCTGACCGGCCCGCTTGGGGCCATCACCCCCAACCGCCTGCGCTGGAACCCTCAGCCGATCCCCGCCGAGCCTACCGACTTCATCGAAGGCTGGCTGCCCATGGTGGCCAACGCCGCCGCGCAAAAACCGGCCGGCGTTAGCATCTACATCTACCGCGCCAACCGCTCAATGGAACGGGTGTTCTTCAACGCCGACGGTGAACTGCTGCTGGTGCCGGAACAGGGCCGCCTGCGCATCGCCACCGAACTGGGGGTGATGGAGGTCGAGCCGCTGGAAATTGCGGTGATCCCGCGTGGCATGAAGTTCCGCGTCGAACTGCTCGACGGCCAGGCCCGTGGCTACATTGCCGAAAACCACGGCGCGCCGCTACGCATCCCGGACCTGGGCCCGATCGGCAGCAACGGTCTGGCCAACCCGCGCGACTTCCTCACCCCGGTGGCGCACTACGAAGAGGCCGATGGCCCGGTGCAACTGGTGCAGAAGTTTCTTGGCGAACACTGGGCCTGCGAACTGCAGCACTCGCCACTGGACGTGGTCGCCTGGCACGGCAGCAACGTGCCGTACAAGTACGACCTGCGCCGCTTCAACACCATCGGCACGGTCAGCTTCGACCACCCGGACCCGTCGATCTTCACCGTGCTGACCTCGCCGACCAGCGTGCATGGCCTGGCCAACATGGACTTCGTGATCTTCCCGCCACGCTGGATGGTGGCCGAAAACACCTTCCGTCCACCATGGTTCCACCGCAACCTGATGAACGAGTTCATGGGCCTGATCAACGGTGCCTACGACGCCAAGGCCGAGGGCTTCGTGCCGGGCGGTGCCTCGCTGCACGGGGTGATGAGCGCCCATGGCCCCGACGCCGAAACCTGCGAAAAGGCTATTGCCGCCGACCTGGCGCCGCACAAGATCGACAACACCATGGCCTTCATGTTCGAGACCAGCCAAGTGCTGCGCCCGAGCCTGCAAGCCCTTGAATGCCCGCAGTTGCAGGCCGACTACGATAGTTGCTGGGCCACCTTGCCGAGCACCTTCAACCCGAACCGGAGATAACCATGAACCAGACCGCCATTGCCCGTAGCTGGGTCGAGCACGCCAACGGGCACAGCGACTTCCCGCTGCAGAACCTGCCGTTGGGCATCTTCAGCCGGCCGGGTGAAGCCAGGCGCTGTGGCGTGGCCATCGGCGACGCGATCCTCGACCTGGAGGCGGTGCTGGCCGCCGGCCTGTTCGACGGTGCCGCCAAGGCCGCCGTCGAGGCCACCCGTGGTGGGGCGTTGAACGCATTCTTCGCCCTCGGCCGCGGTGCCCGCGTTGCCCTGCGCGAGCGCCTGCTGGTGCTGCTGGGCGAGCACAGCGAACACCAGGCGGCGCTGCAGGCTGCACTGTATCCGGCCAGCGCTTGCCAGCTGCATGTACCGGCGCAGATCGGTGACTACACCGACTTCTACGTGGGCATCGAGCACGCCAAGAACGTGGGCAAGCTGTTCCGCCCCGACAACCCGCTGCTGCCCAACTACAAGTACGTGCCGATCGGTTATCACGGCCGTGCCTCGACCATTCGCCCGTCCGGCACCGATGTACGCCGGCCCAAGGGCCAGACCCTGCCGGCCGGGCACACCGAGCCGAGCTTCGGGCCCTGCGCGCGCCTGGACTATGAACTGGAACTGGGCATCTGGATCGGTCAGGGCAATGACATGGGCCAGGCGATTCCGGTAGGCGATGCCGCCGAGCACGTGGCCGGCCTGTGCCTGCTCAACGACTGGTCGGCGCGCGATATCCAGGCCTGGGAATACCAGCCGCTGGGCCCGTTCCTGTCCAAGAGTTTCATCACCACCGTCTCGCCCTGGGTGGTCACCGCCGAAGCGCTGGAGCCGTTCCGCTGTGCCCAGCCGGCACGCCCGGAAGGCGACCCGCAGCCACTGTCGTATCTGCTGGACAAGCGCGACCAGGCCGCCGGTGCATACGATATCGAGCTGGAGGTGCTGCTGCTGACCGAGCGCATGCGCGAGCAGGGCCTTGCCCCGCACCGCCTGACCTTGAGCAACACCCGCAGCATGTACTGGACCGTGGCGCAGTTGGTCGCGCACCACAGCGTCAACGGCTGCCAGCTGCAACCGGGCGACCTGTTCGGTTCGGGCACGCTGTCGGGCGCCACGCCAGGTTCGTTCGGCAGCCTGCTGGAGATCACCGAAGGCGGCAAGCACCCGGTGGAGCTGGCCAGCGGCGAGGTGCGCAAGTTCCTCGAAGACGGCGACGAGATCATCCTGCGTGCCCGCTGTGCGCGTGATGGTGTGGTCAGCATCGGCTTCGGCGAATGCCGTGGCACGGTCATCGCGGCCAACTGAGGAGGCAGGGGCATGGAGCTGTACACCTATTACCGTTCCACCTCGTCCTACCGGGTGCGCATTGCCCTGGCACTGAAGGGGCTGGCCTACCAGTCCCTGCCGGTCAACCTGCTGCAGGGTGAGCAGCGTGGTGCAGGCTATGTCGCCGTCAACCCGCAGGGCCGCGTGCCGGCCTTGCGCACTGACGGCGGTGAGCTGCTGGTGCAGTCGCCGGCAATCATCGAGTACCTGGAAGAGGTTTATCCACAGCCCGCGCTGCTGCCTGCCACGGCCGAGGCGCGCGCCAAGGTGCGGGGCGTGGCGGCGATCATCGGCTGCGACATCCATCCATTGCACAACGTCAGCGTGCTCAACCGGCTGCGTCAGGCCGGCCAGGACGAGAGCCAGGTCAACCAGTGGATCGGCCACTGGATCAGCCAGGGGCTGGCGGCAGTGGAGCAACTGATTGGCGATCACGGCTTCTGCTTCGGTGATGAGCCGGGCCTGGCGGATGTCTACCTGATCCCGCAGTTGTACGCGGCCGAACGCTTCAACATCGACCTCGACAGCTTCCCGCGCATCCTGCGGGTTGCCGCCCTGGCGGCCGGTCACCCGGCGTTCGCCCAGGCCCACCCCGCACAGCAGCCGGACAGCCCGGCTCAGTGAATGGAACGGTTCGCCGCCGGAAGCTTACCGATACGTTCGGACAGCTTCAGGCGCTGGACCGGGTCTTCCGTCAGCAGTAACGCATGCTCCAGGTCGAAGCGCTCGGCCTGCGGGCAATCCAGGTGCTGGTAGAGCGAGGCACGGGTCACGTAGTCGCTGACCTGTACCGGCCCCAGTTGCATGACTCGCTCGGCATCGATCAGCGCCGCCAGGTGGTCGTCGTTGCTCATGTGCAAGTGGCGCAGGTTGCGCGAAAGGCGTTGCAGCATCTGCTGCGGGCTGGCGCTGCGCATGTGCTCGGCAGTCAGCGCTACCTGCGGGCCGAACTGGCGCGCCAGCAGCTCACGGCAATCGTTAGGGTACAGGCGCCGGCCACCACAGGGGTCGAGCAGGTGATCGGCACCTGGTACGCGCAGCAGGAAATGGCCGGGGAAGCCGACGCCCTCAAGGGGGATGGAGAGGCGCCAGGCCAGTTCCAGGGCGAGGATGGCCAGGGTCAGCGGTTGGCCACGGCGGCGCTGCAGCACCTTGTCCATCATCGCGGCATGCGGGCGCAGCGGGTGGTATTCATCCTGCTGGAAGCCCAGGGCCGTGAGTTGGCGCAGCAGTGGCTGGGCCAGTTCGCACAGCGGCAGCATCGGCAGGTTGGCGCTGATCTCGCGCTGCAGGTCATGCAGCTTGGCAAGGCTGGCCGCGGGCTCGACGCTGGGGTCGTGCTCGGCGGCAATCCACAATGCGGCTTCCAGCAGGGCGACGGGCTCGCGTTCCAGGCAGGCCAGGCAGGCTTGACGTGGCTTCATGGGGCTTCTCCACACACGCTTGAGTATTAGCCGCGGCGCGCGGTTTCGTCCAGTGGTCCGGCGGCGGCGCCAGCCCAAGGGCCGTGCCTATACTGGAAGGAGCACCTCGTAGGGGAGCCTGTCGATGTTCGCGCTGATGCAAAGCACCCGTACCCAGTCGTTGCACTTGTTCACCCACCCGCCCACCGGCCTGAAGGCCGTGGTGGTGATCCACAGCGAGCAGCTGGGGCCGGCCATGGGCGGCTGCCGCTACCTGCCTTACGCCGATGATGAAAGCGCCATGACCGACGCCATTCGCCTGGCCCAGGGCATGAGCTACAAGGCGGCGCTGGCCGGCCTGCCACTGGGGGGCGGCAAGGCGGTGATCATGCGCAACCCGCATGTGGAAAACCGTGCTGCGCTGTTCGAGGCCTTTGGCCGCTTCATCGACACCTTGCAAGGGCGCTTCATCATCGCCGTGGACAGTGGCACCTCGACCCTGGACATGGACTGCATTGCCCAGAGTACTCCGCATGTGACCAGCACCACGGCCTCGGGTGACCCCTCACCGCATGCGGCGATGGGGGTTTTTGCCGGCATTCGTGCGACCACTTCGTTCCGCCTTGGCAGTGATGACCTGCAAGGGCTGCGGGTGGCGGTGCAAGGGCTGGGCAATGTCGGTTATGCGCTGGCGGAGCAACTGCATGCGGCGGGTGCGGACCTGCTGGTGAGTGATCTGGACCCTGGGCGGGTGCGGCTGGCGGTGGAGCAGTTCAATGCCCATCCGGTGACCAACGATGCGTTGATCAGCACCCCTTGCGACATCTTTGCCCCTTGCGGCGTGGGGCCGGTGTTGAACGGGCAGAGCGTGATGCAGTTGCGTTGCGCGGCAGTGGCGGGGGCGGCGAACAACCAGTTGACCACCTTGCAGGTAGCCGACCAGCTGGAGTCGCGCGGGATACTGTATGCACCCGACTACGTGATCAATGCCGGTGGGTTGATCTATGTGGCGCTCAAGCATCGTGGCGAAGACCTGGGCACCATCACTGCGCACCTGGCGCGGATACCTTCGCGGCTGACCGAAGTGTTTGGCCATGCGCAGGCAGAGAAGCGCTCGCCGGCACGGGTGGCGCAGATGCTGGCGGAGCGGTTGCTCTACGGCTGAAGGTTGATATCGGCTTTGCTGGCCTCTTCGCGGGCACGCCCGCTCTCATGGAGTTGCACATAACTCATTGAATTAGCAGGGACTCTGTGGGAGCGG
>NZ_JAMBDI010000011.1:0-169468 GCF_036858055.1 Pseudomonas sp. SF2 | reverse complement strand
TAAAGCCGCTCCCACAGGAATACCTCCAGCCCAGCGCTTGTGCCGTACCTGCTGGAGCGGCCAGTGCAGGCAATTACTCGGCCGCTGGCGCTTCGAGCAACTCGGCCAACGCATCCGGCTGGCTCTTGAACGCCCGGGCGAATACATCGCGGTTCCTGGCCATGTAGATACCGGCTTCCTCGACCTGCTGCTCGGTCAGCGAGGGCACTGCCTTGTGCAGTACTTCGGCCAGGCGCTCGGCCAGTTCGAGCATCTTGTCGTGACGGTCTGCTTCGGCCTTATCCATGAACAAGCGCTCCGGGTCGCGGCTGCTGCGGTACACCACTTCGACGGCCATTCATCACCTCTATGCCTTTTGCTGGGTTTATACTGTATCCATATACAGTAATGGCAATGTTGATTGGTTCGCAAGCAGAAATTGTAGCGTGGCGCAAAGGGCTTACTGCTTCATGCCCAACTCAGCATCATCCATCAGCGCCTTGGCCATCGCGCTCAAGTAGTGCGCAGCCCAGATCATCATCGGTTTCTCGTCCATCAGGCCGGTGATGGTCAGTTCGCGTACATAGCCCATCAGCTCTGAGGACTGCTCGCGGGCGTCCCGGCAAGGGATGCCTGGCTCGATGCGGAAGAGTGGGTGGGTGCCGTTTTCACCTTGGAAGAAGGTGGTTTTGCCGACGGTGAATTGGGTGTCTTCTGTGGTCATTTTTGAATCCCCTGAAAATTCTCGACTGCCTGGACGGGCCCTTTCGCGGGTGAACCCGCTCCCACAGGTACTGCATCTACCTCAGGGCCTGTGGAGATCCTGTGGGAGCGGGTTTACCCGCGAAGAGGCCAGCCCAGACAACGCAACACTCAAACCTCAGTGCAAAGTCCGAGGCTCAGCGGGCATCTGCACCTGAACTAGTGCCGACTCAAGCAAAGCCCGCAACGTCTCCAGCTCATGCATTGAGGCCATCATCAAAATCGATGCTGGCGACTTGGGCTGAAGCAACAAGGCCTGATGCACCACGGTGGCTGCGCACAACGCATAGTCCGTAGCCTGGATCAGGGTGTCTTCAAGGGAATGGGGGGTGTGGGGTGGATCGGGGACTACTTTCAGCATGATGAAGGCCTGTTCAAGTTTGGGCCACCACCTCCTGCTGTCAAACAGGAAGGCGGCAGCTGTGCATGGGTTGACAGACCGGTGAACAGAACCAAAAGCCGGCGCACACGAGGTGCCCCATGACAGCTGCCATAAAGGCAAAGCCATGTGGTTAGTTCAGGGCGGCCTGTCAAAGCCGGTCGCTGTTTGGCAGCGACGATCCGAGACTAGTGCTCATCCCCGAACACCACAATGGCAGGGAGTATCTTTGGGAAATGCCCTACAAGGAAGGGGTTAAATCTGATTTTTCCCAGCACAGGGCCGTGTTTCTGGCAACTTGCCACGCCTCAAGGTGCCTTGCGGCAATCGGTCGCCTTCCAAGGCAGGGGCCTGGCCCTTTAACTGCATGGCACAAGCGTCACAGCGGTGACGCATCATCCTTCAAGACGTATCGGGGAATGGAACATCGTGAACATCAAATGGGCAGAAAAGCTGCGCAAGGGCCTGCACGGCTCGGCCGACTCGCTGGGCAACCTGTGCGTCGAGGCATTCCATTACCTGGCACTGTTCGGCATCGGCGCGATCACCGCCTATGCGGCGGTGATGACGTTCATGGACATGCTCGGCAAGGGTGGGGTCAGTGTCGATGACATCCTGCTGCTGTTCATCTACCTGGAACTGGGGGCGATGGTCGGTATCTACTTCAAGACCAACCACATGCCGATCCGCTTCCTGCTGTACGTGGCCATCACTGCGCTGACCCGCCTGCTGATCGGCGACGTCTCGCACCACAAGGCGCCGGACGCAGGGCTGTTGTACGTGTGCGGTGGCATCCTGTTGCTGGCGTTCGCGATCCTGGTGGTGCGCTACGCCTCTTACCGCTACCCCTCGACCAAGGCGCTGGATGCCAGCGGCAAGGAAGTGGAGGAGGGCAAGTAGCCCTCAGGTGGCCATGAAGTGGCGCGGCTCGTGGCGTGCATCGCGGGTCAATGCGGCCAGCACCTGCATGGGGTTCTGGCTGAGTTCGATGGCCAGGCCCAGGCGGATGCTGTCGATTACCCGCTGCAGGCGCACCGGGTCATTGCGCTGGGCCTGGGTGATGAGGCGCTTGGCGACCACGCCGGCGTCGTCGGAAAGGGTCAGCATGATGCTGCCGTCGAGGTTTGCAATACTCAGGTTGACCCGGTATTCGGGGGCGAATGCAGCACTGATTCGTTCGAATGGGTTGCTCATGGTCTTGCTTCTGCGCTGAATGGATGCAGCAGTTGACCGGAAGTATCGCCGGTTGGTTCAGCGCCATCGATCGATACAAACGAAAACGCCCGGCATCAGGCCGGGCGTTTTGCATTGCCGATCAGGCGTCCGGATCACTCAGCTCCAGGGCGCCGCGCTTGCTGCGCAGTTTGCCGTAGAAGTGTTCCAGCGCGTGGTTGAGCTTGGCGGCGGCACCGTCGACCGCCTGGTCCAGCGAAGTGGCGGTGTGGGTCACCGAAATCGGTTGATGGCCTTTGGGGCGAGCCTCCATCTGGCAGCGTTTGTCATGCGGTCCGGGCTTGGCGCCGTTCTCGTCGCGCAGGTGAACCTCGATGCGGGTGAGGTCGTCCTCGTAACGTTCCAGCGAGTTCTGCAGTGTGCTGCGGACCCACTGGTCGAGCCGGGCATTGCCTTCGAAATGGTTGCTGCTGTTGACCTGGATTTGCATGATTCAATCCTTATTCAGCTTGCTCGCATGGAGACGCGCCTAGGCCTTTGAGACCCTTGGTATTTCTGCGTCTCTTGACTCTAAGGTCAGGCAATGGCGTGACGAATTCAAGCCCTTTTTGAAAATAAATTTCTTGTTGCATTCAAGGCGACAGGCGGCGCATCGCTCGGCCTTTGCTTATGAGAATTGAAATCATTATTATTGCAGCCCCGTAAACGCCCGGACCTTCGCCATGACGCGCAAAACCGCCGGCCTCTCGCTCAGCTATCGCATGGCCGTGACCTCACGCAGCCTGGCCGCGCTGCTGGGCGGCTACCTGCTGGCGTCCATGGCCAGCGTCTGTATTGCCCTGGTAGCGCCACTGCCACAGGTCGATGCCACGCTCACCGGCCTGCTGCTGTCATTCGTCTTCTACCTGCTGGCGTTCATCTGGTGCTTCGCCTGCCGCAGCGCTTTGCGCGCCTGGCTGGGCGTGCTGGCGCCAAGCGTGCTGCTGGGGGTGATCAGCGGGTTGGCCTACTGGATGAAAACCCCATGAAAGAAGGCTTCCGCCAGGCCATGGCCTGGCTGCACACCTGGACCGGACTGATCTTCGGCTGGCTGTTGTTCGCCATCTTCCTCACCGGCACGCTGTCGTATTTCAAGGAAGAAATTACCCACTGGTCGCAGCCCGAAGTGCGCAGCCATGCACTGGACCCAATCCATAGCCTGGAGGTGGCCCAGCGTTACCTGCAGGACAACGCCGGGCACTCGGGCACCTGGCTGATCCGCATGCCCAACGCACGCGAGGCCGCCTTGAGCGTGGGCTATCGCGATCCCAATGGCGGGCCGCGCGGCTTCGCCAGCAAGACCCTCGATACCCAGACCGGCCAGCCGGTCGAGGCACGCGACAGTCGCGGTGGCGAGTTCTTCTACCGCTTCCACTTCCAGTTGCAGATGCCTCACCCCTTCGGCCGCTGGCTGTCGACGTTCTGTGCCTTCATCATGCTGCTGGGCCTGGTCACCGGCATCATCACCCACAAGAAGATCTTCAAGGAGTTCTTCACCTTCCGCCCCGGCAAGGGCCAGCGCTCCTGGCTGGACGGGCACAACGCCATCGGCGTGCTGGTGCTGCCGTTCCATCTGATGATCAGCTACAGCAGCCTGGTGCTGTTCATGTACCTGGTGATGCCGGCCGGCATCATGGCCAGCTACGGCAATGACACCGGCAAGTACTTCAACGACCTGTTCGGCCGTAACGATGCGCCCAAGGCGGCCCAGGTGGCCGCGCCGCTGGTACCGTTGCCGAGCCTGTATGCCAAGGTGCAGGACCTGCAACCGGGCGCGCGTATCGGCCGTATCCAGGTGGACAATGCCGGCGACAGCAATGCCCGCGTCACCTTCACTCAGTCTGCGGCCGACCATGTGGCCTATCGGCGCAGCGCCAACTGGACCTTCGATGGTGCCAGTGGTGCGCTGCTGAGCCAGGGCAAGCCGGAGAGCGGGGCGATGATGACCGCCTTCAGCTTTGCCGGCCTGCACATGGGCAACTTCGCCGGGCCCTGGCTGCGCTGGCTGTACTTCTTCTTTGGCGTGGCCGGTACTGCGGTGATCGGTACCGGGTTGGTGATGTGGCTGGGCAAGCGCCAGCTCAAGCATGCCAGTAGCGAACGGCTGCCGGGTGAACTGCGCCTGGTCGAAGTGCTCAATATCGCCAGCATGAGCGGCCTGCTGCTGGCCGTGGCGGGCTTCTTCTGGGCCAACCGCCTGATCCCCATGGGCGTCGAAGGCCGGGCCGACTGGGAGGTCAATGCCTTTTTCATCACCTGGGGCCTTTCGCTGGTGCATGCCGTGCTGCGCAGCGGGCGCCGGGCCTGGGGCGAGCAACTGGTACTCGGCGCGCTGGCCTTCGCCTTGCTGCCGCTGCTCAATGGCCTGACCACCGGCCAGGGCTTGAACCATTCGCTGCAGGCGGGTGACTGGGCCATGGCCGGCTTCGACCTGACCGCGCTAGGCACCGGCCTGTTCCTGGCCTGGCTGGCCGGCAAGATGTTGCGCAGCCCCAAGCCAGTGGCCAAGCGCGCCCCTCGTGCAGCAAAAAAACCGAGCACTGAAACGGCGGAGGCAAGCTGATGCTGGGTAATGCACTGATCGCCTTCGCAGGCTTCGTTGCCCTGTGCCTGGCCATGGAGAAACATTTCACCGACCTGCTCGGGCGCAAGCCGCGCCCGGGGCAGTTGCGCCTGTTGCGCAGCGCCGGCTGGCTGCTGCTGGTGCTTTCGCTGGTGCACAGCGTGCACCTGCGCGGCATGGCCCATGGCCTGGTGGAGTGGACTGCAGTGCTGATGGCCGGGGTGACCCTGTGGGTGTTCGGCCTGCCATACCAGCCCCGCCTGCTGCTGGGCCTGGCGGCCGCCAGCGTGGTGCTGGGGCCGTTGCTGGCCGTGTTCGCCGAGTGACCCGGTGAGCGAGCCGGGCGACATGACCGAGGCGGATGCCGAAAGCGGCGGCGGGCGTGCGCGCTTCGTCCAGGTGTTCCTGGCCCAGCGGGCACGCATGGAGGCACTGGTGAGCCGCCGGGTCGGCTGCCGGGCCACGGCATCGGACCTGGTCCAGGAGCTGTTCCTGCGCTTCTGGCGCCGCCCTGAGGTCAAGGTCGAGGCGCTGGACACCTACCTGCTGCGTTGCGCCGGCAACCTGGCCATCGACCACCTGCGCAGCGAAGGCAGCCGTGAACGTGCGGCCGAAGCTGTGTTGCCGGTGGATGCGGCGGCCACGGCCCAGGCGCCGGAGCAGGCCGTGGAGGTCGACCACGACTTGCAGCGCATCGAAGCTGCCTTGCGTGCCTTGCCTGAACGCACCCGGCAGATCTTCCTGCTCAACCGCATCCACGGCTGCAAGTACGGCGAGATCGCCAAGGCCATGCAACTGTCCCAGAGTGCTGTGGAAAAGCATATGATGCGCGCCCTCGAAGCGTGCAAGGCGAGTGTTGCCGAGCCCGCGTCCACCCCACGCCGGCCAGGGAGTGCCCGTCGATGAGCCGTTTACCGCAGATCACCGAGGCGCAGTCCCGGGCCGCGCTGCAATGGCTCAGCCGAATCAACGAGCAGCCCGCGCAGGCCGAGGGGGCGGCGTTCAAGCGTTGGTTGTTGGCCGACCCCGGGCATCGCGCAGCCTACGAACAGGCCCAGGCGCTGTGGCAGAGAAGTGCCATCCCGGCGGCGCGCCTGGCTGATGAAGAGCATGAAGGCCTGCAGCGCTACCTGGATGCCATGGCCAGGCCACCGGCCACGCGCCGGTGGCGGGTCGGGGCGATTGCAGTGGCGGCCTGCCTGCTACTGGCCTTTGGTGTCGCCGGTGGTTGGCACCCGGGATACTGGTTGCAGGACCTGCGAGCCGACTACAGCAGCACCGGGCAAGTTCGCCAGGTAACGTTGGCTGACCAGTCACAAGTGACGCTGGATGCGGGTAGTGCGATTGCGGTGAATTTCGCCCATGGCGAGCGCCGCGTGCGGTTGCTGCATGGTGCAGCGTTCTTCCAGGTTACGCATACCGGCGCGCCATTCCTGGTCGAAGCTGGCGGTGGCGAGGTGCGGGTGCTCGGCACCCAGTTCGAAGTGCGCGAGCAGGACGATGGTGCCCACGTCACGGTACGCAGCGGGCGGGTGGCGGTGAGCCCGGCACCGGGCGCCATATCGCGTGAACTGACGGCCAACCAACAGGTGGCCTACGCTGCCGGTCGGGTGGGCGATACCCAGGCAGTGGACAGCGACAACCGCCTGGCCTGGCGCCAGGGCTGGCTGAATTACTACCAGGTGCCGCTGGCGCAGGTGGTCGAGGACCTGGGGCGCTATTACCCGGGGCGCATCCTGTTGCTCGATGGTGAGCTGGGGCAGCGCAAGGTCAGTGGTAGTTTCCCGGTGGCCGAGCCGTTGCTGGCGCTGGATTCGCTGGGCAAGGTAATGGGCTTTTCGCGGCAGACTGTGCTGGGGCGGTTGACCCTGGTCCGGTAGGCGCCTGTGCCGGCCTCCTCGCGGGCTTGCCCGCTCCCACAGGTACTGCACCGGATTCGAAACTTGTGCAGTCCCTGTAGGAGCGGGCAAGCCCGCGAAGAGGCCGGCACAGGCAGAAAATATTTTTCAGTCAACAGGTGAGGTAACAGGACGTGGCATCCGTGTAATGAGTGGAAGTGCGATTCATTCGCAGTCAAATCCCTCTCACAGGTCAGCGTCCATGAAGTTCACCCCGCGTTGTGTCCCCCTCTGGCTAGGCCTTTCCGTGCTCCCGGCACTCGCTGTCGCCCCCCTGGCCTGCGCCGCCGAGCAACAGCAGGCGTACGCCTTTGCCCAGCCGGCGCAACCCCTGGTCCAGGCACTCAGCGCCTTCAGCCGCACCACCGGCCAGAGCGTGGTCTACACCCTGGAACTGCCCGGCGTGCAGGCGCCGGCGCTGAACGGCAGGTTCAGCGCCGAGCAGGCCCTGCAACAGCTGCTGGGCACTACCGGGCTGGCCTGGCGCCGCGTCGATGCACGCACCCTCACCCTTGAGGCGGTGGACACCTCCGGCGCCCTCAACCTGCAGGCCACCACCGTGACCTCGCAACTGGACGACTACAGCTACCAGCCCCCGGCTACCGCCTCGATCATGCGCGGGCAGGGCCCGAGCCAGGACATCCCCCAGGCAATCAATGTGGTACCGGCCCAGGTCATCCGTGACCAGGCCCCGCGCAACCTCGACGACGCCCTGGCCAACGTCAGCGGCATCACCCAGGGCAACAACTTCGGCGGTACCTCCGACACGGTGATGAAGCGCGGCTTCGGCGACAACCGCGACGGCTCGATCATGCGCGATGGCATGCCCGTCGTGCAGGGCCGCAACCTCAGCGCCAGCACCGAGCGGGTCGAAGTGCTCAAGGGCCCGGCCTCGCTGCTGTACGGCATCCAGGACCCGGGCGGGGTGATCAACGTGGTCAGCAAGCGCCCGCAACTCGAGCAGTACAACGCCCTGACCGTGCGCGGGTCCACCTACGGCAGCGGCAAGAACGGCAGCGGCGGCGGGCTCGACAGCACCGGTGCGCTGGGCGACAGCAACTTCGCCTATCGCCTGATCGTCGATCACGAGGATGAGGACTACTGGCGCAACTACGGCGTGCACCGCGAATCGCTGGTGGCGCCGTCGCTGGCCTGGCTGGGTGAAGATACCCAGGTGGTACTGGCCTACGAGCACCGCGAATTTCTCTCCCCCTTCGACCGTGGTACGGCGTTCGGCAACAACGGCCACCCGCTGGACATCCCGGCCACGCGGCGCCTTGACGAGCCGTTCAACGACATGGAGGGGCGTTCCGACCTGTACCGTCTGGAAGTCGACCACCAACTGGCCGATGACTGGAAGCTGCACTTCGGCTACAGCTTCAACCGCGAAACCTATGATGCCAGCCAGGTGCGGGTGACCGGCGTAAATGAAGAAAGCGGCACGCTGGCGCGCAGCATCGACGGCACCCACAACGCCATGAGCCGTGACCAGTTCGCCACGCTGAGCCTGGCCGGTAATGTGGAACTGGCCGGGATGCAGAACGACCTGCTGTTCGGTGTCGATCATGAGGACCGCAAGATCTTCCGCGGCGACCTGATCCGGCAGACGGCCCGATCCACCTTCAGCTATGTGAGCCCGGTCTACGGTCAGGAAGTGGAGGGCACCCAAGTCGGTGCCAAGGAGAGCGACCAGACCGACAAGCTGCGTACTGATTCGCTGTTCTTCCAGGATGCCCTGCACCTGGACGACCACTGGATCCTGGTGGCTGGCGCACGCTTCCAGCAATACGACCAGTTGGCCGGGCGCGGCCGGCCGTTCCTGGTCAACACCGACACCAGCGGCCAGAGCTGGGTACCGCATGCCGGTGTGGTCTACAAGGTCGATGAGCAGCTGTCGCTCTATGCCAGCTACAGCGAATCGTTCAAGCCCAACTCGACGATTGCACCCTTGAGCATTGGCGGTGGCCTTACCCAGACCCTCGACGGCAGCTTTGCCCCGGAGGAAGGCAAATCATGGGAGCTGGGCGCCAAACTCGACATGCCTGGCCGTGTCACGGGCACTCTGGCGTTGTTCGATATCACCAAGCGCAACGTGCTCGTTTCCAACTTTGACACCACTACGCGCGAAACGGTGTACAGCAATGCCGGGGAGGTCAGCTCACGGGGCGTCGAGCTGGACCTGACCGGTCAGCTGAGTGAGCGCTGGAGCCTGATCGGCAGCTACGCCTTCACCGATGCGCAAGTGACCAAGGACCCGGACCTCAAGGGCAACCGCCTGCAAAACGTGGCCCGGCACAGTGGTTCGCTGTCGGCGGTGTATGACTATGGCAGCCTGTTCGGTGGCGATCGCCTGCGCATTGGCGCGGGGGCGCGGTACGTGGGCGAGCGCGCTGGCAACCCGACCAACACCTTCGACCTGCCGTCCTATACCGTGGCCGATGCCTTTGCCAGCTACGAGACCAGGCTCGACGAGCACAAGGTGCTGTTGCAGCTGAACGTGAAGAACCTGTTCGACAAGGTTTACTACAGCTCGGCGGTGAACCAGTACTTTGTGGCCATTGGCGATGCGCGGCAGGTGAGCTTGTCCAGTACCTTCGAGTTCTAGGTATTTGGGGCCGCAAAGCGGCCCCAGTTTCACGAATTGAAGGCTAAACGGTATTCGCCCGGTGTTGCACCGACCGCCTGGCGGAACCGGTTGCTGAAATGGCTGGCACTGGCAAACCCGCACAACAGGGCAATCTCCCCCAACGGCATCCCCCCCAGCCGCAACAGCTGGCAGGCCCGATGCAGCCGCCGGGCCAGCAGGTACTGGTGCGGCGGCAGCCCGAAACTGGCGCGGAACATGCGGGCAAAGTGGTATTCGGACAGGTTGCAGCGCAAGGCCAGTTCACCCAGGGTGATGGGCTGTTCGAGGTGTGCTTCGATGTAGTCGACCAGCTGCCGGCGCAGGTTCGGTGCCAGCCCGCCTTTCAGGCGCAGGCCCTGGCGCAGCCCGACCTGGCTGAGCAGCGCATGGTCGACGATCTCGTGTGCAAGGCTGCTGGCCAGCAGGCGTTCGCCAGGTTCATCCCAGTCCAGGGTTATCAGCTGGCGAAAGCGCGTGGCTTGTTGCGGGTCATCGAGAAAGGTCGCTTCCTGCAGTTGCAGCTCACGCGGTTCACGGTCGAGCAGGCGCACGCAGCCCAGGGCGAATTGCGCCTCGCTGACATACAGGTGTGCCAGGCGGATCGCGCCATTGACCACCCAGTTCGACTCGTGCCCGGCCGGCATCACGCACAGCTTGTCGGGCGCCCCTTTGTCGCCCGGGCGCTGGCGGCGGAAGGTGCCAGTGCCGTCGGCGATGTAGCACGACAGGGTGTGATGGCTCGGTGCCTGGTAGTCGCGGGCATCATCGCGGTTGCTCCACAACGCCGCTGCCAGCCCGTCGCCCAGGTGCGCGCTCAGCTCCAGCCGGGCGTGGGGCGAGGCGTGCATGGCGTTGAACACTTGCAGCTGGGTGAGTGGGGTCATGGGCGGTTCCTCTTGCCAGCCATCCTACTGCGCCTTGGGCAGGCTTACAGCTACCGGCAGGACAAATGCGCAAGTTTGTGCAAGCGCGTGGGTGTTCGACAGGAGAACACTGAAATGCCTCGGCGAGGGCTGCGCCCTCGATTCGCGGCTAAAGCCGCTCCCACAGGGACCGCGCCAGCCTCGAGAGCAGCGTGGTCCCTGTGGGAGCGGCTTTAGCCGCGAAGCGCCGGGCACCGATCTTGAAAGGCCCAAGGAACCGCCGCCATGAACCTGTCACTCTACCTGCTCACCGTCCTGATCTGGGGCACCACCTGGATCGCCCTGAAACTCCAGCTGGGCGTGGTCGCCATTCCGGTCTCGATCGTCTACCGCTTTGCCTTGGCCGGGCTGATCCTGTTCGCCTTCCTGCTGCTCACCCGGCGCCTGCAGCCGATGAACCGACGTGGCCACCAGATCTGCCTGGCCCAGGGCCTGTGCCTGTTCTGCGTCAACTTCATCTGCTTCCTCAGTGCCAGCCAGTGGATCGCCAGCGGCCTGATCGCCGTGGTGTTCTCCACCGCCACCCTGTGGAACGCGCTGAACGCACGGATCTTCTTTGGCCAGAAGATCGCCAGCAATGTGCTCGGCGGCGGCGCCTTGGGCTTGCTCGGCCTGGGCCTGCTGTTCTGGCCGGAGCTGTCGCACCAGGCGGCCAGCCGCGAAACCCTGTACGGCCTCGGCCTGGCCCTGCTCGGCACGCTATGCTTCTCGGCCGGCAACATGCTGTCGAGCATGCAGCAGAAGGCCGGGCTCAAGCCCATGACCACCAATGCCTGGGGCATGGTCTACGGGGCAGCGATGCTGGCGGTGTTCTGTGTGGTCAGTGGCGTGCCGTTCAGCATGGAGTGGAACGTGCGCTACATCGGCTCGTTGCTGTACCTGGTGGTGCCGGGCTCGGTGATCGCCTTTACCGCCTACTTGACCCTGGTCGGGCGCATGGGGCCGGAGCGGGCAGCGTACTGCACGGTGCTGTTCCCGTTGGTGGCGTTGAATGTGTCGGCGGTGGCCGAGGGATATCAGTGGACGGCGCCGGCCTTGTTGGGGCTGGTGGCGGTGATGGCGGGGAATGTGCTGGTGTTTCGCAAGCCCAGAGTCAAGTTGGCTGAGGGTGTTGTGGTGGCCAAATAGGTAATGTGTTGCCTGCACCGGCCTCTTCGCGGGTAAACCCGCTCCCACAGCTACCCCGCAGCCCTCAGAGCCTGTGCAATACCTGTGGGAGCGGGTTTACCCGCGAAAGGGCCGGTGCCGGCAGTAGAGGGCTATCAGCCCTTCCACACCTGCGGGTTCACCAGGTCCCGCGGCCGCTCACCCAGCAGGGCCGCGCGCAGGTTGTCGATTGCCCGGTTGGCCATGGCCTCGCGGGTTTCGGCGGTAGCTGAGCCAACGTGCGGCAAGGTCAGCGCATTGGGCAGCTTGAACAGCGGCGAATCGCTCAGCGGCTCTTTCTCGTACACGTCCAGGCCCGCACCACGAATGGTACCGTTCTGCAGTGCATCGATCAGCGCAGCTTCATCCACCACCGGCCCGCGGGCGATGTTGATCAGGAACGCGCTCGGCTTCATCAGTTGCAACTCACGCGCACCGATCAGCTTGCGGGTGGCATCGGACAACGGCACCACGATGCAGACGAAATCGGCTTCGGCCAGCAGTTGCTCCAGGCTGCGGAACTGCGCCCCCAGCTCTTGCTCCAGCGCGGTCTTGCGGCTATTGCCGGAATAGATGACCGGCATGTTGAAACCGAACCGGCCGCGACGGGCAATGGCGGCACCGATGTTGCCCATGCCGACGATGCCCAGGGTCTTGCCATGCACATCGCTGCCGAAGTGGGCCGGGCCCACGGTGGCCTGCCAGTTGCCGGCCTTGGTCCAGGCATCCAGCTCGGCGGTGCGGCGGGCGCAGCCCATGATCAGCGAAAAGCCCAGGTCGGCGGTGCTTTCGGTCAGCACGTCGGGGGTGTTGGTCAGGGCGATGCCGCGCTCGTTGAAGTAGTCCAGGTCGTAGTTGTCGTAGCCGACCGACACGCTGGATACCACCTCCAGCCTGGCCGCGCCTTCAAGCTGCGCCCGGCCGAGCTTGCGGCCAACGCCGATCAGGCCATGGGCCTCGGGCAGGGCTTCGTTGAACTGGGCGTTGATATCGCCGAGCTTGGGGTTCGGGATGATCACGTTGAAGTCTTGCTGCAGGCGTTCGGCCATGGCCGGGGTGATACGGCTGAAGGCCAGGACGGTCTTTTTCATCGGGCTACGTCTCTGCAAGGCGTGGGACGGTGGTGGTTTCTTCGCGGGTGAACCCGCTCCCACAGGTATTGCACAGGCGTGGAAGGCAGTGGTGTACCTGTGGGAGCGGGTTTACCCGCGAAGAGGTCGGCAATGGTTAGCAACCTACCATTGTCCGCCCCCGCAATACAGCAGCTTTTTAGTTGGCGATCATCACCTGATGGGTTTTCAGGTCCGCCTCATGCGCCGCGAGAATCTCCGGCAGCGAGTTGCGCAGGTACTCGACCCAGGTCTTGATCTTGGCATCCAGGTACTGCCGCGACGGGTAGATGGCGTACAGGTTGAGCTCCTGCAGCCGGTACTCGGGCAGTACCCGCACCAGGCTGCCGTCGCGCAGGCCGTCGATGGCCGAATAGATCGGCAGCACGCCCACACCCATGCCGCTGCGGATCGCAGTCTTCATGGCATCGGCAGTATTGACCATGAACGGCGAGCTGGTGATGTTGACCATTTCCTGGCCTTCCGGCCCGTCGAACAGCCATTTCTCCAGCGGGATCACCGGGCTGACCATGCGCAGGCAGGCGTGCTTGAGCAGGTCGGCAGGCTTGTGCGCCACGCCGTGGCGGGCGATGTAGGCGGGCGAGGCGCAGACGATGCTGTAGGTGATGCCCAGCCGTTGGGACACGAACCCTGAGTCGGGCAGTTCGGTGGCCAGCACGATGGACACGTCATAGCCCTCGTCGAGCAGGTCGGGCACGCGGTTGGCCATGGTCAGGTCGAAGGTTACGTCCGGGTGCGATTCGCGATAGCGGGCGATGGCGTCGACCACGAAGTGCTGACCGACCCCGGTCATCGAGTGCACCTTCAACATCCCGGCCGGGCGGGCATGGGCATCGCTGGCCTCGGCCTCGGCTTCTTCGACATAGGTAAGAATCTGTTCGCAACGCATCAGATAGCGCTTGCCGGCTTCGGTCAGCGCAATGCGGCGGGTGGTACGGTTGAGCAGCCTTGTTTGCAGATGGGCTTCCAGGTTGGAGACCGCCCGCGACACGTTCGCGGTGGTCGTATCCAGTTGCCCGGCGGCAGCGGTAAAGCTGCCGAGTTGGGCTACGCAACTGAAAGCACGCATGTTTTGCAGGGTGTCCATGGGTCACTCTCGATGTAGAGGACAAAATTGTGTCACGAAGTAACGTAAAAGAGATGAAAAGTTGCCTTCGACCAAAGGCGGATTATCGCCGTTTTGGTAACAAAGATTCGCAGGAATCCACGCTTATCGCCAGTGCTGACGCCCCCTAGAATTGCCCGGCCTCTTCACCTCTTCCTCGGGAAATCGCAGCTGTGCCGCGTCGCATCATCAGAACGCTCAATGCGTTCAGTGCCTGTGCCCTTGCCCTCACCTTGAGCGGCTGTATCGGAACCTGGGGCATTGCCCCGCAAAGCAAGACGCTGCAAGCCAACACCCTGACCACCGACGCGGCCATACGTGAAGCCGCGACCGACGCCCATTGGCCCGACCAGCAGTGGTGGCGCGCCTATGGCGACCCACAGCTGGACCGCTGGGTTGCCCTGGCCGTGGCCGGCAGCCCGAGCCTGGCCATGGCTGCGGCGCGGGTACGCGAAGCCAGGGCCATGGCCGGTGTGGTCGAGTCGGCGGAAAAGCTCCAGGCCAATGGCCAGGCCACGCTCAAGCGCCACAACTGGCCTGAAGACCAGTTCTACGGCCCGGGCGCGCTGTCCGGCGCCAACACCTGGGACAACAACGCCGCGATTGGCTTCAGCTACGCGCTCGACTTGTGGGGCCGCGAACGCAATGCCAGCGAGCAGGCCGTGGACCAGGCGCACATGAGCGTGGCCGAAGCCCGCCAGGCGCAGCTGGAGCTGCAGAACAACGTGGTGCGCGCCTACATTCAGCTGAGCCTGCACTTCGCCCAGCGCGATATCGTCAAGGCCGAGCTGGAACAGCAGGAGCAGATCCTGGCCCTGGCCAAGCGCCGTCTGGATGCCGGCATCGGCACCCACTTCGAAGTCAGCCAGGCTGAAGCGCCGTTGCCGGAAACCCACCGCCAGCTCGACAGCCTCGACGAAGAAATTGCCCTGGCCCGCAACCAGCTGGCCGCCCTGGCCGGCAAGGGCCCGGGGGAGGGTGCGCAGTTGCAGCGCCCGAGCCTGGCCCTGGCCGCGCCACTTAAGCTGCCGTCGAACCTGCCGGCCGAACTGGTCGGCCAGCGCCCTGACGTGGTTGCCAGCCGTTGGCAGGTAGCTGCTCAGGCGCGTGGCATCGATGTTGCCCACGCCGGCTTCTTCCCCAATGTCGACCTGGTCGGCAGCCTTGGCTTCATGGCCACCGGCGGTGGCCCGCTGGAATTCCTCACCGGGCGCAAGTTCAACTACAACGTCGGCCCGGCCATCAGCCTGCCGATCTTCGACGGTGGCCGCCTGCGCTCGCAGCTGGGCGTGGCCTCGGCGGGCTATGACGTGGCCGTGGCGCGCTACAACCAGACCGTGGTCGGTGCGCTGAAGAACATCTCCGACCAGCTGATCCGCCGCGAGTCGATGAAAGAGCAGTCGCACTTCGCCGCCGAGTCGGTCGCGGCTGCGCAGAAAACCTACGACATCGCCATGGTCGCTTTCCAGCGTGGCCTTACCGACTACCTCAACGTGCTCAACGCCCAGACCTTGCTGTTCCGCCAGCAGCAGGTGCAACAGCAGGTGCAGGCCGCCCGCCTGATTGCCCATGCCGAGCTGGTCACCGCCCTGGGCGGGGGCCTGCAGGCCGGTCAGGACGTGCCGGAAGAGGAGCGCCAGGCAGCACCGAAAACCCCGGCCACCCTGGCCATTTTCGACAAGAAGCCGGATAACGCCGAATGAGCACTTCCAGTTTGCCCTTGCGCTGGCTGCAGAGCCTGGAATGGCGCCGGGGCTTCTTTGCCTGGGCGCGCACCGACGGGGTGACCTGGGTGTACATCTTCAAGGTGCTGGCCGCTGCATTCATCACCCTGTGGCTGGCCATGCGCCTGGAGCTGCCGCAACCGCGCACGGCGATGATCACCGTGTTCATCGTCATGCAGCCGCAAAGCGGGCATGTGTTCGCCAAGAGCTTCTACCGGGTGCTCGGCACCCTGGCCGGCTCGGCGATGATGGTGGCGCTGATCGCCATCTTCCCGCAGAACACCGAGCTGTTCCTGCCCAGCCTGGCCCTGTGGGTAGGCCTGTGCTCGGCCGGTGCCATGCGCTACCGCACTTTCCGCGCCTATGGCTTCGTGCTGGCCGGCTACACCGCAGCGATGATCGGCCTGCCGGTGCTGCAGCACCCCGACCAGGCGTTCATGGCGGCGGTATGGCGGGTGCTGGAAATCGCCCTGGGCATTCTGGTGTCGACCTTCGTCAGCGCCGCGATCCTGCCGCAGTCGGCCAGTGCCGCCATGCGCAACGCCCTGTACCAGCGCTTTGGCGTGTTCGCCGGGGTGGTGGTCGAGGCCCTGCGTGGCGACAGCCAGCGGGACCGCTTCGAGAGCAGCAACGTGCGCTTCGTCGCTGAAGCAGTGGGCCTTGAGAGCCTGCGCAACGTCACCGCCTTCGAGGACCCGCACATGCGCCGGCGTTCTGGTCGCCTGGTGCGCATGAACAGCGAATTCATGGCCATCACCACGCGCTTCAATGCCCTGCACCGTTTGCTGGAGCGCCTGCGCGCCCGTGGCCCGCTGCAGATCGTCGGCGCCATCGAACCGGGCCTGAACACCCTGGTGGAACTGTTGCAACCTTACGTGGGCCGGGCGCTGACCGACGCCGATGCGCTGCGCCTGACCCTGGAGCTGGCCGCCTACAAGGAAGGCCTGCAGGCCCAGGTGCGCGGCCTGCGCGCCGAGTACCTGGCGACCGAGCCGAGCGAGTCCGACCTGCTCGACTTCCACACCGCCTTCGAGCTGCTTTACCGCTTCGTCGACGAGATGTACAGCTACGCCGAAACCCACGCCTCGCTGGCCGCGCACCGGCACGAACGCGAGCAGTGGGATGAGCCCTACGTGGCGCAGACCAGCTGGCTGGTGTCGTTGGCCGCCGGTGTGCGCGCCTCGGCGGTGCTGTTGCTGCTGGGCAGCTACTGGCTGTTCAGCGACTGGCCCAGCGGCGCCATGATGACCCTGATCGCCACCGTCACCGTGGGCCTCTCGGCGGCCTCGCCGAACCCCAAGCGCATGTCGTTCCAGATGGCTTGCGGCACAGCGATCGGTGCCTTTGTCGGCTTCTTCGAAACCTTCTTCGTGTTCCCCTGGATCGACGGTTTCCCACTGCTGTGCATGGTCCTGGCACCGGTGTTCGTGCTGGGCGCGTTCCTCTCGTCACGGCCAGCCTATGCCGGCTACGGCATCGGCCTGCTGGTGTTCTTCGCCATCGGTTCGGTGCCGAACAACCTCACCGTGTATGACCCGTACACCTTCATCAACGACTATATCGGCATGGTCATTGGCATGTTCGTCTGTGCCGCGGCCGGGGCGATCATCCTGCCGCCCAACAGCCGCTGGCTGTGGAGCCGCCTGGAGCAGGAACTGCGCGAGCAGGTGCTGTTTGCCATCAGCGGCCGCCTGCGAGGCATCGGCACCGCCTTCGAAAGCCGCACCCGTGACCTGCTGCACCAAGCCTATGGCCTGGCCGCTGGCAAGCCGCAGGTGCAGAGCCAGCTGATGGGCTGGATGTTCACCGTGCTGGAGATCGGCCACGCGGTCATCGAGCTGCGCAAGGAGCAGGCCCGTGCGCCGGTGCACCCGGCCTACGCCGAGTCGCAGCCCTGGCGCCAGGCGATCCGCGTGATGGGCCGTGCCCTGGCCCGGCTGTTCCTGCAGCCCAGCGCCAGCAACCACGAACGCGCGCTGGTGGCAGTGGACCACGCCATCGCCCGTGTGCAGGCCACCGACGAGCCCTTCGCTCGTCACTTCGACACCTCGGTGCTGCGCCGCGCGCAAAGCTACCTGCATTTCATCCGTTCTTCCCTGCTCGACCCACAGTCGCCGTTGGCACCGGCGAAAGGACTGCACGATGCTCCGTGAAACCATGCCCCGTGAAATCGCCTTCCATGGCGTGTACATGCCCACCATGACCTTGATGTTCCTGTTCGCCCTGGGCCTGGCCTGGGGCCTGGACCGGTTCATCGCCAGCCATGATGGCTACCGCTTCTTCTGGCACCCGGCGCTGCTGCGCCTGAGCCTGTTCGTCTGCCTGTTCGGCGCCCTGGCGCTGTCGCTCTACTGGTGAGAATCCTTCGATGAAAAAGTTCTTCAGCCTGATCGCCACCCTGCTGGTGCTGACCGCTGCCGTGGTGATCGGTCGCCAGTTGTGGCTGCATTACATGACCACGCCATGGACCCGCGACGGCCGCGTGCGTGCCGATATCATCAACGTCGCCGCCGACGTGCCCGGCTATGTGGTGGACGTGCCGGTCAAGGACAACCAGCGGGTGAAGAAGGGCGACTTGCTGATCCAGATCGACCCCGAGCACTACCAGCTGGCAGTCGACCAGGCCAAGGCGCAGGTTGCATCGCGCAAGGCCACCTGGGAGATGCGCAAGGTCAACGCCAAGCGCCGTGCCGACATGGACAACCTGGTGATCTCCAAGGAAAACCGCGACGACGCCAGCAACATCGCCAACTCCGCCCAGGCGGACTACCAGCAGGCCCTCGCCGAACTGGCCGCAGCCGAGCTGAACCTCAAGCGCACGCAGATCGTGGCCACCGTGGACGGCTACGTGACCAACCTGAATATCCACAAGGGTGACTATGCGCGCACCGGTGAAGCGGTGATGGCGGTGGTCGACGAAAACTCGTTCTGGGTGTATGGATTCTTCGAGGAGACCAAGCTGCCGCATGTGAAGGTGGGTGACCAGGCCGAGCTGCAGATGATGAGCGGCGAGCGCATCAAGGGCCATGTGGAGAGCATCGCCCGCGGCATCTACGACCGCGACAACCCGCAGAGCCGCGAGTTGATCGCCGATGTTAACCCGACCTTCAACTGGGTACGACTGGCGCAGCGGGTGCCGGTGCGCATTCATATCGATGAAGTGCCGGACGGGTTTTTGCTGGCGGCGGGGACGACTTGTACGGTGGTGGTGAAGCCGAGCGAGGGATGAGCCGGGGTGAGGAAGTACGGCTCCTGGCCTCTTCGCGGGCTGCCCGCGAAGAGGCCAGGAGCAATGAACACTTCTCGCAGAGCAGTTAGCTCGCAGCCCCTACCAACACTGGCACCTTCACCCGATCAATCACCTTGGCGCTGATCGACGGGTCCAGCAACCGCCCCAGCCGCGACAGGTGGCGGTGGCCCATGATGATCAGTTCACAATTCAGTTCCTGCGCCTTGGCCACGATCGCCTCGACCGGCTGCCCGGCTACCATGCAGCCCTGGCTGGCGAAGCCGGCTTGCTGCAGCTCGCGCACCGCCTTGGCCACGGCCTGGTCGGCCTGGTGCTGCTCTTCGCAGGCGGCGGGGTATTCTTCCAGTTCCTCGGCGGTGTAGGGCGCGGGCTGGTCGTGGACGGCGAAGGTAGAGTCGATGGCCAGCAGCACGTGCAGTTCGTGCTCGTCGGGGCGGCAGTAGCGGCGGGCGAGGGTGAGCAGGGCGGTGGATGCAGGGGAGGCATCGATGGCGATCAGGACGGGGCTGGGCATGTGGAATCCTTGTTCCAGGCTGGCTGAGGGGTTGTCTGTTCTGGCCTCTTCGCGGGTAAACCCGCTCCCACAGGTGTGCCACAATATTCAGAATCTGTGCAGTCACTGTGGGAGCGGGTTCACCCGCGAAGAGGCCGAACCTGCCGTTCCTCATTCTTGGCTCAACCCACCCTCAGGATAAATGCCCCACCACGCACGAGCGCATTGCGTCTGGTGCATTCCACCAACCTGCTACCATCGCCATTCCTCACAGCTGTAACGGAAACGGCCATGCAACTCCCGGACATGAACCTGCTCGTCGCCCTCGATGCCCTGCTCGATGAGGGCAGCGTGGTTGGCGCGGCGCAGCGCATGAACCTGAGCCCGGCGGCGATGAGCCGGACCCTGGGGCGTATCCGCGATGCATTGGGGGACCCGATTCTTGTCCGCGCCGGCCGTGGCCTGGTGCCGACGCCGCGGGCGTTGGCCCTGCGCGAGCAGGTGGCGGCACTGGTGGAGCAGGCTGGCGAGGTGTTCCGCAGTGCCGACGAGGTCGACCTGCCCAAGCTCGACCGGGCCTTCAACATTCGCACCAATGACCTGTTCATCGCCCTTTACGGCGCCCAGTTGCTGCGGCGCATGCACGAGCAGGCGCCGCGCACGGTGCTGCGCTTCGTGCCGGAAAGCCCCGGCGGCGATGACGACAGCGTGCTGCGCGACGGCCGTACCGACCTGATCATCAGCTCGACCGTGGATCTGGGCCCGGAGATCAAGGTGCAGAGCCTGTTCCAGACCTACTACGTGGGCCTGGCGCGGCGTGACCACCCAATCTTCGAGCAGCCGATCACGCCGACCAGCTTTGCCAGTTATCCACAGATCAGCGTGTCCCGCCGTGGTCGGGCCAACGGGCCGATCGATGTGGAGCTGGCCAACTTCAAGGTGCAGCGGCGGGTGGCGCTGATCACCCCGAGCTTTCACTCGGCGCTGTTCTCGCTGCCGGATTCCGACCTGATCCTGCCGATGCCGGCGAACATCCTCAACAGCGTGCACAAGCTTGGGCTGCCGCTGCGCTCGTTCCAGATCCCGGTGCCGCTGGAGCGGGTGACCGTGCTTCAGGCATGGCACCCACGGTTTCACAATGACCCGGCGCATCGCTGGTTGCGGCAGACCCTGAAGGCTTGCTGCAGTGTCGACCCTTGAGTGATGTTCCGCCTGGGCCGGCCTTGTCGCGGGTGAACCCGCTTCCACAGGACATCACAAGCCTTGAGAGGTGTGTTGTACCTGTGGGAGCGGGTTCACCCGCGAAGCAGGCGACTCGGTTTTGAAGTGAATTGCGTCTAACGCAACATAAACCTACCGAGAAGTCAGTTTTCGTCAGCATTCGACCTTCTTAGACTTGCTCCAGTCGCAAATTTGTTGCTGGAGATGTCTGCCCATGAGTTCCCTGTCCGCCCCGTCTGCCGCGCTTGCCGCCGCCCCCGCGCCGGCCGCGCCTGCGCAGACTGCGTTTGGCCTGCAGGTAGTGGTCGGGCTGTTCGGCGTGTTGCTGGCCGTGCTGTGCGCGGGCCTCAACGAGTCGGTGACCAAGATCTCCCTGGCCGATATCCGCGGGGCCATGGGCATCGGTGCCGACGAAGGCGCCTGGCTGCTGGCGGTTTACAGCGCCGCCTCGGTCTCGGCCATGGCCTTCGCGCCATGGCTGGCCACCACGTTCTCGCTGCGGCGCTTCACCATGAGCGCCATCGGCCTGTTCGCCGTGCTCGGCCTGCTGCAACCGTTCGCCCCCAACCTGCACAGCCTGATGCTGCTGCGTGTGCTCCAGGGCTTCGCCTCTGGCGCGTTGCCACCGATGCTGATGAGCGTGGCGCTGCGCTTCCTGCCGCCGGGCATCAAGGTCTATGGCCTGGCCTGCTATGCCCTCACCGCTACCTTCGGCCCCAACCTCGGCACACCGCTGGCAGGGCTGTGGACCGAATACGTCGGCTGGCAATGGGCGTTCTGGCAGATCATCCTGCCCTCGGCGCTGGCCGCTGCCTGCGTCGGTTGGGGCCTGCCGCAGGACCCGCTGCGCCTGGAGCGCTTCAAGCAGTTCGACTGGCGCGGCCTGCTGCTCGGCCTGCCGGCCATCAGTTGCATCGTGCTGGGCCTGTCGCTGGGCGACCGCTGGGGCTGGTTCGATTCGCCGCTGATCTGCTGGCTGCTCGGCGGTGGCCTGCTGTTGCTGGTGCTGTTCATGTACAACGAATGGTCCGAGCCGCTGCCGTTCTTCCAGTTGCGCATGCTGTCGCGGCGCAACCTGAGTTTCGCCCTGGTGACCCTGGCTGGCGTGCTGATCGTGCTCTCGGGCGTGGGCAGCATCCCGTCGGCCTACCTGGCGCAGATCCAGGGCTACCGCCCGGCGCAGACCAGCCCGCTGATGATGCTGGTCGCCATGCCACAGCTCATCGCCCTGCCGCTGACGGCGGCGCTGTGCAACATCCGTGCGGTGGACTGCCGCTGGGTGCTGGGTATCGGCCTGGCGATGCTGGCGGTGTCCTGCGTGGGCAGCAGCCTGTTGACCAGCCAGTGGATCCGTGGCGATTTCTACCCGTTCTACCTGCTGCAGGTGTTCGGCCAGCCGATGGCGGTGCTGCCGTTGCTGATGCTGTCCACCAACGGCATGACCCCGCAGGAAGGCCCGTTCGCCTCCAGCTGGTTCAACACCGTCAAGGGCATCGCCGCAGTGATCGCCGGTGGCCTGCTGGACGCCTTGGGCACCCTGCGCCGGCACTTCCATTCCAACCACCTGGTGGACAGCCTGGGCAACGCCCCGCTGGTCGACGATAACGCAGCCGGCCTGGCCAGGCGTATCCACGACCAGGCGCTGGTGCTGACCTCGGCCGACCTCTATCTGGTCATGGCCTGCATTGCCGTAGCCCTGATCTGCCTGATTCCTTTCGTGCCTACCCGGGTCTATCCGCCGCGCGCGGTGGCCTGAACCCTGGATGAATTCGAGAACCACTGAAATGACCAACAACCGCAAAACCCTGTTCATCGGCTCGGTGCTGGCCGTGGCCGTCCTGGCCGGCATCGTCGGCCCCTGGATGTTCGGCAGCGACCACCGCCAGAGCACCAATGACGCCTATGTGATCGCTGACTACACCGTGGTCGCGCCCAAGGTCGCCGGCTTCATCAAGGAGGTGCTGGTGGAAGACAACCAGCAGGTCAAGGCCGGTCAGTTGCTGGCAACCATCGATGCCCGTGACTACCAGGCCGCGCTGGATGCCGCACAGGCGCAGTTGCTGGTGGCCCAGGCGCAAAGCGCCGATGCCCGCGCCACCCTCGAGCGCCAGGCGTCGCTGATTGCCCAGGCTGAGGCGGCGGTGAAGGCGGCCCAGGCCGAAGCTGCGTTCGCCGACCATGAGGTCAACCGCTACAGCCGCCTGGCCGAGCAGGGTGCCGGCACCGTGCAGAACGCCCAGCAGGCGCGCAGCGGGGTCGACCAGGCCCGTGCGCGCCTGGCCAATGCCCAGGCGGCACTGGTCGCGGCGCGCAAGCAGGTGGATATCCTTACCGCCCAGGTGGCCAGCGCCGACGGCCAGTTGAAGCGGGCCGAAGCGGGGCTGGAAAAGGCTCAGCTCGACTTGTCCTACACCCGCATCACCGCACCAGTGGACGGCATGGTCGGCGAGCGCGCCTTGCGTGTCGGTGCCTACGTCAACCCGGGCGCTCGCCTGCTGTCGGTGGTGCCGTTGCAGCATGCCTACGTGGTCGGCAACTTCCAGGAAACCCAGCTGACCCACGTGCAGCCCGGCCAGGCGGTGAGCATCAGCGTCGACACCTTTGCCGGTGAGAAGCTGCAAGGCCATGTGGAAAGCATCGCCCCGGCCACCGGCGTGACCTTCGCCGCCGTAAAGCCGGATAACGCCACCGGCAACTTCACCAAGGTGGTGCAGCGCATCCCGGTGAAGATCGTTTTCGATGATGGCCAGCCGCTGCTTGCCCGCCTGCGCGTGGGCATGTCGGTGGAAGCGACCATCGACACCCGTGGCGACAAGCTCGACGGCAAAGAGGTAAGCGCACGATGAAACCGGCATTACGCTTGAGCCCGTTGCTGCTGGCCGTGTTGATGGCTGGCTGCACGCTGGGCCCGGACTTCCAGCGCCCTGACAGCCAGGCACCGCAGCAGTGGGCGCCGCTGCAAGGTGAGGCGGCAGTCAGCCAGCCGCAGGCCGAACCGCTGGAACTGCGCTGGTGGGAAAGCTTCCACGACGCCCGCCTGAGTGCCTTGATCCAGCGCGTTGCCGAGCGCAACCTCGACCTGCAGATGGCTAGCGCCCGCCTGCTGCAAAGCCGCGCCCTGCGCAGCACCGTGGCTGCCGACGAAGTACCGTCGGTGGATGTGAATGCTGGCTACAGCCGCGCGCGCATCAGTGCCGAAGGCCTGAGTGACCCGTCCGGCAAGGCGGGCAAGGAAGCCTTCAACCTCTGGCAGGGCGACCTGGTGGCTGGCTGGGAGCTGGACCTGTGGGGCCGCGTGCGGCGCCAGGTCGAGGCTGCCGATGCCACGGTCGAAGTGGCCGAGAACGATCGCCGTGGCGTGCTGCTGGCATTGCTTGCGGAAACCGCCGGCAACTACATCCAGCTGCGCGCCGTGCAGCACACCATCGATGTGACCCGCGACAACCTCAAAGTTGCCCAGCACAGCCTGAAGTTGTCTGAAAACCGCCAGGCCGAAGGTGTCGCCACGCGCCTGGACGTGGCCCAGGCCAGTGCCCAGGTCGCCTCGATCGAGTCGCGCCTGCCAAGCCTGGAAGCACGGCGCGATGACCTGATCAACGCCCTCAGCCTGCTCGCCGCCGAACCGCCGCGCAGCCTGCAGGCCGAGTTGCTGCAGGGCGGCGAACTGCCTGCGCCGCAGCAGACGTTCGCCATTGGCTTGCCGTCCGAACTGGCCGAGCGCCGCCCGGACATTCGCCAGGCCGAGGCCCGCCTGCATGCCGCCACCGCCAGCATTGGCGTGGCCAAGGCCGACTTCTACCCCAGCATCCGGCTGTCGGGCAGTGTCGGGTTCCAGGCCATGCAGCTGTCCGATTTCGGCGCCTGGGATTCGCGCCGTTTCGCCTTCGGGCCGCAGCTGTCGCTGCCGATCTTCGAGGGTGGCCGGCTCACGGGCACCCTGGAACTGCGCGAGGCGCAACAGCAGGAAGCGGCGCTGAACTACCGCAAGGTGGTGTTGGGCGCCTGGCATGAAATCGACGATGTGCTACGCCTGTACAACGCCAGCCAGCTGCGCCGCGATCACTTGGCCGAGGCAGTGCGGCAGAACCGCATCGCCCTGGAAACTGCCCAGCGCCAGTATGTGGAAGGGGCAGTGGACTTTCTCAATGTGCTGACGGTGCAGGGTGCATTGCTGGCCAGCGAGGAGCAGTGGATTGACAGTTCGGCGGCGGTGTCGCAGGCGCTGGTGGGGCTGTACAAGGCTCTGGGGGGTGGCTGGCAGGCGTTTGATGAGCAGCCTGTGAAGAAAGTGTGATTTTTGGGGCTGCCAAGCAGCCCCGGCAATTGTCCTGATTACCGAGGAGGCACAAATGCATATTTCCCTGAACGGCAAGCGCGCCATCGTCAGCGGCTCCACCGCCGGCATTGGCCTGGCCATTGTCACTGGCCTGGCCGAGGCGGGGGCCGAAGTGGTCCTCAACGGTCGCACCCAGGCCCGGGTCGACGAAGCCCTCAAGGCCGTGCGCGAGCGCCTGCCGCAGGCGCGCATCATCGGCATTGCTGCCGACCTGGGCACCCAGGCCGGTGCGCAGCAGCTGTTCAACCAGGTGCCGCACACCGACATCCTGGTCAACAACCTGGGTATCTTCGAGCCCAAGCCGTTCTTCGAGATCGGGGATGAGGACTGGCAGCGTTTCTTCGACGTCAATGTGCTCAGTGCCGTTCGCCTGTCGCGCCACTATGCCCAGGGTATGGCCGAGCGCAAATGGGGGCGGGTGGTGTTCCTGTCCAGTGAGTCGGCGCTGCAGATTCCGACCGAGATGATTCATTACGGCATGACCAAGACGGCGTTGCTGGCGGTGTCGCGCGGGTTGGCCGAGACGCTGGCTGGTACCGGGGTGACGGTGAATTCGGTGCTGCCGGGGCCTACACGTTCGGAGGGGGTGGGTGACTTCTTTGCCAAGCTGGCCGAGGAGCAGGGGGTGTCGACTGCAGAACTGGAAGCCAACTTCCTGGCTGAACACCGGCCGACCTCGCTGATCAAGCGGCTGGCGACGGTGGAGGAGGTGGCGAACATGGTGGTGTACCTGGCATCGATGCAGGCCAGTGCTACCACCGGGGCTGCCTTGCGGGTGGATGGCGGGGTGCTGCGTTCCATTGCCTGATCTGTTTTGCCTGTACCGGCCTCTTCGCGGGTAAACCCGCTCCCACAGGGAGAGTGTGATTCCGAAGATTGCACTGTACCTGTGGGAGCGGGTTTACCCGCGAAGAGGCCAGCACAGGCAACCCGTCAATCAGAGCGGGCGCAGTAGGCCAAACCGCTTGCGTAGCGCCCAATCCAGCAACCGCCGCGGCAGTAACCGGGCCATCAACGGCAACGCCATGCTGCCATTGCCCAACCGCACCACCGCCGGCACCGGCGACTTCCCGACCGCCGCCAGCACGCCCTGGGCAAACACCGCAGCTGAAGTAGGTTTGTCCTGCGAAGCCCGCGCCCGAGCCTGCACCTGCTCGCGCAACGGCCACCATGCCGAATCCGCCGCCAGCACCTGCTCGGCCTGGCGCTGGGCATTGCTGGCGAACTGTGAGGCAATCGCTCCTGGCTGCACTTCCATGACCTGCACACCAAACGGCGCCAGTTCCAGGCGCAAGGCATCGCTCAGGGCGTGCACGGCTGCTTTCGAGGCGCAGTAGGCGCCGGCGAACGGGGTGACCAGCACGCCTGATACGCTGCCGATGTTCACTACCAGGCCCCGTGAGCGGCGTAGCTGTGGGAACAATGCGCGGGTAACGCCAACCACGGCGAAGACGTTGGTTTCGAACTGCTGGCGCAGGGCATCCACACCGCCATCGAGCAGCGGGCCCATGGCGCCGTAGCCGGCGTTGTTGATCAGGATATCGAGGTTTTCCAGTTCCTCGGCCAGGCGGGCCAGCGCCTCGCTGTCGTTTACATCAAGTTGCCGGGCGGTGTAACCAGCGGCACTCAGCTGTGCGACATCCTCTGGTTTGCGGGCGGTGGCCCAGACTTGGTGGCCGGCGTCGCGGAAGGCGTCGGCCAGGGCGCGGCCGATGCCGCTGGAACAACCGGTGATCAGGACGGTGGGCATGGTTGGGGCCTGTTGTCAGGGAGGATTGGTTTTTCCTGTGCGGGCCTCTTCGCGGGTAAACCCGCTCCCACAGGTACACCACAGAATTTGAGACCTGTGTGGTCCCTGTGGGAGCGGGTTTACCCGCGAAGAGGCCCGCACAGGCGATAAATCAGTTGGCAAACGTACCTTGCAGGTGCTCTGCCCGAAATTCCAGGGTCTGCGGCCGGTACCCGGAGCGCAGGGGCGGCAATGGCAGGCAGTCTTTCCACTCGGCCCCTGGCTGCAGTTCACCCGGCCCACGGTAGCGCGGGGCGTTGTAGGTATTCTCGGCCAGGTTCACGGTATCGCCCGGCGCATAGGCCGCCACCCGCCAGCGCAGTTCGGTGAGCGGCACGTCGTTGCCGTTCTTCATGCGCACCTGCAGGGCGCGGTCGGCGGGGCAGTGTTCGGGGGCGTAGGTCAGGCGCAGGTCCAGACGGGCCAGTTGCGAGGTTTCGCGGGTGTCCTGCCAGACGACGAACAGGGCCACCAGGCCCAGGCCGCATACGGCAGCCAGCGAGATCGGCAGGGCCTTGGCCGGGTAGCGCAGCAGCAGCACCAGCCAGGTGAGGATGAGGAAGGCACCGATGATCATGGGGCGGGCAGACCTTGATTGCGCGGGGTCTGACCATCGTAGCCCGAAATGGGGAGTGGCTCAAAAAGCGGGGCCGCAAAGCGGCCCCAGGGTCTTGCTTACTGCGCGATGGTCTTCACCGAAATACCACGCTCGATCGGTGTGGAGGTACGCCCATACACATCCTCGAAGCGTTCGATGTCATCCTCGCCCAGGTAGCTGCCGGACTGCACTTCGATGATCTCCAGCGGGATCTTGCCCGGGTTGCGCAGGCGGTGCACCGAGGCGATCGGGATGTAGGTCGACTGGTTCTCGGTCAGCAGGAACACGTTCTCGTCACAGGTCACCTCGGCGGTGCCGGACACCACGATCCAGTGCTCGGCGCGGTGGTGGTGCATCTGCAGCGACAGGCTGGCGCCCGGCTTGACGGTGATGTGCTTGACCTGGAAGCGGCCACCCATGTCCACCGAGTCGTACGAGCCCCATGGGCGATACACTTCCAGGTGGTTCTGGGTTTCGCTGCGGCCCTGCTCGTCGAGGGTCTTGACCATCTGCTTGACGCCCTGGACCTTGTCCTTGTGGGCAATCATCATGGCGTCCTTGGTCTCGACCACCACGATGTTCTCCAGGCCGATCACCGACACCAGCTTGCCGTTGCCGTGGATCATGCAGTTGCGGCTGTCCTGCACCACCACATCGCCCTTGGTGACGTTGCCGTTGTCGTCCTTCTCGTGCACTTCCCACAGCGACGACCAGCAGCCAACGTCGCTCCAGCCGGCCGACATCGGCACCACGCAGGCGCGCTGGGTCTTTTCCATCACCGCGTAGTCGATGGAGTTGTCCGGGCAGCAGGCGAAGGTGGCCTCGTCGATGCTCAGCACATCACCGTCTTCCTGGCTGCGCTCCAGCGCCAGTACGCAGGTGTCGTAGATGTCGCCGTCGTGCTTCTTCAGCTCTTCGAGGAAGCGGCTGGCACGGAACAGGAACATGCCGCTGTTCCAGAAGTAGCCGCCGGCCTGGACGAACTCGGCGGCGCGTTTTTCGTCGGGCTTCTCGACGAACTGCGCCACGCGCGCCACGCCTTCAGGCAGCAGGGCGTCCTGGCTGGAACGAATGTAGCCGTAGCCGGTTTCCGGCTTGGTCGCCGGCACGCCGAACAGCACCATCTCGCCACGCTCGGCGGCCACGGTGGCCAGGGCCAGGGCGCGTTGCAGGGCCTTCTGGTCCTCGATCACGTGGTCGGCGGGCAGCACCAGCATCAGCTCGTCGCGGCCTTCGTTGACCAGTTTCATGGCCGCCATGGCCACGGCCGGCGCGGTGTTGCGGCCGAACGGTTCCATCAGGATGCCTTGGGTTTCCAGCTTCAGCGCGGCCAGTTGCTCCTGGACGATGAACTTGTGGTCCTTGTTGCAGACCACGATCGGCGTGTCCATGCCTTCGAACACCAGGCGCTCGAGGGTTTGCTGGAACAGCGTGTGTTCACTGGTCAGGGCCAGGAACTGTTTGGGGAACTGCTTGCGCGACAGAGGCCACAGACGGGAACCGCTACCACCAGAAAGAATTACCGGGATCATCATGTTTCTCCAATAGTCGTTGAGAGGCAGGGGAATCAGTTGCTAGCCACGGGGCGAGTTACCCACACCGGCGACAAGGCATTGCCGGAACCCGTTACGTACAGCACTGCGGCTTCGCCGCGCTCCAGGGCGACGGGTTTGACGTCACCCACTTTCTTGTCTCCTTGGTACAGCGCCAGGTTGACCTTGACCGGGTTGATTTCGCGTTCGCCACGGCCGTTGGCGGCCACCGGCTTGACCACTTCGGTCTTGCCGTCGGCAGTCTTCAGGGTCAGTTGCTGGTCGCTCAGGTTCTGCACGCGAACCAGGGCTTTCTGCTTGTTCTTGAACGGCGGCTCTTCGATCAGCTGCGGGTTGCCGCTGGCGCTGTTGACCAGGGTGTAGTACTTGTCCGAGGCCAGCTTGACCGGCACGCTCTTGCCGCCGACCTGGGCGGTGTAGTCGCCCCCTGGCAGGAAGCTGAAGTCGCTGCTGGCCTGGGCGCCAACCTGCTTGATCTGGGTGTTGCCGACCGAGGCTGCAGCCGGTGCGCTGGAGGCGTTGTACAGGCGTACGAAGGTCGAGCCTTTCGGTGCGCTCGGGCCGTACAGCGCGGCGTCGGCGCCGGCGAAGGCCTGCATGGAGGCCAGGGACAGGCCGGCTGCGAGGGTGAGGGCTTTGGCAATGGAAGTCTTGGTAGTCATGTGTATGTTTCCTCTGATCAGTGGGTTGTCCGGGTGGACGACAAAGCCAGGTTTTCTTCGGATTTACGGGTGTTCTTCAGCTGGGCGATCCACTGTGGATCGAAGCTGCTGAGGTCGTTCTTCATTGGCAGATAACGTTCGGGGAATTCCCACACCACCACTTGCGGGGCGGCGTTCTTGAAAGCATCGCTTTGCAGGTACTTGAGCATCGGCAGTAGCGGGCCATGGCCGTCTTCGGCGTAGTTGGCCACGTCGCTGCGCAAGGCCTGCTGCAGCGCGCCGAGGAAGTTCCAGTGCGGGTTGGCGCTGTAGCTGGTGCCTACCAGCGCAACCGGGATCTGTGTGTCGGCAAACAGTGCGTCACCGGCTTCACCTTCGGCCTCGACCGGGCGAGTGGTGCGCTGCTGCAGGTTGTCCGGGGCCGGCAGCAGGTTGCTGAACAGCGGGTCCAGTGGCAGGAAGTTGGTCAGGTCGCCCTTGTACGGCGCGGTACTGCCGGCTTCGGTGATGAATGTCTGTGGGGCGCCATTGAGCAGGCTCTGGCGGCTTACCGCTTCGGCCAGTGCCTGTGCCGCCACTTCGGCGCCCATCGGCGTCCAGTGGGTGTCGGTGCGCAGGAACACCTGGCCGCGGGCCTTGGCCTGCTCCATAGGTGCCATCAGGTCCGGGGCGAACACGTTGGCCTGGCGCACCTGGGCATGGAACTGGTTGTACAGGTCGTCATGCAGGCTGGTCGGCAGCTCATTGCCCAGGTACTCGGCATACACCCGCGCCTTGGCCGGCACGATCGCCAGCACCAGCTGGCTGCCGTGCTGCTGCAGGGTGTCGCGCACGCCACGGATCAGCGCCAGGTTTTCCTGCATCAGCTGCTCGGCACCGGCGGTGGGCTTGAACTCTTCGTCACTGAACAGCCACTGGTCGCGGCCCAGAACCACGCCGGGGCGGCCTTCGTTGAACAGCTTGAAGTCCATCGCCGCCCACAGGTTGGTGCCCAGGCGCTTGATCGGGAACTGCTCGTCGTAGTGGGTCTCGGCGGCCTTGGCCAGCTTGCCGTTGAGCAGGGTCATCTGCTCGGTACGCTGGAAGCTTTGCAGGCCACCGGTGGACCACACGCCCATGCCCACCAGCAGGCCAAGGAACGACAGCGAATAGGTAATGCGTAATGTCCGGGTCATGTCATCAACCTCAGAACTGGAAGTAAAGGAACGGCGAGTAGCTCTGCGCCGAAAGCTTGAGGATCGAGGCCACGAACAGCAGCAGCACCAGGGCGCGGGTCATCACCCGGGTCCAGTCCAGGCCGATCGAACCGTCGTTGTTGACCTCCACCGGGGTGGCCTTGGGCGTTGGCCTGGCGTTGCGGTAGAAGTCGCGCAGGCCGAAGAACGCCAGGGTGATGTAGGCGACCACCAGGGTGGCTACCTGCAGGCCGGTGAGCTGGGCACGGTTGAGTTCCGACAGCTGCCAGTCGCCGAAGCTGAACATGGCGCCGTACATGCGGCCGGCCACTTCCAGGTTCTCGGCACGGAAGATCACCCAGCCGACCACCACCAGCAGGAAGGTGAACGCCCACTTCACCGGGTTGAAACGCTGCGGGTTGGTGTCGATGCCCAGCGCGCGCTCGATGGCCAGCCACATGCCGTGCCAGGCACCCCAGATGATGTAGGTGAAGTTGGCGCCGTGCCACAGGCCGCCCAGCAGCATGGTCAGGAACAGGTTGCGGTAGGTGTTGAAGGTGCCTTTGCGGTTACCACCCAGGGTGATGTACAGGTAGTCGCGCAGCCAGGTCGACAGGCTGATGTGCCAGCGCCGCCAGAACTCGGTGATCGACTGGCTGATGTACGGCTGCTTGAAGTTTTCCATGAAGCGGAAGCCCATCATCAGGCCCAGGCCGATGGCCATGTCGCTGTAGCCGCTGAAGTCGAAGTACAGCTGCGCGGTGTAGGCCAGGGCGCCGAGCCAGGCATCGCCGGTGGTCGGGTTCTGCAGGGCGAAACAGTGGTCTGCCACTACCGCCAGGGTGTCGGCGATGAACACTTTCTTGATGAAGCCCTGCATGAAGCGGGTGCAGCCTTCGGAGAACTTGTCCAGGGTGTGGGTACGGTTGTTGAACTGGTCGACCAGGTCCTTGAAGCGCAGCACGGGGCCGGCGATCAGGTGCGGGAAGATCGCCACGAACGCCGCGAAGTCGATCAGGTTGCGGGTGGCCGGGGTATCGCCGCGGTACACGTCGATGATGTAGCTGATCGACTCGAAGATGTAGAACGAGATACCGATCGGCAGCAGCACATGGGTGAGGATGAACGGCTCCAGGCCGAACGAGGAGATGATCGCGTTGAGGCTGTCGACGCCGAAGTTGGCGTACTTGAAGTAGCCGAGGATCGCCAGGTCGACACCGACGCCGAGCAGCAGCCAGCGCTGCGCGGGCTTGGTGCGTACACCGGCGGCGCCGACTTTCAGGCCGATCCAGTAGTTCCACAGGGTGACCCCGGCGAACAGGGCCAGGAAGTCCACCCGCCACCAGGCGTAGAAGATGTAGCTGGCGACCAGCAGCAGCAGGTTGCGATAACGTTGCCCGCTCAAGTAGTACAGGCCGAGGAAGATCGGCAAGAACAGGAACAGGAACACGTTGGACGAGAAGACCATCCCGGTTCTCCTTTTTGTTCACAGCATCCGGGGCAAAGCGCCCCCCAAACCCCCCACATGTTCGTGGCGGGCTACCTAGATTCCTGTGGGAGCGGGTTTACCCGCGAAGAGGCCGGCACAGGCACCGCACATGGCAGGTCTGGCCTTTTCGCGGGTAAACCCGCTCCCACAGGGGTTTTGCATTACTTTTTCGATTCTGCGCTCGGGTCGTAGACCCGGGTCAGGTCGCCGCCCAGCCGGAAGCTGTTGAACGGCTGCATGCCACGCTTGCGTTGCAGGGTGTCGCCACTGCACGCATACAGGCTGCAGTAGGGCTCCATCCACGCGTACTTGCTGTCGATCTTCAGGTCTTTCATGTCCTGTTTCTCGCCATTGCGGGCCTTGAACGCGCTTGGGTCCTTCGACCCGTTCAGCACCCGCTGCGCCAGGCGCTGCAGGGCGTTGTTGTTCTCGCCACGCACATCCACGCCATTGACCTGGGCGAAGCTGGCGATCATCGCCAGCGGCGGCAGGGCGTAGTTGTGGTAGGCCAGGGCGCGTTGCTTGCGTTTCAGTTCGTTGGGCAGGAAGCCCTGCTGGTCGACCTGGTTGGCGCCAACCCGGTATTCCTTCACGGCCCAGTCGAACAGGTCGCGACGGTCGGTGGCCACGGCGCTGGCCATTACCGCCCAGGCTGCCCAGTAGCTGTGGTTGTTGATCTTCTCCAGCGGCAGGTCGCTCCAGTCGCGCACGGTCTGTTCGGCCAGCCGGGCAAACCATTTTTCGATCAGCTCGGCTTCGGCCTGGTGCGCGGCCAGCGGCTGCGAACTGGAGAACTTCAGGCGCAGCCACGAACCGCTCATGCTGCCCAGTGCCCATTTGCGCATCGACTTGCCGGTGTGGTTGTAGTCGGTGGACATCAGCGCATCGGCGCGGGCCCAGCTGCCCAGCCAGGCCAGGGTGCAGTCGAGCTGTGCCGGGCGGCCGTCACGCATGTACTGGCCGATCATCTTGCTCACACCTTTCTCAAGGGTGGTGATGTCTTCGGTGGACTTGCGAAAGGCCTTTTCCGAGACGGCATTGAGCGTGGCCCGCGCCTTGTCCGAGCCTTCGTACTTGCTGCGGAACTGCAGGGCGCCGGTGTACGGCTTGGGGGCAGCCTCGCAGCGGAAGTTGCCGTCGCCGGTCTTGAGCTTTTCGATCCCCTCGTAGTAACCCTGGGGTGGTACCAGCGCGGCGTGCGCGGCACCGCCGCACAACGCAAGGGCAAGCAGGGCGGGGCGGGAAATTCGCTTGAACGGGATCATGGTCGCCTCACTGGCCGGCCTGCGCGGTCTGCGCGGGCACGGCGAAGTTGTTGCGTTTGCAGAGCTTGGCTTCGACCTTCTGGGTACCGCTTTCCGGCCCCTGCACCTCGAACGCCAACAGGCTCTGGCTGGCCCAGTCCTCGTCTTCGCGCATCTGGAAGACGAAGCGGCCGTCGGTGTCGGAGGTTTCCGGTTTCTCCAGCTTGATGTCCTCGTGGCGGCCGTTGAGGTACCAGAGGGTGGCCTGCAGCACCTTCACCGACGGGTCTTCGAACTTCACGTCCATTTGTATGTTGCGGTTGACCAGGTCCTTGAGCACGCCACCCTTGCC
Organism: Pseudomonas sp. SF2; assembly: GCF_036858055.1. Taxonomy (NCBI): domain Bacteria; kingdom Pseudomonadati; phylum Pseudomonadota; class Gammaproteobacteria; order Pseudomonadales; family Pseudomonadaceae; genus Pseudomonas; species Pseudomonas sp. SF2. The sequence goes on along the minus strand of NZ_JAMBDI010000011.1, from coordinate 135,859 downwards.
GTTGACCATCAGCTCGTTCTTGCCGGGCTTGAGGGTGGCGCTGGCGCTCATCAGGGCCGGGCGGTCATCGCAGCCGTCGTCGAGCAGGCCAAGGATTTGCCGCCAGATGGTTTCCTGGTCCAGGCGATACAGCGGGGAGAATTCCCAGATCAGGATCTTCGGCGGGTTCTTCTGGAATTCCTCGCTGCCCAGGTACTGGATCATCGAGCCTTCCAGGCCACCGCCAGGGAAGGCCACGTTCAATACATCGGCACCAATGTACTGTTGCAGGAAGCCCGCAAAGTTGTAGTTCTTGCCGCTGTGACTGGTACCCACCAACGTGATCTGCGCGTTGCCGGCGTCACCGAACAGGTCGTCACCGCCACCGTCGGAGCCTTTCGGCTCGGTGGCGAACTGGTCCATGTACTGAACTGCGTAACTGGTGCCACAGAGCTGGCCGGCGACGTTATGCAAGGTGCCGGTCTTGCCCATGCGCCCGGACTTCTTCGTTTCGAACTCCTTGCGCGGGATGCCTTCGAAGGCCGGCATCTTGTGCACGGTGTCGGCCACGATCTTCGCTGCACGCTCGGCGCCATATGGCGTCCAGTGCTGGTCGCCACGGAAGTAGAAGTCCTTGCCCTGGTCGGCAGCGGCCAGCTGTTCGTTGGTCAGTGGCGACAGGTCGGGCACGTTGTAGCCCATGCTGGCGAAGCGCTTGAGCATGGCCTGGTAGTTGCCCAGGGCCTTCTGGTAGTCGAAGGCGGCTTTTTCCGCCGGGTTGAGCATGTTGCGGTTCACCAGGCCACGGGTCGGCTGGTACACCACCACCAGTTCCACGCCGCGCTTCTTGAACGCGTCGTGCACCTGCTGCAGACGCTTGTAGCCGGCAGGGGTGGTGTTGAACTCGGTGCGCAGGTCTTCGCGGGTACGGAACAGCCAGTCGCCCTGGGCCTGCACCAGCGTGGTGAAGTTCTGCTGGTAGCGGGTTGTGTAGCGGCTGGCGTCATGTGCTTCAGGGCACAGCTGGCAGCAGGGCTCGGCGCTGAAGGTGGGGGCCTTGACGTCTTCGGCGCGCACGCCCTGGCTGATCGCCAGGAGGGCGGCGGACAGGCCCAGCAGTTTCATCAGATGTGGCGTCATGGTCTGGGCTTCCTTAATCGATCATTTCGGTCTGGCGTTCGACCGGGTCGATCAGCACAGCCTTTTGCTGGCGTACCAGCAGGTCGAGGATTTCGTCCTGGCGTTCGCCGAGGACGCCGTTGAGGCTGATGCCGCTGGCCTTGCGCGGGGCGAGCATGGACACCTTGTACAGTTCGACCGACAGTGGCGAGTCGATCGACAGTGGGCCGGAGCCGTTGGCCGACAGTTCGCCACCGACCAGAATCAGCGACACCTTGGTGTCGAACGGGTCGAGGGCGATGTCGCGGTCGGTATCGGACAGGTCCTTGATGTGGCCGTACACACCCACCAGGCCGTTGGCCATGGCGACGTTTTCGTACAGGCGAATGTTCACGCTGTTACGCACGCGGATGCCGTGGCGGCGGTTGTTGATCAGCTTGTTGCCCCAGATCAGGTTGTCGCCGCTTTCGTACAGGGTGATACCGTCGGTGTGGTTGCGGTAGATCTCGTTGTAGGCGATCAGGTTGTTGACGCTGTTACGGTCGATCACCACGCCCGAGAGCTTGTTGTCGAAGCTCTTGTTGTTGATGATCCAGCTGTCGTTGACCTCACGCGACACGATGATGCCGTGCTTCTTCTTGGTGCCGTACACCGTGTTGCCGGCGATGATCAGCCGGTGCGAGCGGTCGTGCGGGTCGATGCCGTAGACGATGTTGTCGCGGTAGGTGCTGTCCTTGACCACGAAGTCCTGGGTCTCGTAGCAGTAGAAGCCGTACCACATGTCGCTGAACTCGGAGCCGATGATCCAGCCGGTGGGTTCAGGGCGGCCCATGCGCTTGGCCATGTTCGGCGTGTACTGCGAGATGCTCACGCCATACGACTTGGACTTGGCATAGCCGAAGCTGGCCATTTTCGTATTGACGATGTAGGTCTCGGTGCCGCCCCACGACAGCAGGAACGGGCGGAATTCCTTGGGCGAGCGGAAGGTCGCCGGGCCGTTGTCCTTTTCCCGCCAGCCGGTCACCTGGGTGTCGGTGACGAACAGCTTGCCGTCGTTGACCAGGAACGAACCGCCTTCCTGGGACAGGCGCAGTTGCTTGACCTTACCGTCGATCTCGAGGATGCCCTTCGGCCCGACCACGATCGGCAGGCGCGCCAGGTAAACGCCCGGCTCGACTTCGCTGAGGTACTGCCTGGGTACCTTCTTGCTCAGTTCGACCAGGTCGACATGGCCGTCATCGACGAAGATCGCCTGCGGAATGCCATGCTGGCGCTGGACCCACTCGGCCGCCTTGTTGTCGCCACCGACGAATTCCTTGAGGGTATCCTCCTGGAACATGCGGCGCAGGCTGACCTTGCCCTTGTGGCGGCGGTCGATTTTTTTCTGCACCGCATCAAAGGTGTAGCCGGTCAGGTCAGGCAGCTTCGGCGGGTCCATGTGCAGCGGCTCGATCGGTGCGCTGGAGACCGTATAGGTCTTGGCTTGCTGCAGTTCCTTGGCGATCACCTGGGGTTCTGCGGCAGCGACCAGGCCACTGGCCAGCAGCAAGGCGCTGGCCAACAGGCTGTGGCGTAAGTGCGGGTGAAGGTTCATAACGGTAAGTCCTCTACCGGCCTCAGAAGCGCCAGATCACATCGACGAAGGCGCGGTGCATGTACGAGTCCGCTTCCTTGCCGTAGGCATCGCCCGGCTTGAACACACCGGCACGCAGACGCACCAGGGCAGATGGCTCGTCGATGGCCTGGCTCATCGAAGCTGGCAGCAGGCCTTGCTTGAAGTACTTGGTCACGACCACGTCCATTTCCTGGCCAAGGTCTTTTTCGCCATCGACCAGTGGGCGGTTCACACCGTTGTCGTTGACCACCGCGTTGATGCCGCTGGAACCGATGTTCTGGTTGCCATCGACACGCCAGAACTTGTGGTAGATGAAGCTGGCGTCGTAGTCGTCGCGCAGTTGCCAGGAGGCGAACAGGGTGGCCGCCTGCAGGTTGCCCAGCTCGCCACGGAAGGCTTCACCAAAGCGGTGTACGCGCGAACGGGTACCGGTGTAGTTGGAGCGGTTGCTCTCCAGGCCGGTCTGCTCGTAGTTGCTCGAACCGTCGTCGCCACCACCGCCGCTGCCACGGGCGTAGGCCGCACCAACCTGCCATTGCGGGTCGAGGCGCAGGCGGACGCCGAAGTCGGTGGCCCAGGCGTTGACGTCACCGCTCTGCTTGCCGGTGGCCACGGTCTGGTCGCCGACGACCTGGCTGCTGAGGGTGTCGCGGTCACCGGTCAGCCAGGTGACGCTGCCCCAGTAGTTGACGGTGTGATCGTTGCGCCAGTTGTAGGCGTCGCTGTTGGCTTCCAGGCCCAGCCAGGTGAGGTCGCCGGTGCGGGTCTTGTCCAGCGCATCGACGGTTTCGCCCGGGTTCTTCAGGCTGCCGCCGTCGTGGGTGTGATGGGCGCGTACGCCGACCCAGTGGCCAGGGGTCCACTGCGTGGCGACGTTGCCGTAGAGGTGTGTGCGGTCCTTGTCTTCCGGGGCCAGCTCGGTGAGGTCGGTTCGGTATTCGCTGAAGCGCTGGGCCACACCCAGGTCGGCCTTGAGCAACGTGGTGTCGAAGGTCCAGTTCAGCGCCTCGATGTTGGTGTCACGCCACATGCCATCGTCGCTGCGCAGGCGCTGGCGACCGAAACGCAGTTGCTCGCCAGGGTAGGCGGTGAGGCCGCTGTAGCCGACCCAGAATTCGCGCATGGCCAGGTAGCTCTTGTCCTGCTCGCGGCCGTCGGCGGCGGTGTCGGTGCTGGTGCCGTCGTCGTTCTGGCGCAGGGTGTCGGTTTCGATGGTGTCGGTGGCGGTGACGGCCTGGCCCATGGCATAGGCGCTCCAGTTGCCACGCTCGCCATATACCCAGGGGCGCAGATCGAGACCGAGGCCGTTGACGTCGCCGCCGGAGCGGGTGCCCAGGTCACGGTCGTCTTCCGACTGGCCGGTGATTTTCACATCCAGACCGAAGTTCTTTTCAGCGGTCATTGCCGCCAGGGTCGGGCAGGACCACAGCAGGGCGAAGCTCAGGCCGATGCCAGCTTTCACGAGGGGATTGAGCGTCATAGCGAGTCCTCACCGGTTACTTCTTTTTCGTCGTCTTGCAGGGCTTCGATGGCCAAGGTGCTGTTGGCGCCTTGGCTCATGCTGCCGCGCGCCTGTTTTTCTTGGTCCAGCAGTTGCTGGGCCTGGCTGCGCTGGTCAGGCGTGAGTTGCTGGTCGAGCTGCTGCAGCAGTTCAGCGGACTGTGGCGTCGGGTTGACCTGGGCCAGCTGGGCGAAGACCCAGGCGTTACCCGGTTGCGGGCGAATGCCGTGGCCTTCGCTGAACAGCTGGGCCAGGGCATAGTCGGCGCTGTTCTGCCCACCGCGGGCGGCGGCCAGCAGGTGGTCGACGGCCTTTTGCGGCTCGACGTTGCCCAGGTAGCCGCGGCGGTAGAGCTGGCCCAGGTAGTAATGGGCGCTGACTTCGCCGGCGTCGGCGGCAGCCTGCAGGTGTTGTTCGGCTTTGGCCGCATCCGCAGGTACGGTCTTGCCTTCGTAGTACAGGCGGCCCAGCAACAGTTCGGCGCGTGGCTGTTCAGCTTCGCGGCCTTTGTCGATGTAGGCCATCAGCTGGTCGGTATCGCCCAGCTCGGGGAAGTCGTACACCAGCTGCGCCAGGCTGACCCAGGACGCCGGGTTGGCCGGGGCTACCTGTTCGAGCAGGTCCTTGGCGGTTTTCTCGTCGGTCTGGCCGAGGCTGCGGTCAGCCAGTACCCGGGCAACGCTGTCGACCCGGGTGGCCGGTACTGCACCACGGGCGTAGGCAGCCTTGAGCTGGCCGAGCAGGGCGGCCTGCTGGTCGGCCTGGCCACGCTTCTGGTACACGGTGGCCAGCTCGACGTAGCAGATGTCGGTGGTGTTCAGCGCGGCCTTGCAGATGTTCTCCACTTCGCCCAGGTGCTGGTCGTAGGTGCCCTGGGTGCGGTACAGCAGCACCTGGGCCAGGCCCGCTTCCGGGTTGCCGGCGGCGCGCCACTGGTCGATCTGCTGTTGCGCGTTGACCTTGGGGAAGCTTTGCGGGTAGCTCAGGTAGAGCATCGCCAGCGGGATCAGGGTGTTGCTTTCGCCCTGCCTGGCGGCTTGCTTGAGCAGGGTCTCGGCTTCTTCGCGCTCGGCCTGGGTGCTGTCGGGCTTGGCCACCAGCAGGCGGCCCAGGCGCGCCTGGGCACGCGGCGAAATGGCGGCCGCGGCGCGGTAGGTGGCCTCGGCTTCCTTGATTTTCGCGGGGTCGCGGGTGGCGACCTTGATGTCGGCCAGGCCCACTTGCGCTTCGCTGTAGCCCAGGTCGGCCAGGGCCTTGTAGTTGCGCTCGGCCAGTGCCGTGTCACCGCGCTTCATGGCTTCGTTGGCCAGGCGCTGGTCGGGCAGGCCGGCACAGCCAGCCAGGGTGATGGCTGCAGCCAGGGCACACAGGCCCAGGCTGGCGCTTTTCTTGTAGGGAATCATGTTGTGATCCTCTTACAGCCCACGGGCCATGGCTTTGTCGATCAGCCAGTTCAGCGACGGGCCACGGTCGCTGTTGACCGAAGCCGGGCGGCCGGCGAGTTCGGCGGGCAGGGCGCTGTCGGGCTTGATCTGCACGCGGATGTCGGCGGCCAGGTCTTCGCTGTTGAGGCTGGCGCTGCTGACGATCTGGCCGGTGCGCACTTCGTCTTCGCCGGCTACCTGGAAGTTGACCCGGGTACCTGGCTTGACCTCGTCGAACTGGCGGTAGGTGAAGCGCGCCTCGATCATCGGGTTGGTGGTGCGCGGGATCAGCTGGAAGATCGGCTGGCCCTTGGCGGCGTACTGGCCGTTGTCCACCAGCTGGCGGGCGACCACGCAATCACATGGGCTGGTAAGGGTGCCGGACAGCTGCTTGCCGAACAGTTCCTCGATCTTCGCCGGCTCCAGCTGTGCGTCCTCCAGGTTGCCCTTGAGCATGTCCAGCATGCTGGTGGTGAAGCTGGCCAGTGGCGCGCCCTTGGCGATCTGCCCACCGCTGTCGACCAGGCTGTTCACGGTGCCGTCGCGCGGCATGGTGATGGTGGTGGTGGGCACTGCGACCACGCCGGCTTCGGCATGGCTGACGAAGTACATGCCGTACAGCGACTTGGCGATGAAGCCGAAGGCGGCGACACCGACCACGAACACGCCGAGGGTGACGGTGACCGCCTTGAGGCGGCCGAAGGCGCTCAGGCCACTGCCGCCATCCTTCTGCTTGCGTGCCTTGGTGAAGTTGTCGCGCTGCAAGGTGCTGAGCACATCGCCGGCAGTGATCAGCTCACCCGAGAGGTGCGAAGTGATGATATGGCGCAGCGTGGCGATGTCGCGTGGCTCGAGGTTCTGGAACTGCGCGCCGGTGCGGCCACTGTCCGGGTGGTAGGAGCGCACCTGGAACTCGATGTCCATCGACAGGCCGAGGTTGTCGACCGTGAACTGCAGCCGTCCGCGTAGTACGTCGCCAACCGTCAGTTGTTGCTTGGTATGGAAGCTCAGGCCACCGGCAGAGAGGTCGTCGACCTTCACATCGTGGGCCTGGCGCTGAGGGTCGAGGAACCGCAGCTTGGCGGGGATGCGTACCCGGGCATGCTGGCGCTGGGCTTCGGACTCATGCACGACGTTGACGTTCACGGCGGTATTCATGTGGTTTGTTCCTGTTAGTTCCGATCCGGGTTGGGCTCACACGACCATGAACAGCACAGCGACGAAGATGCTGGCAGCCGAGAAGGTCATGGTCCGCGAGGACCAGGTGTTGAACCATTGTTGAAAGCTGGCGAGGTCACGCTTGAGGGCAGTGGGCTGACGCGTCCAGGACTGCTTGTCGAGGCGGAAGAACACGTAGATCTTCATCAGCGCGCCGATGATCTGGTTGTAATAGAGAATCAGCGGGTAGGCCGGGCCTACGTTGTGGCCGGAGCACAGCAGCATGATGGTGAGGATCAGGCGGGTGATGCCGATCCACAGCAGGTACACCAGCAGGAAGCCCAGGCCGAACTTGAGGCTGGCGATCACCGCCACGGTCAGGCCCAGCAGGCTGGTCCACATCGACACGCGCTGGTCGAACAGCACGATGCTGGTGAACAGCCCCAGGCGGCGCAGGCCCAGGCCAAGCGCGCGGGAGTTCTGCCGCAGGTTGTTGCCGTACCAGCGGTACATCAGCTTGCGGCTGGCCTTGAGGAAGCTCTTCTCCGGCGGGTGCTCGACCGTGTTGATGGCGGCGTCCGGCACGTAGAAAGTGTCGTAGCCCAGGCGCATCAGGCTGAACCAGCTGGACTTGTCGTCACCGGTAAGGAACTTGAAGCGGCCCAGGCGCCAGTGCATCAGCGAGTCGCTTTCGACGTCGGCGATGAACTCGGGGTTGGTCACCACGCTGGCGCGGAACATCGACATGCGCCCGGTCATGGTCAGCACGCGCTTGGACAGGGCCATCGAGCACATGTTGATGTGGCGCTGGGCGAAGCGCAGCTTGTGCCACTCGCTCATGATGTAGCCGCCACGCACTTCGCAGAACTCGTTGGTGGTCAGGCCGCCGACGTTGGGGAACAGCTTGAACCACGGCACGGTCTTGCGTACCACGCCATCGCCCAGCACGGTGTCGCCGTCGATCACCGCCACCACGGCGTTGTCGTCCGGCAGCATGCGCGAGATGGCACGGAAGCCGTAGGCCAGGCCGTCACGCTTGCCGGTACCGGCGATGCGCACGATGTCCAGCTTCACGTGGGCTGGCGGGTTGTATTTGGCCCACAGGCTTTTCACCAGCAGTTCGTCCGACATTTCCACCAGCGAGCAGACCACGGTGGTGGGGAAGCCACAGTTGATCGCCTCGCGGATCACCGAGCTGTACACCTGGGCGGTGGTGAGTGCTTCGATGCGGAAGCTGGTCACCATCAGGTACACGTGGGACGGGTCGGTGTCCTTGCCCATCTTCTGCACCTTGCGGCGCAGGTACGGATACACGCCGTAGAGGAAGATCATGCCGCGGATGAAATGGGTGGCGCCCATGGAATAGCGCCAGATGCCGACTGCGCCGACCAGGAATATGAAGTGCTTCGACTGCGAGTCGAAGATATCGGCTGGCAGGGCCAGGGCGATCAGCATGAGCAGACTCATGTAGAGCAGCCAACCGGCGCACTGCAACAGCACTGTCTGGAGCCTTTGCATGTTCAGCATCCGTCGAGAATTCGGGAAAAGGTGGGCAGCGGGGGTGGGGAGGCCCCCGCTGCCCGGCCAGCACTTACCAGCAGATGCCTTCGGTGCGGCTGGTGGCGCAGGTCGGTTTGCTCATGAAGCCGACCAGGTCGATCACGTGCTTGCCGGCCGGTGCTTGCTGGGCCAGTGCACGGAACTGCTCGTCACGGTTGCCCAGGACGATGATGTCGGCGTTGTCGATCACCTTCTGGAAGTCGGCGTTGAGCAGCGACGACACGTGCGGGATCTTCGATTCGATGTAGTCCTTGTTGGCGCCGTGGACGCGGGCGTACTGGACGTTCTCGTCGTAGATGTCCAGCTGGTAGCCCTTGCCGATCAGGCGCTCGGCCAGTTCCACCAGCGGGCTTTCACGCAGGTCGTCGGTGCCGGCCTTGAAGCTCAGGCCGAGCAGGGCGACCTTGCGCTTGTCGTGGGCTTCGATCAGCTCGAAGGCGTTCTGCACCTGCGACTCGTTGCTGCGCATCAGCGAGTCGAGCAGCGGTGCGCGTACATCGAGGCTGGCGGCACGATAGGTGAGGGCGCGCACGTCCTTGGGCAGGCACGAGCCGCCGAAGGCGAAGCCAGGGCGCATGTAGTACTGGGACAGGTTCAGCACTTTGTCCTGGCAGACCACGTCCATCACCTCACGGCCATCCACGCCTACGGCTTTGGCGATGTTGCCGATCTCGTTGGCGAAGGTGACCTTGGTGGCGTGCCATACGTTGCAGGTGTACTTGATCATCTCGGCCACTTCGATCGGCTTGCGGATGATCGGTGCGTCGAGCTCTTCGTACAGGGCCTGCAGGATGTCGCCGCTGGCGCTGTCCAGTTCGCCGATGACGGTCATCGGTGGCTGGTCGTAGTCCTTGATCGCGGTGCTTTCACGCAGGAATTCCGGGTTGACCGCGACACCGAAGTCGACGCCGGCTTTCTTGCCCGAGCAGTCTTCGAGGATCGGGATCACCACGTTCTTCACGGTGCCTGGCAGCACGGTGCTGCGTACCACGATGGTGTGACGGCGCTCGCTATCGCGCAGTACGTAGCCGATTTCGCGGCACACCGACTCGATGTATTCCAGGCCCAGGTCGCCGTTCTTCTTGCTTGGGGTACCCACGCAGATCATCGATACGTCGCTGGCACGGATGGCTTCGGCGAAATCGGTAGTACCGCGCAGGCGGCCGTTGGCGATGCCCTGTTGCAGCAGTGCTTCCAGGCCAGGTTCGACGATGGGGGACTTGCCCTGATTGATCAGGTCGATCTTGGTGCTGGACACGTCCACACCGATCACTTCATGGCCTCGCGCCGTCAGGCAGCCTGCACAGACTGCACCCACATAACCCAAACCAAAGATGCTGATACGCATCGCTATCACCTCATGTGTTTATCACGCCGGCCTCTCCGGGAAGAGCCGGGCTGGGTTGATTAACAACAGTTTTCGGGCGCACGGATCCATGGCGAAATGCACACTTCGCCGAGCGCAGGCAAAATAAATCCGGAGCGCAAAAAGTTATGCACTCAAATGTGGCAGTAAAAAGCCATTAATTAAAAAACGTGCCCTGGAATGCAGCCGTCTTTATTGCAATGCGCTACATGGCGCGTTGCTGTGCTTGTTTTTTCAAGTGGAAAAATCCTTTGAAATCAACCACTAGGACGATATGTAAGGGACGCGTCTCTCCTGCGTGGACAGGGTTTTCAGGGGGTGCCTGTCATACCTGTCGAAGTTGTTGGGGCTGGTAGTGGATACCTGCCGTTGTCACTTGTAAGTCATCTCTCACAGCCCGGGGGCAGGAAAATCGTTACGGCACTATGAGCGATTCGTCGTAGCAGAAGTTCCGGAGTGGGTTCGGCGCGGATGAAAGATTTCTAAATATTTTTTCAGTGGCGGACAATTTCAATCTGATAGCACACGGGTGTTTTACCCCGATATATAAAGGGCGAAACTGTTGCGAGATATTTTTATGCCAGCATCGAAAAATATTTTGAAAAATTCGTCAAAAAAGCTACGAACGGTCTTATGGCGTTTGGCTATAAGTAGGGTAGTGGCGATTTATTGACGCCAGGTTTATGACGTAATGGCGATATGAAGTGCGCCCTGTTGCGGGGCAGGAGAGGTGCGTAATGGCTGCTGGCCTCTTCGCGGCTAAAGCCGCTCCCACAGGTTGTGCACTGGTCTTGAGTTCAGTGGGGGGGCTGTGGGAGCGGCTTCAGCCGCGAAGAGGGCGTGACAGGATCACTCGGAAGGATGATCGCGCAGGAACACCAGGTGGTCAGGCTTCGACTGCTCGGCACTGTAGTAGTACCCCTGCACATCGAACTGCTTGAGCTGCTCCGGGTCACTGATGCGCTGCTGGATGACGAAGCGGCTCATCATGCCGCGGGCTTTCTTGGCGTAGAAGCTGATGATCTTGTACTGGCCGTTCTTCAGGTCCTTGAAGTCGACGTTGATCACCCGGGCCTTGAGCGCACTGCGTTTCACCGCACTGAAATACTCGTTGCTGGCCAGGTTCAGCAGCACGTCATCGCCCTGTTCGGCCAGGGCCTGGTTCAGCCATTCGCTGATGCGTGTGCCCCAGAAGGCGTACAGGTCCTTGCCGCGGGCGTTGGCCAGCTTGGTGCCCATTTCCAGGCGGTAGGGTTGCATCAGGTCGAGCGGGCGCAGCAGGCCGTACAGGCCCGAAAGCATGCGCAGGTGCTGCTGGGCGTAGCTGAAGTCATCCTCGCCCAGGCTCTCGGCGTCGAGGCCGGTGTACACGTCACCCTTGAACGCCAGCAGCGCCTGCTTGGCATTGGCCGGGGTGAAGTCCGGGGTCCAGCTGCCGAAGCGCGCGGCATTCAGGCCGGCGAGCTTGTCGGACAGGTGCATCAGTTCGCTGATCTGCGCCGGCGACAGGTCGCGCAGTTGCTGGATCAGTTCCTGGGAGTCGTCCAGGTACTGGGGCAGGGTGAAACGCTCGGTCACCGGCGGGGTGTCGTAATCGAGGGTCTTGGCGGGGGAAATCACCGTCAGCATCGGGTCGGCTCCTGGCATCGTTGGCCGGGAATTCTACGGGCTGGGCGGTGCAAGTCCAAACTATGGCGACGATAGTCACAGACCATGGCCGGTACAGACGCTATAGTGCGCGTTTTGCCGTTGCGGAGCCTTCAACCGTGCGCATTGCCTCTGCCTTGCTGGCCGCTCTGCTGAGCCTGGCCGTGCAAGCTGCCCCGTTACCCCAGGTGAGCCTGGACCGCAGCCTGTGGCCCGAACAGCTGGACAGCCCGGCGCTGTTCGATGTGGCCTCGCGCGCCGAAATCCTCTCGTTCGCCCAGGTGCTGCACGAAAGCGAGCAGTTGGACGACGCAGCGCTGGCGGCACGCTTGGGGCTGCGGCAGATCAACCTGCAGAAGGTGCGCCTGGTGCGGGCGCGCATGTGGCAGCGGTTGTGGGAAGGTTATCAACAGGCGCAGCGCAGTTGCGAGCAGGATGCGTCGTTCTGTTACCCGGTAACGTCGATGGCGGAGTTGCGTGCTCAAGCGGCGACGTTCGCTGCCGATGTCGGCACGTTCTACACCGGCTGGGTCGAGCCGAGTCACCAGTTCCATGTGCGCTACCTGGACGAGCAACTGCGCAAGGCTGCGTTGCTGCCACAGACCAGTAGCGAGCTGGAGCGGCTGTCCTCGCGCGAGCGCAACGGGGATGAACTGAACGACCGCATGTTCCTGCTGACCTTCGTCGGCGGGCCCGGGCCGGAGGGCGGCAGCACCGACCTGCTGGCTGATTACCTGCGCCGGCAAAAGCTTGAAGGCACGTTCTTCGTGCTCGGCAACCGCCTGCAGCAACGCCGCGACGCCGGGGTGGCGAATGCCTTGCGTCAGCTCTATGGCGGGCAGTGCGTGGGGATACAGGGTTGGGAGTACCGCTCCCATGCGCTGTGGAATGGTTGGCAGGACTCGTTGCGGCGTAGCCAGGCGCGGGTGCAGGCAGACCTGCCGGAGCAGTATGTGCCGTTGTTCCGGCCACCTTACGGGCAGCGTCGGGCCGATGGCGAGGCATTCATGGCCAGCCAGCAGTTGCGGGTGTCATTGTGGGACATCGATGCCCAGGATGATGGCGCACTGAGCGCCGAGGCCTCGGCGCAGCGGGTGCTGACCTTGATGCTGCTGTGGCGCAAAGGGGTGATCCAGTTCCATGACAGCCTGCCCAAGGCGCAGCCGGCGGTGGAGTGGTTGTTGCGCAATACCGCGCAGAGCGGGATTGGTTGGGAGGACTGTCAGGCGTATGCCTGGCGGGAGTAGGGGGCCGCTTTGCGGCCCATCGCCGGCACGCCAGCTTCCACAGGTACCGTGCATGGGCTGCTGGCGATGGCCTCGGCAAGGCCAGCCTGAATTTTTACTGTAGTCCTCACGCGCCCCCTCGCCAACCCCTGTTCGTCATTTGGAAAAATAAACTTCACCTACACGTAAAAAGACTTTTTTTAGTCATCATTTTTGCGGTATGAAGAAACCAGACAGCCGATTCCTGCAGCACAGGTGGCGTCATCCAGGCCCACCTAGCCAGGTTCGCTTCCCGCCCGTAACAACGCGGATACGGGGACAGCGGCAGTCACTCTGCGGCGTAACAGACCACGCCGTGTGGCTTCGACATAAGGTGACCGAGTATGGATGACCAAGGACGCAACCCTTCCTCCAGCAAGCCTATCCTGTATGTGCTCGATACCAACGTCCTGATTCACGACCCTAACGCGTTACTGAACTTCGAGGAGCACCATGTCGCCATCCCGATGACGGTGCTGGAGGAACTCGACAAGCTCAAGACCGGCAAACAGACCATCGCCGCCGAATGCCGCCAGGCCATTCGCCTGATCGACCAGACCCTGGGTGACGCCTCGCCCAGCGATGTCGAGCAGGGCGTTCCGATCCAGCGTGGCAAGAGCGGACCCAAGGGCTTCCTGTCCATCCTGATGACCCCGCGCAACGAGCCGAACAAGCTGCTGCCGGAAAACCTCAACGACAACATCATCATCAACCAGTTGCTCGAAGTACGGGCCCGGCGCACCGACCTGGACGTTGTGCTGGTCACCAAAGACATCAACATGCGCCTGAAGGCACGTGCCTGTGGCATCGCGGCCGAGGACTACAGCACCGACCAGCTGGTCGATGACGTGTCCTTGCTGTCCAAGGGCTACCATTCGGTCACCGGCTCGTTCTGGGACCGGGTGAGCAAGGTCGATACCCGCCAGGAGCGTGGCCGTACCTGGCACCGCGTGCAATTGATCGACAACCTGCCGGCGGTGCATGTCAACGAGTTCATCATCGATGAACAGGGCTTCGTCGGCTGGATCAAGGGTATCCGCAACGATGAGTTGCTGTTGCTCGACCTGCACCAGGAACCGCTACTGCACCAGGAAGCCTGGGGCCTGAAGCCGCGGGACATCCATCAGAGCCTGGCGCTGTTCGCCCTGCTCGACCCGGATATCCACCTGGTCAACCTGACCGGCGCCGCCGGTTCCGGCAAGACCATCCTGGCCCTGGCCGCGGCCATCGAGCAGACCATGGTCAGCAAGCGCTACCGGCGCATCATCGCCACCCGCAGTGTGCAGGGGCTGGACCAGGAGATCGGCTTCCTGCCGGGCACCGAGGCCGAGAAGATGGAGCCCTGGCTGGGCGCCATCACCGACAACCTCGAAGCCTTGCACATGGATGACGAAAGCACCCATGGCAGCGTCGAGTACATCCTCGAACGCGTGCCGTTGCAGTTCAAGTCGCTGAACTACATCCGTGGCCGTAGCTTCCAGCAGAGCCTGATCCTGATCGACGAGTGCCAGAACCTGACACCGCACCAGATGAAAACCATCATCACCCGTGCCGGCTCCGGCTCCAAGGTGGTCTGCCTGGGTAACCTGGCGCAGATCGACACCCCCTACCTGTCCGCGACCAGCTCGGGCCTGACCTACCTGACCGAGCGCTTCAAGGACTTCCCCCATGGCGTGCACATCACCCTGCAGGGCGTGCCACGCTCGGTGCTGGCCGAGTACGCCGAGTCGCATCTGTAACCCTCTGCGCCGGGCGGTTCGCCGCCCGGCCTCTTCGCGGGCACGCCCGCGAAGAGGCCGTACCGGTTGACGCATCCCTCTGCTCAAACCTGACTCACAGGTTTACACTGCGAGTTCCCTTCACAGGAGCAGAGCAGTGCTGACACATCTTGATTCCCAGGGGCGGGCCAACATGGTCGACGTCACTGAAAAGGCCGTGACCGAGCGCGAGGCCACCGCCGAGGCGCGGGTGCGCATGTTGCCGCAGACCTTGCAGATGATTGTCGACGGTGAACACCCCAAGGGCGACGTGTTCGCCGTGGCGCGCATCGCCGGGATCCAGGCGGCCAAGAAGACCAGTGACCTGATCCCGCTGTGCCACCCGCTGATGCTGACCAGCGTCAAGGTCGAGCTCAGTGCCGAGGGGCAGGACGCCGTGCGCATCGTCGCCCGCTGCAAGCTGGCCGGGCAGACTGGCGTGGAGATGGAGGCGCTGACCGCCGCCAGCGTGGCCGCGCTGACGATCTACGACATGTGCAAGGCTGTGGATAAAGGTATGGTCATCGAGCAGGTGCGCCTGCTGGAAAAACTTGGCGGCAAGAGCGGCCACTACAAGGTGGAGGCGTGATGAAGGTCAAGGTGATGTACTTCGCCCGTTACCGCGAACTGTTGGGCGTGGATGCCGAGCGGGTGGAGGGCGTGTTCAAGGTGCTCGATGATGTGCGACAGGCTTTGGTGGCCAAGGGCGGGCAGTACGAAGTGCTGGCCGAGCAGAACCTGATGTGTGCGCGCAACGAAGAGCTGTGCAAGCTCGATGAGCCGCTGGTAGAGGGCGATGAAGTGGCGTTCTTCCCGCCGGTGACCGGAGGCTGAACATGGCTGTACGAGTACAGGAAGGCGCGTTCGACCCGGGGGCCGAGACCAATGCCATGCATGCGGCCAATGTCGGCGTGGGTGCGGTGGTCGGTTTTGTCGGTTATGTGCGGGACTTCAACGATGGCCGCGAAGTGGCGGGGATGTTCCTTGAGCACTATCCGGGCATGACCGAAAAGGCGCTGGCCAAGATCGTGGTCGAGGCCGAGCAGCGCTGGCCGTTGCTCAAGGTGGAGGTGCTGCACCGCATCGGTGCGCTGGAACCGGGCGAGCCGATCGTGTTCGTCGGCGTGGCCAGTGCCCATCGGCAGGCGGCGTTCGATGCCTGCAACTTCATCATGGACTACCTGAAGACCCGGGCGCCGTTCTGGAAGAAGGAAAATACCCAGGAAGGGGCAAGGTGGGTGGAAGGGAAGCAGAGTGACCAGGATGCCGCTGGGCGCTGGTAGATCCTTGTTTGATGGCCGGGGCGTAGCCCCGGTTCGCGGGTAAACCCGCTCTCACAGGTACTGCACAGGTTTCGAAAGCTGTGGAGTACCTCTGTGGGAGCGGGTTTACCCGCGAAGAGGCCGGCACAGGTCAATGGTGCTTGCGCGGCACCGGCTTCAGCAGCTCATCCGGTGGCATTTCACACTTGATCTTGCGCCCCAGCAGCTCTTCGATCGCCGGCAGCTGGTAGGAGTCATCCTCGCCGGCAAAGCTGATCGACACGCCACTGGTCCCCGCACGGCCGGTCCGGCCAATGCGGTGCACATAGTCGTCCGGGTCTTCCGGCAGGGTGAAGTTGATCACGTGGCTGATGCCATCGATGTGAATACCACGCCCTGCCACGTCGGTGGCCACCAGCACGGTGATTCGCCCTTCGCGGAAGTTTTCCAGGGTACGGATACGCTTGTGCTGCGGCACGTCGCCCGACAACTGCGCGGCATTGATGCCGTCGCGCACTAGTTTTTCCTCGATGCGCCGCACTTCGTCCTTGCGGTTGGCGAATACCATCACCCGTTCCCACTTGTTCTGGGTCACCAGGTTGTACAGCAGCTTGTACTTGTCGCTGCCGGCCACCGCATACACGTGCTGCTCCACCGTTTCGCTGGCCACGTTTTCCGGCTCGATCTCGACGATGGCCGGGTTGGTGGTCCACTGCTTGGCCAGGTTCATCACGTCGTCGGTGAAGGTGGCGGAGAACAGCAGGGTCTGGCGCTCGCTTTTCGGCGGCGTCTGGCGAATGATCTGGCGTACCTGGGGGATGAAGCCCATGTCGAGCATGCGGTCGGCTTCGTCCAGCACCATTACCTCGACCATGTCCAGGTGCACCTCACCGCGCTGGTTGAAGTCCAGCAGGCGGCCCGGGGTGGCCACCAGGATGTCGCAGTGGCGCGCTTCCAGGGCCTTGAGCTGCTTGTCGAAGTCCATGCCGCCGACAAAGCTCATCACGTTCAGGCCGGTGTACTTGGTCAGGGCGATGGCGTCCTTGGCGATCTGCACCACCAGCTCGCGGGTGGGCGCGATGATCAGCGCGCGTGGCTCGCCCATGTAGCGTTCCTTCGGCGGCGGCGTCTGCTGCAGCTGGGAAATGATCGAGATCAGGAACGCCGCCGTCTTGCCGGTACCGGTCTGGGCCCGGCCGATGGCGTCCTGGCCACGCAGGGTGTAACCCAGCACCTGTGCCTGGATCGGCGTGCAGTACGGGAAGCCCAGGTCGTGGATGGCGTGCATCAGCTCGTTGGACAGCTTGAAGTCGTGGAAGCGGGTCTTGCCTTCTTGCGGCTCGACCACGAAGTCTTCGGGTTTCCACAGGCTGGCCTGCGGCTTGGGCTTGCGCTCGCGACGCGGTTTGTCCTTGGCCGGCTTGTCGGTGGCTGGCGTAACGGCGGCAGGCTGTTCAGCCTCGGCAGTGCGGTTGGCGCGCGGGGTGGCCGGCTTTGCTGCGGGCCGGGCCTCGCTGGCTGGCGCGGGCGCAGGCGGGGTCACGCTGGCAGCAGGAGCGACGGCCTGTGGCGCGGCGTCTCCCTTGCCGAATATTTTCTTGAGTGCCTTGAGCACGATCGTCTCATCAACTGGTTAAGGAATGTACGCCGGGCAGTGTAATGCAAGATTCAGGCGCGGCGTAGCGGAATAGCCTCACAACTACAGGCTGCCTTGGCTTATTGCAATTGCTGGCCCAGCCAGTCGTGGATGTCGTTCAGCTCTTCCACCGCCACTTCATGTTCCATCGGGTATTCGTGCCAGCGGGCGGCGACGCCCCAGGTATTCAGGTACTCGAAGGCGGTGCGGCCCATGGACGGGATCACCACCGGGTCGTGCACGCCGTGCAGGCACAGGGCCGGGGTGCGTTGCTGGCAGGCGCTCAACTGATGCTGGTCGTTGAAGGTGGGGGCGTAGGTGGACAGGGCGATCACGCCACCCAGCGCTTCTTGCCACTTTATATAGGCAGTGTGCAGCACCACCGCACCGCCTTGGGAGAAACCGGCCAGGAAGATCCGCGACAGGCTGATGCCCTTGGCCTGCTCGGCCTTGATCAGGGCAATGAGCTGCTCGGCCGATTCTTCCAGCTGCGCTTCGTCGATGGCGCGGGCCGGGGTCATGGCCTTGATGTCATACCAGCTGGGCATGGCATAGCCGCCGTTGATGGTTACCGGGCGGGTGGGTGCCTGGGGCATGACGAAACGGGTGCTGAGCAGGCGTTCCTGCATGAATTCGGCCACTGGTAGGAAGTCGTAACGGTCGGCACCCAGACCGTGCAACCAGATCACACAGGCGTCTGCGGTTTTCTGCGGTTCGAGAATCAACGGGTTGGTCATGACTGCTCCGAAAGTGTGCGGGTCTTGTTATGGCGTGCGTGAAAAGAAGGCGCTGGAAATGATTGTCTGAAAAAGAATGTCGCAACGATACAACTTTCCCTACTTGACGAGCGCTTAAACGCTACAGCCAGAAATTTTGGTACGCGCTTTGCAATTCAACCTGTGATGCAAAGGGCAGGCCGTGACGGTAACACCCTTAGCACGCGAAGGCTGTCACAGAACAGTCCATTGCGCCATTTGACCCAATAACAAGCCAATACGGGTCGGACACGCCTCAAAAGGGTGCGGTGCAATTCCGGCTCGATACAACAAGAGCGATTTGGAGGTTGTGAATGAAGATGTTGAAAACCACCCTGGCAGTCCTGACCGCTGCCGCCGCGCTGGGCGCCGTGAGCAACGCCCAGGCCGGCGCCACCCTCGATGCGGTAAAGAAGAAGGGCTTCGTCCAGTGTGGCGTGAGCGACGGTCTTCCAGGCTTCTCGGTACCTGATGCGCAGGGCAAGATCGTTGGTATCGACGCCGACGTGTGCCGCGCCGTGGCCGCCGCCGTGTTCGGCGATGCCACCAAGGTCAAGTTCAGCCAGCTCAACGCCAAGGAACGCTTTACCGCCCTGCAGTCGGGCGAAGTCGACGTGCTGTCGCGCAACACCACCTGGACCAGCTCGCGTGATGCCGGCATGGGCCTGGTATTCGCCGGTGTTACCTACTACGACGGCGTTGGCTTCCTGGCCAACAAAAAGCTGGGTGTATCCAGCGCCAAGGAACTCGATGGCGCGACTATCTGCATCCAGGCCGGTACCACCACCGAGCTGAACGTATCGGACTACTTCCGCGCCAATGGCCTGAAGTACACCCCGATCACCTTCGACACCTCGGACGAAAGCGCCAAGTCGCTGGAGTCGGGCCGTTGCGACGTGCTGACCTCGGACAAGTCGCAGCTGTTCGCCCAGCGCTCCAAGCTGGCCGCGCCGACCGAGTACGTGGTACTGCCGGAAACCATCTCCAAGGAACCGCTGGGCCCGGTGGTGCGCAAGGGCGACGAAGAATGGTTCAGCATCGTCAAGTGGACCCTGTTCGCCATGCTCAACGCCGAAGAGGCGGGCATCACCTCGAAGAATGTCGAGGCCGAAGCCAAGAGCACCAAGAACCCGGACGTCGCCCGCCTGCTGGGCGCGGATGGTGAGTACGGCAAGGACCTCAAGCTGCCCAAGGACTGGGTAGTGCAAATCGTGAAGCAAGTCGGTAACTACGGCGAAGTGTTCGAGAAGAACCTGGGCCAGAGCACCGACCTGAAGATCGACCGTGGCATGAACGCCCTGTGGAACAACGGCGGCATCCAGTACGCGCCACCTGTGCGCTGATGGCTGCACCCTGCGGCGGCATCCCGCCGCCGCAGGCTGTTCGAATCCCTACTGTCCGGGGCACTTCATGCAAAATCAAATCGGCGCACCCAAGGGCTTGTCCCTTAACGATCCGCGTGTGCGCGCGTGGCTGTTCCAGATCCTCACGATCGTCTTCGTGGTCGGCCTGGGCTGGTACCTGTTCCACAACACGCAAACCAACCTGCAACACCGGGGTATCACCTCGGGCTTCGACTTTCTCGACCGCAGTGCCGGCTTCGGCATCGCCCAGCACCTGATTCCCTACGTGGAATCCGACAGCTATGCGCGGGTGTTCGTCATCGGCCTGCTCAACACCCTGCTGGTGACCTTCATCGGTGTGGTGCTGGCGACCATCCTCGGCTTCATCATCGGTGTGGCGCGGTTGTCGCCGAACTGGATGATCAACAAGCTGGCGACCGTGTATGTGGAGACCTTCCGCAACATCCCGCCGTTGTTGCAGATCCTGTTCTGGTACTTCGCCGTGTTCCTGACCCTGCCGGGACCGCGGGGCAGTATCAATATCGACGACACCTTCTTCATCAGCAACCGTGGCCTTAACATGCCCGGCGCGTCCATGGCCGAAGGCTTCTGGCCGTTCGTCGTGGCCCTGGTCCTGGCGCTGCTGGCCATCGTGGTAATGGTGCGCTTTGCCAACAAGCGCTTCGACGAGACCGGTGTACCGTTCCACAAGTTCTGGGTGGGGCTGGCGCTGTTCATCGCCATTCCGGGCGTTTGCGTACTGCTGTTCGGCAGCCCGGTGCACTGGGAAGTGCCGCAATTGAAAGGATTCAACTTCGTCGGCGGGTGGGTGCTGATCCCCGAGCTGCTGGCGTTGACCCTGGCGTTGACCATCTATACCGCAGCGTTCATCGCCGAAATCGTGCGCTCCGGTATCCGTTCGGTCAGCCATGGCCAGACCGAGGCCGCGCGCTCGCTGGGCCTGCGCGAGGGCCCGACCCTGCGCAAGGTGATCATCCCCCAGGCACTGCGGGTGATCATTCCGCCGCTGACCAGCCAGTACCTGAACCTGGCGAAGAACTCGTCGCTGGCGGCCGGTATCGGCTACCCGGAGATGGTTTCGCTGTTCGCCGGTACCGTGCTCAACCAGACCGGCCAGGCCATCGAGGTGATCGCCATCACCATGAGTGTCTATCTCGCCATCAGCATCAGCATTTCGCTGCTGATGAACTGGTACAACAAGCGCATTGCGCTGATCGAGCGGTGAGGATACGCCCGTGAATGCCCATGTTTTCAAACCCGATATGCCGCCACCGGTGAAAACCGTCGGCGTGCTCGCATGGATGCGTGCCAATCTGTTCTCCAGCTGGCTCAACACGCTGCTGACCCTGTTCGCCATCTATCTGGTGTGGCTGATCGTGCCGCCGTTGCTGCAGTGGGCGTTGCTTGACGCCAACTGGGTCGGCACCACCCGTGCCGACTGCACCAAGGAGGGCGCCTGCTGGGTGTTCGTGCAGCAGCGCTTCGGCCAGTTCATGTACGGCTACTACCCGGCCGAGCTGCGCTGGCGCGTGGACCTGACCGTGTGGCTTGCCGTGCTCGGCACCGCGCCACTGTTCATCAAGCGTTTCCCGCGCAAGGCCTTCTATGGCCTGGGCTTCCTGGTGCTGTACCCCGTGCTGGCCTACACCCTGCTGCACGGGGGCGTCCTGGGCCTGGAAAACGTAGCGACCAGCCAGTGGGGCGGGCTGATGCTGACCCTGGTGATCGCCACCGTGGGCATCGTCGGCGCCTTGCCGCTGGGCATCCTGCTGGCCCTGGGGCGGCGTTCGAAGATGCCGGCGGTGAAGGTGGTGTGCGTGACCTTCATCGAGTTCTGGCGCGGCGTGCCGTTGATCACGGTGCTGTTCATGTCGTCGGTGATGCTGCCTTTGTTCCTGCCCGAGGGCATGAGCTTCGACAAGCTGCTGCGGGCGATGATCGGCGTGATCCTGTTCCAGTCGGCGTACATCGCCGAGGTGGTGCGGGGCGGCCTGCAGGCTATCCCCAAGGGCCAGTACGAAGCCGCCGCGGCCATGGGCCTGGGCTACTGGCGGGCGATGGGCCTGGTGATTCTGCCGCAGGCGCTCAAGCTGGTGATCCCTGGCATCGTCAACACCTTCATTGCCCTGTTCAAGGACACCAGCCTGGTGATCATCATCGGCCTGTTCGACCTGCTGAACAGCGTCAAGCAAGCTGCCGCCGACCCGGCCTGGCTGGGCATGGCTACCGAGGGCTACGTGTTCGCCGCCCTGGTGTTCTGGATTTTCTGTTTCGGTATGTCCCGCTACTCCATGCATCTGGAGCGCAAGCTGGACACTGGCCACAAGCGTTAGGAGTTTCGAAATGAGTGAAGCGATCAAGCAGCCTGCCGGCCCCGAAGGCATCATCCAGATGCAGGGCGTGAACAAGTGGTACGGCCAGTTCCATGTGCTCAAGGACATCAACCTGAACGTGCGCCAGGGTGAGCGTATCGTGCTGTGCGGGCCGTCCGGCTCGGGCAAGTCCACCACTATCCGTTGCCTCAACCGCCTGGAAGAGCACCAGCAGGGGCGCATCGTGGTCGATGGCGTGGAGCTGACCAACGATCTCAAGCAGATCGAGGCGATCCGCCGTGAGGTGGGCATGGTGTTCCAGCACTTCAACCTGTTCCCGCACCTGAGCATCCTGGAGAACTGCACCCTGGCACCGATGTGGGTGCGCAAGATGCCCCGGCGCAAGGCCGAGGAAATCGCCATGCATTACCTGGAGCGGGTGCGTATTCCGGAGCAGGCGCACAAGTACCCTGGGCAGTTGTCCGGTGGCCAGCAGCAGCGTGTGGCGATTGCCCGTGCGTTGTGCATGAAGCCGAAGATCATGCTGTTCGACGAACCGACCTCGGCGCTGGACCCGGAAATGGTCAAGGAAGTGCTCGATACCATGGTGGGCCTGGCCGAAGATGGCATGACCATGCTTTGCGTGACCCACGAGATGGGCTTTGCCCGGACCGTGGCGAACCGGGTGATCTTCATGGACAAGGGCGAGATCGTCGAGCAGGCGGCGCCGGATGACTTCTTCGACCGGCCGCGCAGTGACCGGACCAAGTTGTTCCTGAGCCAGATCCTGCATTGATGCAAGAGGGGCCGCTGACGCGGTCCACTGTGGGAGCGGCCTTGCGTCGCGAAAGGGCCGCAAAGCGGCCCCAGGGATATATGCTGCGAAGCTGAAATCCTGGGGCCGCTACGCGCCCCATCGCGACGCAAGGCCGCTCCCACAGGTTTGCGAAACAGTCAGGATTGCAGCGTTACTTCTCTTCTTCTTTGGCGACTGCCGGCGCCGGTGGCGGCCGCAGCCCCACCTCGGCGATCAGCTTCAATTGCTGCCCATTGCGCATCACCTCGATGGTGATCTTCTCGTTGGGCTTGATCCGCGCCACCTGGTTCATCGATTTGCGCCCGTCACCGGCTGGCTCGCCGTTGATGCTCAGGATCACGTCACCCAGCTGCAGCCCGGCCTTCGCCGCCGGCCCCTCGCGGAAGATTCCCGCCACCACGATGCCCGGGCGGTCCTTCATGCCGAACGACTCGGCCAGTTCCTGGCTCAGCGGCTGTACCTCGATGCCCAGCCAGCCACGGATGACCTGGCCGTGCTCGACGATCGACTTCATCACCTCCAGCGCCAGTTTTACCGGGATGGCAAAACCGATGCCCTGCGAACCACCGGATTTGGAGAAGATCGCGGTGTTGATGCCGATCAGGTTGCCGTTGGCATCCACCAGCGCACCCCCGGAGTTGCCCGGGTTGATCGCCGCGTCGGTCTGGATGAAGTCTTCGTAGTTGTTCAGGCCCAGCTGGTTGCGGCCGGTGGCGCTGATGATGCCCATGGTCACGGTCTGGCCGACGCCGAACGGGTTGCCGATGGCCAGCGACACGTCGCCGATGTGAATGTTGTCGGAGCGGCCGATGGTGATTGCTGGCAGGCTCTTCAGGTCGATCTTCAGCACCGCCAGGTCGGTTTCCGGGTCGCTACCAATCACCCGGGCCAAGGTTTCGCGGCCATCCTTCAGGGCGACGACGATCTGGTCGGCGCCACTGGTGACGTGGTTGTTGGTCAGCAGGTAGCCCTCGGGGCTCATGATCACCGCCGAGCCCAGGCTCGATTCCCAGCGGCGCTGCTTGGGCAGGTTGTCACCGAAGAAACGGCGGAACTGCGGGTCTTCGAACAGCGGGTGGGCGCTCTTGTTCACCACCTTGGTGGTGTACAGGTTGACCACCGCCGGGGCGGCCAGGGTCACGGCATCGGCGTAGGACACCGGGCCTTGCATGATCCGCGAGGTCTGCGGTGCCTGCTGCAGGTTGACGTCCTGGCTGGGCAGGCCGACCCATTCCGGGAAGCGCTGGATGATCAGCATGGCGATCAGTAGGCCGGTAAGCAGGGGCCAGCCAAAGTAACGCAAAGCCTTGAACATGAATGAATCCTGGAAAGAGCGGGTACGGTGGCCGCGCGGTGGGGCATGAGCGCGCGCGATCATACACCGGTTCCCCCAGTGCCGGCGACGGCTCATAATGGCCGGCATTATACGGGCGTTGCATGGGCGTTGTGCCCGAGAAAAACGCAGATTTCGAGGAGATTTTCATGGCTGTCGCTCTGAACACCCTGGTCGAGGAAGCCGAGCGTTACCTGGGCAGCGCGAAGATCCAGGATTATTGCCCCAACGGTTTGCAGGTAGAAGGCCGGCCGCAGGTCAGCCGCATCGTCAGCGGTGTTACCGCCAGCCAGGCGTTGCTGGATGCGGCGGTCGAGGCCCAGGCCGACCTGGTGCTGGTGCACCATGGCTACTTCTGGAAGGGTGAGAACCCGTGCGTCACCGGCATCCGGCAGCGCCGGCTGAAGACCCTGTTGAACAACGACATCAGTCTGCTGGCCTTCCACCTGCCGCTGGACGTGCACCCGGATGTGGGCAACAACGTGCAACTGGCGCGGCAGCTGGACATCACCGTCGAAGGGCCGCTGGACCCGGAAAACCCCAAGGTGGTCGGGCTGGTCGGCTCGCTGGCCGAGCCAGTGACCGCGCGCGACTTTGCCCGGCGGGTGCGGGAGGTGCTGGGGCGTGAGCCGTTGCTGGTCGAAGGCGAGCAGATGATCAGTCGGGTCGGCTGGTGCACCGGGGGCGGGCAGGGCTACATCGACACGGCGATCGCGGCCGGGGTAGACCTGTACCTGACGGGCGAGGCGTCGGAGCAGACCTATCATAGTGCCCGCGAGAATGGTGTCAGCTTCATTGCCGCCGGGCACCATGCCACCGAGCGCTATGGGGTGCAGGCGCTGGGTGATTACCTGGCGCGGCGGTTTGCCGTGGAGCACCTGTTCATCGATTGCCCGAACCCGATCTGACATCGGCGTCGCCTTCTTCGCGGGTGCGCCCGCTCCCACAAGTACGCGCTGCACCTGTGGGAGCGGGCGTGCCCGCGAAAGGCCGCAGAGCGGCCCAATTCCAGCCCAAACCCCCAGTCATATCGTTAGACTTTTTCGATCTAGCCGGCCTCCTAAATAGAAGCAGCCGCTGTGATAAAGTGGCTCGCTCGAACACGGCCCGCAGGCCGTCCATAAGATCGTTTTTCGTGAGTAGCCATGGTCGACAAACTGACGCACTTGAAACAGCTGGAGGCGGAGAGCATCCACATCATCCGCGAGGTGGCCGCCGAGTTCGACAACCCGGTGATGCTGTACTCGATCGGCAAGGATTCCGCCGTGATGCTGCACCTGGCGCGCAAGGCCTTCTTCCCGGGCAAGCTGCCGTTCCCGGTGATGCACGTCGACACCCAGTGGAAATTCCAGGAGATGTACAGCTTCCGCGACAAGATGGTCGAGGAAATGGGCCTGGAGCTGATCACCCACGTCAACCCCGAGGGTGTGGCGCAGGGCATCAACCCGTTCACCCATGGCAGCTCCAAGCACACCGACATCATGAAGACCCAGGGCCTGAAGCAGGCGCTGGACAAGCATGGTTTCGACGCCGCCTTCGGTGGCGCGCGCCGCGACGAAGAGAAGTCGCGGGCCAAGGAGCGCGTGTACTCGTTCCGTGACAGCAAGCACCGCTGGGACCCGAAGAACCAGCGCCCGGAACTGTGGAACGTGTACAACGGCAAGGTCAACAAGGGCGAGTCGATCCGTGTCTTCCCGCTGTCGAACTGGACCGAGCTGGACATCTGGCAGTACATCTACCTCGAAGGTATCCCGATCGTGCCGCTGTACTTCGCCGCCGAGCGTGAGGTCATCGAGAAGAACGGCACCCTGATCATGATCGACGACGAGCGCATCCTCGAACATCTCACCGATGAAGAGAAAGCGCGCATCGTCAAGAAGAAGGTGCGTTTCCGTACCCTCGGCTGCTACCCGCTGACGGGCGCTGTCGAGTCGGAAGCCGAGACCCTGACGGACATCATTCAGGAAATGCTCCTGACCCGTACGTCCGAACGCCAGGGCCGTGTCATCGACCACGATGGCGCCGGTTCCATGGAAGACAAGAAACGCCAAGGCTACTTCTAATTTCAGGGTTACTCCATGTCGCACCAATCTGATCTGATCAGCGAGGACATCCTCGCCTACCTGGCCCAGCACGAGCGCAAGGAACTGCTGCGCTTCCTGACCTGCGGCAACGTCGACGACGGCAAGAGCACCCTGATCGGGCGTCTGCTGCACGACTCGAAGATGATCTACGAGGACCACCTCGAGGCCATCACCCGTGATTCGAAGAAAGTCGGCACCACCGGTGAGGAAGTCGACCTGGCACTGCTGGTCGACGGCCTGCAGGCCGAGCGCGAGCAGGGCATCACCATTGATGTCGCCTACCGCTACTTCTCCACCGCCAAGCGCAAGTTCATCATTGCCGATACCCCGGGCCATGAGCAGTACACCCGCAACATGGCCACCGGCGCGTCCACCTGCGACCTGGCGATCATCCTGGTCGACGCCCGCTACGGCGTGCAGACCCAGACCCGCCGCCACAGCTACATTGCTTCGTTGCTGGGCATCAAGCACATCGTGGTCGCGGTCAACAAGATGGACCTCAAAGGCTTCGATCAGGACGTCTTCGAGTCGATCAAGTCCGACTACCTGAAGTTCGCCGACGCCATCAACCTGACCCCGAGCAGCCTGCACTTCGTGCCGATGTCGGCGCTCAAGGGTGACAACGTGGTCAACCCCAGCGAGCGTTCGCCGTGGTACGCCGGCCCGACGCTGATGGAAATCCTCGAAACCGTCGAAGTGTCGGCCGACCGCAACTTCACCGACCTGCGCTTCCCGGTGCAGTACGTCAACCGCCCCAACCTGAACTTCCGTGGCTTCGCCGGTACCATTGCCAGCGGCGTGGTGCACAAGGGTGACGAAATCGTCGTGCTGCCGTCGGGCAAGAGCAGCCGCGTCAAGTCCATCGTCACCTACGAAGGTGAGCTGGAAAACGCAGGCCCTGGCCAGGCCGTGACCCTGACCATGGAAGACGAGATCGACATCTCCCGTGGCGACCTGCTGGTGCATGCCGACAACGTCCCGCCGGTCACCGACCAGTTTGACGCCATGCTGGTGTGGATGGCCGAGGAGCCGATGCTCCCGGGCAAGAAATACGACATAAAGCGCGCTACCAGCTATGTGCCGGGCTCGATTGCCAGCATCACCCACAAGGTCGATGTGAACACCCTGGAGCAGGGCGCTGCCAGCGCACTGCAACTGAACGAGATCGGCCGCGTCAAGGTGTCCCTGGACGCCTCGATCGCCCTGGACGGTTACGACAGCAACCGCACCACCGGTGCGTTCATCGTCATCGACCGCCTGACCAACGGCACTGTCGGCGCCGGCATGATCATCGCCCCGCCAGTGCTGCCGCACGGCAGCACCGGCCATCATGGCAAGCTGTGCCATGTGGCCACCGAAGAGCGCGCCCTGCGCTTCGGCCAGCAGCCAGCCACCGTGCTGTTCAGCGGCCTGTCCGGCGCAGGCAAGAGCACCCTGGCCTACGCCGTGGAGCGCAAGCTGTTCGACATGGGCCGAGCGGTGTACGTGCTCGACGGCCAGAACCTGCGCCACGACCTGAACAAGGGCCTGCCGCAGGACCGCGCCGGCCGTACCGAGAACTGGCGCCGCGCCGCCCATGTGGCGCGCCAGTTCAACGAAGCCGGTCTGCTGACCCTGGCTGCGTTCGTGGCCCCGGATGCCGAGGGCCGTGAGCAGGCCAAGGCGTTGATCGGAAAGGAGCGCCTGGTGACCGTTTACGTCCAGGCCTCGCCGCTGGCCTGCCGCGAGCGTGACCCGCAAGGCCTGTACGCGGCTGGTGGCGACAACATCCCGGGCGAAAGCTTCCCGTACGATGTGCCGTTGGACGCGGACCTGGTGATCGACACCCAGGCCACCAGCGTGGAAGAGGGCGTGAAGCAGGTGCTGGACGTGTTGCGTCAGCGTGGCGCGATCTAAGCGCCAGGCTGCCTGAAAGAAAAACCCCGCTTCGGCGGGGTTTTTTATTCCTCTTTCCCGCAGATACAGCGCATGTTTCGGGCTCACGCTGTACCTGTGGGAGCGGGTTCACCCGCGAAGCAGGCGGCGCGGTGGATGGCACCGGCTTTGCCGGTGTTCGCGGCTGAAGCCGCTCCCACAGGGACTGCGCAAGCTTCTCGATTTTGAGCAAGGCAGTTGCCCCCAATTGGATCGCGCATGCCGTTCAGATATGTTTCTCCGACACCGGTATCACCCGCCGTTCCTTCACCGCCTTGTAGGAAAAACTCGAATAGATCTCCTTCACCCCCGGCAACCGCTGCAGCACTTCGCGGGTGAATTCGCCGAACGACTCCAGGTCCCGCGCCAGGATCTCCAGCAGAAAATCATACCTCCCGGAAATGTTGTGGCAGGCAACGATCTCAGGAATCTCCATCAACCGCTGCTCGAATGCCAGTGCCATGTCCTTGGTGTGCGAGTCCATCATGATGCTGACGAACGCGGTCACGCCAAACCCCAGCGACTTGGGCGAGAGGATGGCCTGGTAGCCGGTGATGTAGCCGTTGTCCTCCAGCAGCTTGACCCGTCGCCAGCAGGGCGAGGTGGTCAGTGCCACCTTGTCGGCCAGTTCGGCAACGGTGAGGCGGGCGTTGTCCTGCAGGGCGGCGAGCAGGGCGCGGTCGGTGCGGTCGAGGCTTGAAGGCATGTTTTGCCCTCCTGATCCGGTAATTATTGTTTTTGTTCCAGCAAGCACGCGGATGCGTGGGTAATTTTGGAAAAAATCGGGCAGCTCGGTGGCATAAGCTTATAACAAACCACAAGAGGCTGTTGCGATGCGCGACTCCCATAACAACACCGGTTTTTCCACACGGGCCATTCACCATGGCTACGACCCGCTTTCCCACGGCGGCGCCCTGGTGCCGCCGGTGTACCAGACCGCTACCTATGCCTTCCCCACCGTGGAATACGGCGCTGCGTGCTTCGCAGGGGAGGAGCCCGGCCATTTCTACAGCCGCATCTCCAACCCGACCCTGGCCCTGCTGGAACAGCGCATGGCCTCGCTGGAGGGCGGCGAGGCGGGGCTGGCATTGGCGTCGGGCATGGGGGCCATTACCTCGACGATCTGGACCCTGCTGCGGCCCGGTGACGAGCTGATCGTCGGGCGCACGCTGTACGGCTGCACCTTTGCCTTCCTGCACCATGGCATTGGCGAATTCGGCGTGAAAATCCGCCATGTCGACCTGAACGATGCCAAGGCCCTGAAGTCGGCGATCAACAGCAAAACACGAATGATCTACTTCGAAACGCCGGCCAACCCCAACATGCAACTGGTGGATATCGCCGCGGTGGCCGAGGCGGTGCGCGGGCATGATGTACATGTGGTGGTCGACAACACCTACTGCACGCCCTACCTGCAGCGGCCGCTGGAGCTGGGAGCGGACCTGGTGGTGCATTCGGCGACCAAGTACCTCAGTGGCCACGGTGATATCACTGCCGGCCTGGTGGTGGGACGCAAGGCGCTGATTGACCGTATCCGCCTGGAAGGGTTGAAGGATATGACCGGGGCGGTCCTGTCACCCCACGACGCAGCGCTGCTGATGCGCGGGATCAAGACCTTGGCCCTGCGCATGGACCGACATTGCGCCAATGCCCAGCAGGTGGCGGAGTTTCTGGCTCGGCAGCCGCAGGTGGAGCTGATTCACTACCCGGGGTTGCCGACGTTTGCCCAGTACGAGCTGGCGCAGCGGCAGATGCGTTTGCCGGGCGGGATGATCGCCTTCGAGCTCAAGGGCGGTATCGAGGCCGGGCGCAGGTTCATGAATGCCCTGCAACTGTTTGCCCGGGCGGTGAGCCTGGGCGATGCCGAGTCGCTGGCGCAGCACCCGGCGAGCATGACCCATTCCAGCTATACGCCGCAGGAGCGGGCGCATCACGGGATATCGGAGGGGCTGGTGCGCTTGTCGGTGGGGTTGGAAGATGTGGAGGACCTGCTGGCGGATGTCGAGCAGGCGCTGGACGCGTGTAGGTAAATTGCCGAAGCTCTCTCTTCGCGGCAAAAACCGTTACGGCATCACTGGATGCTGACATCAAGCTAGTTAGGTGGTGCAAAGCTGATGTCAATGGTGTGGTCGCCCGAAGAGAGAGCAAACAACGGCGTATCGTCAATGTCGTAGAGCATACGGTTCCTGATGATCAGGCCGCCACTGTTGCAGCCGAGAACCTGATAGTCAGGTCCGCTTCCTGGGTTTCTTTTGAAGAAAAATCGCAGCAGCAAGTGAGAATCCGGCTGATAGGAAATAAATAAGCGCAGTCATGTTCATCGATATTGTGTTGTCGGTGTAAGCGAAGGAAACAAAAATACCAAGAGTTGCTGTCGCGAAAG
This sequence comes from Pseudomonas sp. SF2, assembly GCF_036858055.1. Lineage (NCBI taxonomy): Bacteria > Pseudomonadati > Pseudomonadota > Gammaproteobacteria > Pseudomonadales > Pseudomonadaceae > Pseudomonas > Pseudomonas sp. SF2. The sequence continues at coordinate 105,608 of NZ_JAMBDI010000011.1, read as the reverse complement.
TTGGGATAAATTCAAGAAAAAGTCTGATGGCCTTGGGTAGTTTGCCAGTGAGCAGCTTGTTTGCTATCGTTCCTCCAAGCATGAAAAATACTGAAAATGTGGTAGAAATTATTAGCAGTACTATATACATCGATAACGCGGGTATGCCTGAAGTGTCATACGGGTCACCAGGGTTTTCGAGCGCAGCTTCCGAAGCGCTAAACAATAGTGCTGTTGCAATTACGTTCAAGGCTGAGGCCGTGGCTGTACAGAGCGTTTTCGAGATATTCATAATCCACCTTGAAGTCAGTGGGCTAAGATAGTATAGAATAAAAGCCAATTCAATGGTGTCGCCCGTGCTGCGCTTCGTTGTCGCGGCCTCCCATTAATTTGCTATGTTTAGCGGTAGGTCGCCTTCAATTAGAATTTCGTAGTCTTGTGCATTTGCAACGCGCCCAACTTCACGAAGCAGTGTCGTGGCTTTCTCGTCGAAGCCGCCGCGGTGGCTGCTCGCATTTGCATCATATTTATCCGAATAGGCGCGAACCACACCGACGAAAATGAGCTTTCCGTCACTACCCTTATTCAGGTCGCCAATAACTCGTAGGGTAATAGAACCTAGGTAGATGCGTGATATATTACTATCCATGCCTGTGTTATATGGGAAGGTGACATCAATCCGACTAGTGCCTGCGCTTGCTCTAGCGAATGTTGCCTGTAGTTGAGGGATTTTATGCAATTCGGGTGCGATGCCTATATTGTTTATGTTGACTTTAGCCTGCTGCCCTTTCCCTAAAAGCCAGTGTGCAATTGCTCTGAACGGAGTGAACCACCCCCCCCCCAGAAAATTCAATAGGTTGAGCTAAGGGGGCAGTATCAAGATTTGCTTTGGTGTACTCAAATGCTTTGTTCCAAGCATCTGGAATACTGATGCTCGAATTGGCCAGCATTATTGCGTCTGCACCAGACCCAGCTTTGAGTTCACGAATCAGGAAACCGTCAAGCGTAAAAGCGATGGGACGGGTGTACTGCATTTTAGGAAGATGCAGGTTTAGCATTTCCCTCCAGTGGCCTTGTGCATAGCCAGCGCTACGCTCCTCAATGGCACGACCTATCATGGCTGCGGGGTGTGGTGTTTGTAAGCCATTAGGACGACTTGTGCCGTAATTATTTGGATAGATATACAAAGCCGGAAGTTCAATACCCATATGTCATCTCTGAGTGGGTTATTGAAAATTTCAGTAGGGAAGCCCTGCGAGCGCTCTTGGTTACGCGAATGGACATGAGAGGGTGTTTCAATATTCTTATGCCATAGGCCGTTCTGAATGTTTTTATAGTGTGCCTAATGACGACTTTTTTGTATGTCAGAAGAGCGGCCAAACAGGGTGTAGGACCACACCTGATGATTTGTAGGATCTTGCTGCTTGGGCGCATCAAGGCAAGCTGGGCGATGCATTACGCACTCCAGCCATACTGCGAAGGAGCGGGCGCATCACGGGATATCGGAGGGGCTGGTGCGCTTGTCGGTGGGGTTGGAAGATGTGGAGGACCTGCTGGCGGATGTCGAGCAGGCGTTAAAGGCTTGCAGCTAGGTTGCCTGGGCGGTCCTCTTCGCGGGCACGCCCCTTTCATAGAACTGCCCATAACTCATTGAGTTAGCAGGGGCCCTGTGGGAGCGGATTGCTCGCAAGTTATCTACGCGACAGTGCAGGCCAAGGGCTGGGCAATCTCCCACAGGCATTGCGCAGATTTCGGATGCGGTGGCGTACCTGTGGGAGCGGGCGTGCCCGCGAAGAGGCCAGTGAATCCAGCCCACAAAAAAGGCCTCTTGCGAGGCCTTTGTCATGTTCGGCAGATCAACGCTTGAGCCCGTAGCTCTCGTCGAGCATGCCCGGCGCGTTCGGCGCTTTCGGCGCGTAGTCGCGTGGCACTTCGGCGGTGTCCTTCGGTGGGGTCAGGCGGTCGCGTGGGCCCTGGCTGCCTTCGGAGTGCAGGGCGGCCAGCAGGCGCTGGCGCGTGACGTCATCAAGGGCCAGGCTGTTGGCGCCTTCGGCCAGGTGGTCCTGGACGTCCTGGTAGCTCTGGGTCAGTTTCTTGACCAGCACGGCGGTGCTATTGAAGTGGGTGACCACTTCGTTCTGGTAGCTGTCGAAACGCTTCTGGATGTCATCCAGCTGACGCTGGGTGCTGCTCGGCGCGGCATTGGGCAGCAGGCGAGCGACGACGAAACCGACTACCACGCCGATGACCAGGGCCAGGGTCGGCAACAACCAAACAAGGAGCGAGAGTTCCACGAGTCCTTCCTCTATAAACGGCTTTGCTTTACGTTAACGGCTCAGACCTGCGCTGTATACCGCGAGCGATCGCAAATCAGAACAGAATTCCTCACCTAGACGAATCGACCCCTCCCGAGGTCACGGAGTAGTGCCTTGCTTGTCCGCGAAACCCCCTTGTTCATCGATGGCCCCAGTGGCCAGCTGGAAGCCTTGTACCTGGACGTGGCCAATGCCCGTGGCGTGGTGCTGATCTGCCACCCCAACCCGGTCCAGGGCGGCACCATGCTCAACAAGGTGGTCTCGACCCTGCAGCGCACCGCCCGTGACGCCGGCTATGTGACCCTGCGTTTCAACTACCGTGGCGTCGGGCAGAGCGCCGGCAGTCATGACATGGGCGCTGGCGAAGTGGCCGATGCCGAGGCCGCTGCGGCCTGGTTGCGCGAAAAGCACCTGGGCCTGCCGCTGGTGCTGATGGGTTTCTCGTTCGGCGGCTTCGTCGCCACCAGCCTGGCCGGCCGCCTGGAAGCTGCCGGAGTAGAGCTGCAACAGCTGTTCATGATCGCCCCGGCGGTCATGCGCCTGACGGCGGAGTTCCCGCTGCCGCAGCGCTGCCCGATCACCGTGGTGCAGCCGGACGCCGACGAAGTCGTCGCGCCGCAGCTGGTTTACGATTGGTCCGACAGCCTGTCGCGCCCCCATGAGCTGCTGAAAGTGGCAGAATGCGGACACTTCTTCCATGGCAAGCTGACCGATCTGAAGGATCTGCTGCTGCCGCGCCTTTCGAACTGAGCCAAGCCTGAATAAGCGAACACCCATGACCACGCGCATTCTTACCGGTATCACCACCACCGGCACTCCGCACCTGGGCAACTACGCCGGCGCCATTCGCCCGGCGATCCGTGCCAGCCAGCAGCCCGGTGTCGACTCGTTCTACTTCCTGGCCGACTACCACGCCCTGATCAAGTGCGACGACCCGCTGCGCATCCAGCGTTCGCGCCTGGAAATCGCCGCCACCTGGCTGGCCGGTGGCCTCGACCCGGACAAGGTGACCTTCTACCGCCAGTCCGACATCCCGGAAATCCCCGAGCTGACCTGGCTGCTGACCTGCGTCAGCGCCAAGGGGCTGCTCAATCGCGCGCATGCCTACAAGGCTTCGGTGGACAAGAACCTGGAAAACGGCGAAGACCCGGATGCCGGCGTGACCATGGGCCTGTACAGCTACCCGGTGCTGATGGCCGCGGACATCCTGATGTTCAACGCCAACAAGGTGCCGGTCGGCCGTGACCAGATCCAGCACGTGGAAATGGCCCGCGACATCGGCCAGCGCTTCAATCACCTGTTCGGCCAGGGCAAGGACTTCTTCGCCCTGCCGGAAGCGGTGATCGAGGAGAGCGTGGCGACCCTACCGGGCCTGGACGGGCGCAAGATGTCCAAGAGCTACGACAACACCATCCCGCTGTTCACCAGCGCCAAGGACATGAAGGACGCCATCTCGCGCATTGTCACCGACTCGCGTGCGCCTGGCGAAGCGAAAGACCCGGACAACGCGCACCTGTTCACCCTGTTCCAGGCCTTCTCGACGCCGGCGCAGTGCGCCGAGTTCCGTGAAGAGCTGCTGCAGGGCCTGGGCTGGGGTGAAGCCAAGCAGCGGCTGTTCCAGCTGCTGGATGGCCAGCTGGCCGAGAAGCGCGAGTACTACCACCAGCTGATCGCCCGCCCGGCGGACCTGGAAGACATCCTGCTGGCCGGCGCCGCCAAGGCCCGCAAGATCGCCACGCCGTTCCTCGAGCAGTTGCGCGAGGCCGTTGGCCTGCGTTCGTTCCGCAGCAGCGTGCAGGCCAGCACCGAAGTGAAGAAGAAGGCCGCCAAGAGTGCACGTTTTGTCAGCTTCCGTGACGACGACGGCAGCTTCCGCTTCCGTCTGCTGGCCGCCGACGGTGAACAACTGCTGCTGTCGCGCAGCTTCGCCGACGGCAAGAGCGCCGGCGCCGTGAGCAAGCAGTTGCAGCAGGGTGGCGAGGCGGATGTGCGCGTCGAAGGCCTGGGCTTTGGCCTGTGGCTGAACGGCGAACAGGTTGCCGACGGGCCGCAGTTCGACAGCGCCGAAGCCCGTGATGCAGCCATTCAAAGCCTGCGTGCAGCGCTTCAGCCACAACAGGACTGAGGCATTTCGCCTGTAGGAGCGGGTTTGCCCGCGAACACCGGCAAAGCCGGTGCCATCCAGCACTTAGTTGGTCTGGATGAGGCATATTGACGCAAGTCGCATTGCCATTAAGCGGGCCTGTCGCTACAGTGACGGCCCGTTTTTTGTTGCCTCGCTAACGAATCATGACGCCCCTAGAACGATATCAAGCAGATCTGAAACGTCCCGACTTCTTCCATGACGCGGCGCAGGAAACTGCGGTGCGTCACCTGCAGCGCCTGTACGACGACCTGGTACACGCGCAGAACAACAAGCCGGGCGTGTTCGGCAAGCTGTTCGGCAAGAAGGAGCAGACCCCGGTCAAGGGCCTGTACTTCTGGGGTGGGGTAGGGCGCGGCAAGACCTACCTGGTCGATACCTTTTTCGAGGCGCTGCCGTTCAAGCAGAAGATGCGCACGCACTTCCACCGCTTCATGAAGCGTGTGCACGAGGAAATGAAAACCCTCAAGGGCGAGAAGAACCCGCTGACCATCATCGCCAGGCGCTTCAGCGAAGAAGCCAAGGTGATCTGCTTCGACGAATTCTTCGTGTCGGACATTACCGACGCGATGATCCTCGGCACCCTGATGGAAGAGTTGTTCAAGAACGGCGTATCGCTGGTGGCTACCTCCAACATCGTGCCCGACGGCCTGTACAAGGACGGCCTGCAGCGCGCGCGCTTCCTGCCGGCCATCGCCATGATCAAGCAGTACACCGACGTGGTGAACGTCGACAGCGGGGTCGACTATCGTCTGCGTCACCTCGAGCAGGCCGAACTGTACCACTACCCGCTCGATGAGGCGGCGCACCAGAGCCTGCGCGCCAGCTTCAAGGCCTTGACTCCTGAGTGCACCCAGGCGGTCGAGAACGACGTGCTGATGATCGAGAATCGCCCGATCCAGGCCCTGCTGACCTGTGACGACGTGGCCTGGTTCGACTTCCGCGCGCTGTGCGACGGCCCTCGTAGCCAGAACGACTACATCGAACTGGGCAAGATCTTCCATGCCGTGCTGTTGAGCAACGTGGAGCAGATGGGCGTCACCACCGACGACATCGCCCGCCGCTTCATCAACATGGTGGACGAGTTCTACGACCGCAACGTCAAGCTGATCATCTCGGCCGAGGTGGAGCTCAAGGACCTGTATACCGGCGGGCGCTTGGCCTTCGAGTTCCAGCGCACCCTGAGCCGCTTGCTGGAGATGCAGTCGCACGAGTTCCTGGCGCGGGCGCACAAGCCCTGAGAATCCGGGGCTGCAAAGCAGCCCCGGAAGGCCTCAAGCCTCCTGCATGAACTGCTGCCGATACTGGTTCGGCGACAACTCGGTGTGCTGGCGGAACAGCCGCGCAAAGAAACTGGCATCGTCATAGCCGACCTCGTAACTGATGGTCTTGATGCTCTTGCGCGTGCTCGACAGCAACCCCTTGGCCGTCTCGATCCTCAACCGTTGCAGGTAGTGCAGCGGTTTGTCCCCCGTCGCGCCCTGGAAGCGGCGCATGAAGTTGCGAATGCTCATGCCGTGGTTGCGAGCCACGTCCTCGAAGCGGAACTTGTCGGCGAAGTGTTCCTCCAGCCAATGCTGGATCTGCAGGATGATCAGGTCCTGGTGCAGCTTCTGCCCGCCAAAGCCCATGCGCCCGGGGGTGTAGTTGCGCTGTACTTCGTAGAGGATGTCGCGGGACACGGCGCGGGCCACGTTGGCGCCGCAGAAGCGTTCGATCAGGTAGATGTACAGGTCGCAGGCTGAAGTGGCGCCGCCAGCACAATAGATATTGTCGGCGTCGGTCAGGTGCTTGTCCTGGTTCAGGCGGATCTTCGGGAAGCGTTCGGCAAAGCTGGTGAAGAAGCGCCAGTAGGTGGTCGCTTCCTTGCCGTCGAGCAGGCCGGACTCGGCCAGCCAGAACACGCCACTGGCCTCGGCGCACAGCACCGCGCCGCGGGCATGCTGTTCACGCAGCCACGGCAGCACCTGTGGATAACGTTGCAGCAGGTTGTCGAAGTCGTCCCAGAAAGCCGGGAGGATGATCACATCGGCGTCGTCCAGGCCGCCGTCGACCGGCAGTTGCACATGACTGAAGCTGTCCACGGGCTGGCCGTCCGGGCTCACCAGGCGGATCTCGAACATGGGCTGCAGGCCCAGGCCCAGCTGTTTGCCGTAGCGCAAGCTGGCGAGGTGGAAGAAGTCCTTGGCCTGCATCAAGGTCGAAGCGAACACCTTGTCAATGGCCAGGATGCTGACGCGCCGCAGCGACGCGGGGGGGTGGGTAAACATCATTGTCATTGTTCTTATAGGGTAGAGTGGTCAATCACCGGCTGGATCGTCTTATTTTTTGGCGATTGTGTCTAGCCTGCCGGACTGCGCGTGTTTCTTCGCGGGCTCGCCCGCGAAGAAACCGGTACAGGGTCGGCTCAAGGCGCCGGGTTCGGCTGCTCTTGGTGAATCGCCTCGATCGCCGCCAGCAGTTCATCACTCAGGCTCAGCTCGAGGCTGGCCAGGTTGCTGTCCAGCTGCTCGAGGCTGGTCGCACCAATGATGTTGCTGGTCACGAACGGCTGCCGGGTGACGAACGCCAGGGCCATCTGCGCCGGGTCCAGGCCATGTTCGCGGGCCAGTTGCACATAGCGGCTGCAGGCCGCCACGGTCTGTGGGTTGGAGTAGCGGGCAAAGCGGCTGAACAGGGTCAGGCGTGCGTTTTCCGGGCGTGCGCCGTTCTCGTATTTGCCGGAAAGCATGCCGAACGCCAGCGGCGAATAGGCCAGCAGGCCGCACTGTTCGCGGATGGCCACTTCCGCCAGGCCCACTTCGAAGCTGCGGTTGAGCAGGTTGTACGGGTTCTGGATCGATACCGCCCGTGGCCAGCCGCGGCTTTCGGCCAGTTGCAGGAACTTCATGGTGCCCCACGGCGTTTCGTTGGACAGGCCGATGTGGCGGATCTTGCCCGCGCGCACCTGCTCGTCGAGCACTTCGAGGGTTTCTTCCAACGGGGTGAAGTGGTCCTGTGGCAGGTGCTGGTAGCCCAGCTTGCCGAAGAAGTTGGTGCTGCGCTCGGGCCAGTGCAGCTGGTACAGGTCGATGCGGTCGGTCTGCAGGCGCTTGAGGCTCTCGTCCAGCGCCGCGACGATGTGCTGGCGGTTATGCTTGAGCTGGCCGTCGCGGATGTGGCTGATGCCGTTGCCGGGGCCGGCGACCTTGCTGGCCAGCACCCAGTCGTCGCGATCGCCATTGTCACGGAACCAGTTGCCGATGATGCGCTCGGTGGCGGCATAGGTTTCGGGGCGGGGCGGCACCGGGTACATCTCGGCGGTGTCGATGAAGTTGACCCCCGCGGCCTTGGCCCGGGCAATCTGCTCGAAGGCCTCGGCCTGGACGTTCTGTTCGCCCCAGGTCATGGTGCCCAGGCACAGGGCGCTGACGGTGAGGTCGGTACGGCCGAGCTGGCGGTATTCCATCGGGTAGACACTCCTTGGCAAAGAAGCTCATCAAAGCAGGTTGAAATTTTTCGCGCAATCTGGATAATTCGGCACCTCTCCGTGTGGCGGAAGTGATGCACCACCACGCAGGAAGAACCCCGTCGAACATTGGCGTGCCTGACCCGAGCCCCCAAAGCGTCAGCGTTCGGCTGCGCGCTTGCCCTTGGCAAGCTGTGCACTATCCAGTAAGATTCGCCGTCTATTTTTCGCTGGGCGGCCTCTGAGGCTTTAGAGAATGAAAACTTTTACTGCTAAACCGGAAACAGTAAAGCGCGAGTGGTTCGTAGTCGACGCCGCTGGCCAGACCCTGGGTCGTCTGGCTACCGAAATCGCTAGCCGTCTGCGTGGCAAACACAAACCAGAATACACCCCTCACGTTGACACCGGCGACTACATCGTCGTTATCAACGCTGAACAGGTTCGTGTGACTGGTGCCAAGTCTTCCGACAAGATGTACTACTCCCACTCCGGTTTCCCGGGCGGCATCAAGGAAATCAACTTCGAGAAGTTGATCGCCAAGGCCCCTGAGCGTGTTATCGAAACTGCGGTCAAAGGCATGCTGCCGAAGAACCCGCTGGGTCGCGACATGTACCGCAAGCTGAAAGTGTACGCGGGTGCTGCTCACCCACACACTGCTCAGCAGCCTCAAGAACTGAAGATCTAACGGGATAGTTCATTATGTCGGCGACTCAAAACTACGGCACTGGCCGTCGCAAGACCGCAACCGCTCGCGTATTCCTGCGTCCGGGTACTGGTAACATTTCCATCAACAACCGTTCTCTGGACGTGTTCTTCGGTCGCGAAACCGCTCGCATGGTTGTTCGTCAGCCGCTCGAGCTGACCGAAACCGTTGAGAAGTTCGACATCTACGTCACCGTTTCCGGTGGTGGTGTCAGCGGTCAAGCCGGTGCGATCCGTCACGGTATCACCCGCGCTCTGATGGAATACGACGAAACCCTGCGTGGCGCTCTGCGTCGTGCTGGCTACGTCACCCGCGACGCTCGTGAAGTCGAGCGTAAGAAAGTGGGTCTGCGTAAAGCGCGTAAGCGTCCTCAGTACTCCAAGCGTTAATACCGCTTCGGCAGTCGAAAAAAGCCCGGTTCCTTGGAACCGGGCTTTTTTTATGTCTTGAACTAACCTGTCAGCATGTCAGTGACCACTTGTCGCATAGACGCAGATCAAGCAAAGCACGGGTAGTCGCCCCTGGTTGGGGTAATCACCTTGTCAGTGTGTGGATTTGTTTCTTACCATGGCGGCCAATTTTTAGCGCCATTGACACAACCTAAGTACAGGGTCTGGTTCAACAGGCCAAGCAAGCTGATGGGAGAGGACTGAATGAGCAATGACGGCGTCAACGCAGGCCGGCGCCGCTTCCTCGTAGCCGCGACATCCGTAGTCGGGGCGGCGGGGGCAGTGGGGGCTGCGGTACCGTTCGTGGGGTCATGGTTTCCCAGTGCCAAGGCGAAAGCCGCGGGTGCACCGGTGAAGGTCAATATCGCCAAGGTCGAGGCCGGGCAGCAGATGGTGGCCGAGTGGCGTGGCCAGCCTGTGTTCATCGTGCGGCGAACGGACGAGATTCTCGGCAACCTGAAAAAAGTCGTCGGTGATCTGGCTGACCCCGAGTCCAAGGCCTCGGTGCAGCCGACCTACGTCGATCCGCAGGTTCGTTCGATCAAACCGGAAATCCTCATCCTCGTCGGCCTGTGCACGCACCTGGGCTGCTCGCCTACCTTCCGCCCGGAAGTCGCACCCGCCGACCTCGGCCCGAAATGGGTCGGTGGCTATTTCTGCCCGTGCCACGGCTCCCACTACGACCTGGCTGGCCGTGTCTACAAGTCGCAGCCGGCGCCTCTCAACCTGCCCGTGCCACCGCACTCTTACGAGTCGGACGAGATCGTCGTCATCGGCGTTGACCAGGAGAACGCATGATGAGCAAGTTCATGGACTGGATTGATGCTCGCTTCCCCGCCACCAAGATGTGGGAAGACCACCTGAGCAAGTATTACGCGCCCAAGAACTTCAACTTCCTGTACTTCTTCGGCTCCCTGGCGCTGCTGGTGCTGGTCAACCAGATCGTCACCGGTGTGTGGCTGACCATGAGCTTCACGCCCTCGGCGGAAGAGGCGTTCGCCTCGGTCGAGTACATCATGCGTGACGTGGAATACGGCTGGATCCTGCGCTACCTGCACTCCACCGGTGCATCGGCGTTCTTCATCGTGGTCTACCTGCACATGTTCCGAGGCCTGCTCTACGGCTCCTACCAGAAGCCGCGTGAACTGGTATGGCTGTTCGGCATGCTGATCTACCTGGCGCTGATGGCCGAAGCGTTCATGGGCTACCTGCTGCCGTGGGGGCAGATGTCGTACTGGGGTGCCCAGGTGATCATCTCGCTGTTCGGTGCCATCCCGGTGATCGGTGGCGACCTTACCCAGTGGATCCGCGGTGACTACCTGATCTCGGGCATCACCCTGAACCGCTTCTTCGCCCTGCACGTGGTCGCCCTGCCAATCGTGATTCTCGGCCTGGTGGTGCTGCACATCCTTGCCCTTCACGAAGTGGGTTCGAACAACCCCGATGGCGTCGACATCAAGAAGAAAAAGGACGAAAACGGTATCCCGCTGGACGGTATCCCGTTCCACCCGTACTACACCGTCAAGGACATTGTCGGCGTGGTGGTGTTCCTGTTCGTGTTCTGCGCCGTGGTGTTCTTCTTCCCGGAAATGGGCGGTTACTTCCTGGAAAAACCGAACTTCGAGCAGGCCAACGCCTTCAAGACTCCAGAGCACATTGCGCCTGTGTGGTACTTCACACCGTTCTACGCGATCTTGCGTGCGGTACCTGACAAGCTGATGGGTGTTATCGCCATGGGTGCGGCGATTGCCGTGCTGTTCGTGCTGCCCTGGCTCGACCGCAGCCCGGTGCGTTCAATGCGCTACAAGGGCTGGATCAGCAAGCTCTTCCTGCTGGTGTTCTGCGTGGCCTTCGTCATCCTCGGCGTGCTGGGCGTACTGGCGCCGACACCTGGGCGTACCTTGCTGTCGCAGGTGTGCACGGTGTTGTACTTCGCCTACTTCCTGCTGATGCCGTTCTACACAAGGCTCGAGAAGACCAAACCGGTTCCGGAAAGGGTGACTGGCTGATGAAAAAGTTGATTGCAGTATTTTTGCTGGCAGTGATGCCTGCCTTTTCCTTCGCGGCCGAACCCGGCCTGGAGCTGGACAAGGTCGACATCGACCTGAGTGACAAGGCCGCCATGCAGGACGGTGCGCGTACCTTTGCCAACTATTGCATGGGTTGCCACAGTGCCAAGTTCCAGCGTTACGAGCGGGTGGCCGATGACCTGGGCATCCCGCACGAGCTGATGCTGGAGAAGCTGGTGTTCACGGGGGCAAAGATCGGTGACCACATGCAGATCGGCATGAAGCCCAGTGACGCCAAGACCTGGTTCGGTGCGGCACCGCCCGACCTGACCCTGGTTGCCCGGGTGCGTGGCACCGACTGGCTGTACACCTACCTGCGCAGCTTCTACGAGGACCCGTCGCGGCCTTACGGGGTGAACAACAAGGTGTTCCCGAACGTCGGCATGCCCAACGTACTGGTTGGCCTGCAGGGCAACCAGCATGTTGGTTGCAAGCAGGTGCAGACCGTGATCGATGGCAAGAAGCAATTCGACCCGTTGACCGGCACCCCGATAACCCATGAAGCCTGCGACCAGCTGACCATTACGCCGAATTCCGGTACCCTGACGACCGAGCAGTTCGACGAGAAGGTCAAGAACCTGGTGACCTTCCTGGCCTATTCGGCCAACCCGGTCAAACTGGAAAGCCAGCGCATCGGTACCTACGTGTTGCTGTACCTGGCTTTCTTCTTCGTATTCGCCTACTTGCTCAAGCGTGAATACTGGAAGGACGTGCACTGATCACGCAGTAGTTTCTGGTTGTTGAACGCGCCCGTGGTGGCTTGGCAGATCTGCCAGGTCACCACGGGCGCGTTTTCATTTACAGTTTCACAAGCATCCCGTGCGAGGAGCCGCTACATGGGCGCAACCAACAGGTTAGCCTGCTATTCCGACCCCGCTGATCACTATTCTCATCGGGTACGCCTTGTGCTCGCCGAGAAGGGCGTCAGCGTGCAGGTCATCGATGTCGACCCTGGTCGCCTGCCACCCAAGCTGGTCGAGGTGAACCCTTACGGCAGCGTGCCGACCCTGGTCGATCGTGACCTGGCGTTGTATGAATCGACCGTGGTGATGGAATACCTCGAGGAGCGTTACCCGCATCCGCCGTTGATGCCGGTGTACCCCGTTGCGCGCGGCAACAGCCGTTTGCTGATGCACCGTATCCAGCGCGACTGGTGTGCCCTGGCCGATACCGTGCTCGACCCGCGTAGCAGCGAGGCTGCTCGTGCCGAGGCGCGCAAGGCCTTGCGCGAAAGCCTGACCGGGGTCTCGCCATTGTTCGGCGAGTTCGCCTGTTTCATGAGCGAGGAGCAAAGCCTGGTCGATTGTTGTCTACTGCCCATACTCTGGCGTTTGCCGGTGTTGGGAATCGAGTTGCCGCGGCAAGCCAAGCCGCTGCTGGATTACATGGAGCGGCAGTTCGCCCGCGAGCCTTTCCAGGCGAGCCTGTCCTCCGTAGAACGTGAAATGCGCAAGCTTTAAGGAGCCGTTGATGAACTCCAGTCGCCCCTATCTGGTTCGAGCACTGTACGAGTGGATCGTCGACAACGATTGCACGCCCCATATGCTGGTCAATGCCGAGTTCCCGAAAGTCCAGGTGCCGGACGGTTTCGCCAGTGATGGCCAGATCGTCTTGAATATCTCGCCAAGCGCCGTGCGCAGCCTGCACATGGACAACGATGCGGTCAGCTTCGAGGGCCGTTTCGGCGGCGTGGCTCACTCGCTGTTCGTGCCGGTTGGCGCCATCCTGGGCATCTACGCCCGCGAAAATGGCCAGGGTATGGTCTTCGAACTGGAGTCGCCGGATGGCGACGACCTTGAGGACGATGATGTACAGCCGGATGACGATGGCCCGCCGGAAGGGGGCGGCCAGCCGCCGCGTCCGACTGGGCGACCAAGCCTGAAAGTGGTCAAGTGACAAAAAAGGCGATCCAACCGGATCGCCTTTTTCTTTGCCGCCAACTTTGGGTTACAGGTCGCTGATGGTGCGTACCTGGTCCTTGTTGATGCGGGTGCGCTTGCCGTCGAGTTGCTGGAACTCGTAGAAGCCGGCGTCGCGGTCGAACTTCGGTGCGTCGACGGCCTGGATTTCACGGCCATCGTTGAGGGTGATCAGGCTTGGGGTGGAGCAGCCGGCCAGGGTGGCGAAAGTGCCGAACAGCAGGGCGGGCAGCAGAAGCTTTTTCATGCGGTGTTTCCTGGGTTTACGAAAGGTGGGGCAGTGTTGTTGCCTGTGCTGGCCTCTTCGCGGTTTGCCCGCGAAGAGGCCAGCACAGGCAATCAGTGAATCAGTCGATGTACTCGAACAGCTTGACGATCTTCTGCACGCCCGACACACCCTGTACCACGGCAGTGGCCGAGTTGGCCTCCTGCTGGGTCACCAGGCCGAGCAGGTAGACGATGCCGTTCTCGGTAATCACCTTGATGCGCGAGCTGGGGACGGCATTGTCGGTCAGCATCTGGGCCTTGATCTTGGTGGTCAACCAGGCGTCGTTGTTGCGCGCCAGGATGGAAGAGGGCTGCATCACCTGCAGTTCGTTGTGCACTTTCTTGACCCGCTGCACCTGGCTGGCGGTCTGCTCGGCGAGGCTCTTGAGGTCGGCACGTGGGGTCTGGCCGGCCAGCAGGACGATGCCGTTGTAGCTGCTGACAACGATGTGCGAACCTTTGTCCAGGTCAGGGCTGGCCTTGGCGATATTGACCGAGGCCTTGGTTTCGATCAGCGAATCGTCGATCTTGCTGCCGATGGTGCGCGTGCCGCGATCATCTTCGATCGGCGAATTGCGGGTAGAGGTCAGTACCGAGCTGCAACCAGTGACGCTCAGGCACAGGGTCAGGGCCATCAGGCCGAGGCGCATAGGGGTCATTCTTCACTCCCGAACAGTTGGCTGTCGATCAGATCACACAGGCAGTGGATCGCCAGCAGGTGGACTTCCTGGATGCGTGCGGTAACCGTCGAAGGTACGCGGATTTCCACGTCTTCGGGCAGCAGCAGCGAAGCCATGCCGCCGCCGTCACGGCCAGTCAATGCTACGACAATCATTTCGCGGTCATGTGCGGCCTGGATCGCCTGGATGACGTTGGCCGAGTTGCCGCTGGTGGAAATCGCCAGCAGAACGTCGCCGGGCTGGCCCAGGGCGCGGATCTGCTTGGAAAAGACTTCGTTGTAGCTGTAGTCGTTGGCGATCGAGGTCAGGGTCGAGCTGTCGGTGGTCAGCGCGATGGCCGGCAGGCTCGGGCGTTCGCGCTCGAAGCGGTTGAGCAGCTCCGAGGAAAAATGCTGGGCATCGCCGGCCGAGCCGCCGTTGCCGCAGGCGAGCATCTTGCCCTCGTTGAGCAGCGCGTTGACCATGACCAGGCTGGCCTGCTCGATGTGCGGTGCCAGGATGTCCATTGCCTGTTGCTTGGTATCGATGCTGGCCTGGAACAGCCGGCGAATTCGGGATTGCATGTCCATCTGGTGACCTTAAATGGGGCGGTGGCCTTTGCTACGCGCAACAACGACCAGCCCGCGAAACATAGAGCAAAAAAATCGGAGTGGGTTCAGCATTCGAAGGCATTTTTCAGCCATTGAAGCGGTCTGCCTGCATGGTGGCTGCCCTGCAGGGCGACTACGTCGAAGCGGCAGGGGTGGTTGCCCCAGTGGGGCTCCTTCTGCAGGAACAGGCTGGCGGCGAGCACCAACCGTTTCTGCTTGCGCCCGTCGATACTGCCGAGGGCGCCACCGAAGCCCGCGTGCAACCGGTAGCGGACTTCGACGAATACTACTGTATCGGCGTCGAGCATGACCAGATCAAGCTCTCCACCTTTGCATCGCCAGTTGCGCGCCAGCAGTTGCAGACCCTGCCCTTGAAGGTACTCAAGGGCCTGGGTTTCTGCTGCCTGCCCGGCGCGGGTGGGCGACGCTGCTGCCATCAGCGAGGGGTGTCAGGCAGGCGCTGGACCTGGCCGCCGGAGAACTCGGCCCAGGGCAACTGGCGTTCGACGCGCTGGTTGGCGTTCATGCTCAGGCTGCCCGAAAGGCCCAGTACGCGGTTGTCCGGCAGCGCTTTCAGCTGGCCCAGGCGTGGCGCCAGGCTGTAGGCATCGATGCCCATGGCATACAGGCGGCCCAGGCTGCCGGCGGCTTGCGGCCACTGCTGCACGACCTGCTGGCGCAGGCTGTTGCTGGTGTCGAGCAGCCACGGCGTTTCGCAGAAGCGGATGCCGTTCATGTCGTTGTACTGGTTGACGTCACCACTGGCGCTGTACAGGTTCGAGGTGGCGTAGACCGGTACGTCACCGGCGTACTGGAAGTTCAAGGTCGGCTTGATCTGCTGGGCCTGTTGCGGGGTCGAGGCGAGGAAGATGAAGTCGATGTCCTGGCGGCGCGACGGCTGTGCGGCGATGCTGCCGCCTACCGTGCTCTGCAGGCTCTTGGCGCGGCCCTCGCTCTGGCGCAGTTGGAACAGGTCGGCAATCTGCTGGGCCAGGGCGACCGGCTGGGCGATGCGCTCGGCGGCGAGCAGGGTGCCACCGTTGCCCTCCCAGTCCTGGCGGAAGGCGGCAAGCACGCGGTCGCCCCATTCGCCGCTCGGCACCAGGGCTACGGCGCGGACCATGCCATCGGCGCGGGCGCGGCGTGCCACTTCACGGGCTTCGTCTTCGGCAGCCAGGCCGAACTGGAACAGCTGCGGCGGAGCCTTCTGGCCGGCGTCGGCGTAGTTCAGGGCCAGGGTAGTGATCGGCAGTTGTGGCTTGGCAGCCAGTTGCTTGACCAGCGGTTTTTCCAGCGGGCCAATGACCAGCTGTACGCCAGCGGCCTGGGCCTGGCGATAGAAGTCGTCGAGCGAGCCGATGCGCGAGCTGTCGAATACCTGCACGGCTGGCGCCTGCTGGCCGGCTTGCTGGGCCTGGAAGTGCGCAGCCATGAAGCCGTCACGCAAGGCGCGGGCAACACCGGCCAGCGGGCCTTCCTGGGGCAGCAGCAGGGCAATCTTGGTCAGCGGCTGGCTGGCCAGCTCCTTGAGCTTGGTCAGCGCCAGCGGCAGTTGCTGGGCGGCCGGGTGGTCCGGGTGCTGCTTGACCCAGGCTTCGATAGCCGCTTGCTGCTGCTCCAGGGTGCCGGCGCTTTTTACCGCGAAGGCCAGGCTGGTCCAGCCGGCCAGGGTCTGGTCGTTGCCTGGCTGCTGCAGTTGCTCTGCCGGCAGCGAGGCGACCAGGGCCCAGATGGCGTCATTGTTGGCGCTGGCGGCCTGGCCGCTGAGCAGCGGGGCCAGCAGTACGCGCTGTTGCGCGGCGGCCAGGGCCTGGCCATCGGCTTCGAGGGCGGCTGCGTGCACGCTGTAGGTGCGCGCCTGTTGTTGTTCTGGCAGTTCGGCGACGCGTTGCAGGCTGGGGTGAGCCAGGGCGGTCAGTGCAGCCTTGGGCTGGTTGCGGCTCATGGCCAGCTCGGCACCGAGGGTGCTGGCGAACACTTGCTGGGCCGGCTTGAGCGTGTCCAGCGGCACCTGCTCAAGGATGCGTGCGGCGCGTGGGAAGTCCTTCTGCTTGTAGGCCAGGTCGGCTGCGCTCAGGCGCAGCAGGGCGGCGTCTTCCGCGGACTTGCTGGAAGCTGCCTTTTCGAGCAGTTGCTCGATGCTGGCGTCCGGGGTGCGTGGCAGTTCGCCCAGGCTGGATGAGGGCGAGCTGGCACAGGCTGCCAGCAGGGCGGCAAGGCAGAGGGCTGTGAACAGCCGCAGGCAAGCGATCATGTAAAGGTCCTGTTACTCGATCAAGGTGGCCGGCAATTGTACCCAAGCGCTGGCCGGGGCGCGATGTCGCCGTGTCGATCCTTCGCTATAGGTGGCCTGCCATCGGTCGTCGGCGAGTTTCTTTGCGCCCTGTTGCAGGCGCTCGGGCTACAATGGCGCCTTTGATCCGAACGACAGGTGTGCGCAGTGACTGATGTGGCAGGGGCTTCGAAATCCACCGTGGGGACGCTGTACGTGGTCGCAACCCCCATCGGTAACCTCGACGACATGAGCGCTCGGGCGCTGAAGGTGCTGGCGGACGTGGCCCTGATCGCGGCGGAAGATACCCGTCATTCGATCCGCCTGCTGCAGCACTTCGGCATCGACACGCCGCTGGCGGCCTGCCATGAGCACAACGAGCGTGACGAGGGCGGGCGTTTTCTTGCCAAGTTGCTGGCGGGTGAGAATGTGGCGTTGGTTTCCGATGCAGGCACGCCGCTGATTTCCGATCCGGGCTACCACCTGGTGCGTCAGGCGCGGGCTGCAGGGGTGAACGTGGTGCCGGTGCCGGGCGCCTGCGCGCTGATCGCCGCACTGTCGGCGGCCGGCCTGCCGTCGGACCGCTTCATCTTCGAAGGCTTCCTGCCGGCCAAGGCGGCGGGGCGTCGGGCGCGCCTGGAGCAGGTAAAGGAGGAACCGCGCACGCTGATCTTCTATGAGGCCCCGCACCGTATCCTGGAGTGCCTTGAAGACATGGAGGCGGTATTCGGTGGCGAGCGCCCGGCGCTGTTGGCGCGAGAGCTGACCAAGACCTTCGAGACCCTCAAGGGCCTGCCCCTGGCCGAACTGCGCGCATTCGTTGCCGGCGACAGCAACCAGCAGCGCGGTGAGTGCGTGGTGCTGGTCGGTGGCTGGAGTGCGCCGGAGGGCGAGCAGGCGATCAGTGCCGAGGCGCGGCGGGTGCTCGACCTGCTGCTGGCCGAGCTCCCGCTCAAGCGGGCGGCGGCGCTGGCCGCGGAAATTACCGGGGTGCGCAAGAACCTGCTGTATCAACTTGCCCTGGAAAAGCAGAAAACCGAGTAGTGGCTAATTGATATAAATGCCGGTATTGCTTGTCCTTGGGCGCGCGTGCCGTTAATCTTGGCGGTGGAGAGTCGATCGGACAGTCGCTGCCTGCTTTTGTTCCGCAATAGCAGGGGGAGGAAAGTCCGGGCTCCATAGGGCAGAGTGCCAGGTAACGCCTGGGAGGCGCGAGCCTACGGAAAGTGCCACAGAAAATAACCGCCTAAGCACTTCGGTGCCGGTAAGGGTGAAAAGGTGCGGTAAGAGCGCACCGCACGGCTGGCAACAGTTCGTGGCTAGGTAAACCCCACTCGGAGCAAGACCAAATAGGGTTCCATCAGGCGTGGCCCGCGTCGGAACCGGGTAGGTTGCTAGAGGCGTCCAGCGATGGCCGTCGTAGAGGAATGACTGTCCTCGACAAAACCCGGCTTACAGATCGACTCTCCACCTTTCCTTCCCTGCTTGATTCGATAGCAGATGCCCGTTGGTAATACCGAAAAAATCTTACTCTTGATAAATCACTTTAACTTCGAACTCCACCTGCTTGCGTGGGTTTGATTTTTCTCGTGTTTTTTTCTCCTTGGTAATCCTTCCGCATTCCCTTATTGCGCTAAATCTCGGTCCTGTAAGGCTTTTCCTTCCGAACGTGCCTTGACGGTGCTGCGGGCGGATTCCTATAGTGTGCGCAAGTGGCAGAAAGTGGGATGAAGTGGGTTTTCTGGCACAAAAAAGCTAACATTGTGGGGAATCGCAGCCGTGTTCCGCGGAGCCAACGCCGTCAGCCTCGATGCCAAGGGCCGTCTCGCCATGCCGAGCCGGTACCGTGACGAGCTCGATTCGCGTTGCAATGGTCAGCTGATCGTGACCATCGACGCCGTTGACCCCTGCTTGTGTGTTTATCCCCTCGATGAGTGGGAACAGATAGAAGCCAAGTTGCGTGCCTTGCCATCGTTGCGTGAGGAAAACCGCCGCCTGCAGCGTTTGCTGATCGGTAATGCGGTTGACCTGGAGCTCGATGGCAGTGGGCGTTTCCTGGTGCCGCCCCGTCTGCGTGAGTACGCCAAGCTCGACAAGAAGGCGATGCTGGTGGGGCAACTGAACAAATTCCAGCTGTGGGATGAGGATGCCTGGAACGCGGTTTCGGCAGCTGACCTTGCAGCTATTCAACAACCGGGCGCCATGCCCGACGAATTGCGTGACCTGATCCTGTGACCATAGATAGCGGCTTCAACCACATTACCGTCCTGCTCGACGAAGCTGTCGAGGCATTGGCCCTGCGCGCCGACGGTTGCTATCTGGACGGCACCTTTGGCCGTGGCGGGCACAGCCGGTTGATTCTCAGCAAGCTCGGGCCGCAAGGGCGGCTGCTGGGTTTCGACAAAGATCCACAGGCGATTGCCACGGGGCAAGCGCTGGCGGCCGAAGACGGCCGCTTTGTCATTGTGCAGCGCAGCTTTGCCGAGCTGGGCGCGGAAGTGGCCGAGCGCGGCCTGGATGGCAAGGTCAGCGGCGTATTGCTGGACCTGGGCGTTTCCTCGCCGCAGCTGGATGACCCTGAGCGGGGCTTCAGCTTCCTCAATGATGGCCCGCTGGACATGCGCATGAACCCGGACCAGGGCATCAGTGCCGCCGAGTTCATCGCCACTGCACCTGAAGAAGAAATTGCCCGCGTGTTCAAGGAATACGGCGAAGAGCGCTTCGCCAAGCGCATGGCTCGCGCCGTGGTGCAGCGCCGCGAACAGCAACCGTTCACCCGCACCGGTGACCTCGCCGAGGTGCTGAAGGTGGCCAACCCGGCCTGGGAGAAGGGCAAGAACCCGGCGACCCGCGCCTTCCAGGGCCTGCGCATTCACGTCAACAACGAACTGGGTGACCTCGAGGCGGGCCTCGAGGCCGCGATCGATGCGCTGGAAGTTGGGGGCCGCCTGGCGGTGATCAGCTTCCACTCGCTGGAAGACCGCATCGTCAAACTGTTCATGCGCAAGCTGGCCAAGGGAGAGGCCGACAACCTGCCGCGCAACCTGCCGGTTCAGCACAAGGTCTTCGAGCCGAAAATCAAGCTCATCGGCAAGGCCCAGTTCGCCTCCGAAGCCGAGCTCAAGGCCAACCCACGGTCGCGTAGCGCCGTGATGCGCGTGGCGGAGAAACTGCGGTGAGCAGGCTGTTTGCCAAACCCTTGCCAGGCGGAAGCTTCCTGATGCTTCTGCTGTTCGTTGCCGTGCTGATTTCGGCCATCGCCGTGTCCTACAGCGCGCACTGGAACCGTCAGTTGCTCAATACCCTGTACGGCGAGTTGAACGAGCGCGACAAGGCCCAGGCCGAGTGGGGCCGGCTGATCCTCGAACAAAGCACCTGGACCGCCGCCAGCCGCATCGAAAACCTGGCCTCCGAGCAACTGAAGATGCGCGTACCTTCGGCTGACGAAGTACGGATGGTGGCGCCATGATGAAGCTCGAAGGTGCACTCTACCCGTGGCGCTTCCGCGTGGTGATCGGCTTGCTGGCGCTGATGGTCGGTGCCATTTGCTGGCGCATCATCGACCTGCAGGTGGTCGACCGTGACTTCCTCAAGGGCCAGGGCGATGCGCGCAGCCTGCGTCACATCCCTATCCCGGCGCACCGTGGGCTGATCACCGACCGTAACGGCGAACCGCTGGCAGTCAGCACCCCGGTCACCACCCTGTGGGCCAACCCCAAGGAAATGCAGGCCTCCAAAGACCGCTGGCCACAGCTGGCCGCCGCGCTGGGGCAGAACCCGCAGCAACTGACCGAGCGCCTGACCCAACAGGCCAGCAAAGAGTTCATCTACCTGGTCCGCGGCCTGACCCCGGAGCAGGGCCAGCATGTGCTCGACCTGAAAGTGCCGGGTGTATACGGCCTGGAAGAATTCCGCCGCTTCTACCCGGCCGGTGATGTCACCGCGCACATGGTCGGCTTTACCGACCTCGATGACCACGGTCGCGAAGGGGTGGAACTGGCCTATGACGAGTGGCTGGCCGGTGTACCCGGCAAGCGGCAGGTGATCAAGGACCGGCGCGGCCGGCTGATCAAGGACATTCAGGTAACCAAGAACGCCAAGGCAGGGAAGACCTTGGCGTTGTCGATAGACCTGCGCCTGCAGTACCTGGCCACCCGCGAACTGCGCAACGCCATTGCCGAACAGGACGCCAAGGCCGGCAGCCTGGTGATCATGGACGTCAAGACCGGTGAGGTTCTGGCCATGGTCAACCAGCCGACCTACAACCCCAACAACCGCCGCAGCATGTTCCCGGCCGCCATGCGCAACCGCGCGATCATCGACGTGTTCGAGCCAGGCTCCACGGTCAAGCCGATCTCCATGAGCGCGGCGCTGCAGAGTGGCCGCTGGAAGCCGACCGACAAGGTCGAGGTGTACCCCGGCAGCCTGCAGATCGGCCGCTACACCATCAAGGACGTGTCCAAGAGCGAGGGCCCGATCCTCGACCTGACCGGCATCCTGATCAACTCCAGTAACGTCGGCATGAGCAAGATCGCCTTCGACATCGGTGGCGAGGCCATCTACCGGGTCATGTCCCAGGTCGGCCTGGGCCAGTACACCGGCCTTGGCTTCCCCGGCGAGCGCGTCGGCAACCTGCCAAACCACCGCGAGTGGCGCAAGGCCGAGACCGCGACCCTGTCCTATGGCTACGGCGTGTCGGTGACCGCCCTGCAGCTGGTGCATGCCTACGCGGCGCTGGCCAACGACGGCAAGATGGTGCCGCTGTCGATCCTCAAGGTCGACAAGGCCCCGGAAGCCGTGCAGGCCATTCCGAAGGAAACCGCCGAGACCGTCCAGGGCATGCTGCAGCAGGTGATCGAAGCTCCGCGCGGCGTGTTCCGCGCCCAGGTGCCGTTCTACCACGTGGCCGGCAAGTCCGGTACCGCGCGCAAGGCCACCGTGGGGTCCAAGGGCTACACCGAAAACGCCTACCGCTCGCTGTTCGCCGGCTTCGGGCCGATGAGCGACCCTCGCTACGCCATCGTCGTGGTCATCGACGAGCCGGGCAAGGGCGGCTACTTCGGTGGCCTGGTTTCGGCACCGGTGTTCAGCAAGGTCATGTCCGGCACGCTGCGCCTGATGAACGTGCCGCCAGACAACCTGCCGCCACCAGCCCCCGTCGAACAATCGCAAGTCAATGCAGCAGCAACCGCCAAGGGAGGGCGTGGATGATGACAATGCCATTGAGCAAGCTTTTCGCTCACGCCAGCCGTGACCCGCTGATCCGTGAACTGACCCTGGACAGTCGCAACGTGCGCCCGGGCGACCTGTTCCTGGCCGTGCCGGGTGCCAAGGTCGATGGCCGCGAGCATATCGCCGATGCCCTGGCCCGTGGCGCTGCCGCCGTGGCCTATGAAGAACAGGGCGCGAGCGTGTTGCCAATCACCGATGTGCCGCTGATCCCGGTCAAGGGCCTGATCGCCCAGCTTTCGGATATCGCAGGTCGCTTCTATGGCGAGCCGAGCCGCCAGCTGAACCTGGTGGGCGTGACCGGCACCAACGGCAAGACCAGCGTCACCCAGCTGGTGGCCCAGGCGCTGGACGTGCTTGGCCAGCGTTGTGGCCTGATCGGCACCCTGGGTACCGGCTTCTATGGTGAGCTGCAGAGTGGCCGCCTGACCACGCCCGACCCGATCGCCGTGCAGTCGACCCTCAACGACCTCAGGAAAGGCGGCGCCAAGGCCGTGGCCATGGAGGTTTCCTCCCATGCCCTGGAGCAGGGGCGTGTCGCCGCGCTGGAGTTCGACATCGCGGTCATGACCAACCTGTCCCGCGACCATCTGGACTACCACGGCAGCATGGAGGCCTACGAGGCCGCCAAGGCCAAGTTGTTCGCCTGGCCGGGCCTGCGTTGCCAGGTGGTCAACCTGGATGATGACTTTGGCCGTCGCCTGGCCGCGGACTTTGCCCGCCGCCCGAGTGCCGACCATATCGAGACCCGGTTGCTCAGCTATAGCCTGGAGAACCCGGAGGCCTCGCTGTTCTGCCGTGAGGCCGTGTTCAATGACGATGGCGTGCGCGCCACCCTGGTCACCGCCCAGGGTGAACGTACCCTGCGTAGCCAGTTGCTGGGCCGCTTCAACCTGAGCAACATGCTCGCCGCCGTGGCGACCCTGCTGGCGCTGGACTATGCGCTGGATGAAATCCTCAAGGTCACCCCGCAGCTGCAGGGGCCGGTCGGCCGCATGCAGCGCCTGGGAGGCGGTGACAAGCCGCTGGTGGTGGTCGACTACGCACACACCCCGGACGCCCTGGAAAAAGTACTCGAAGCCCTGCGCCCGCACGCCCACGGCAAGTTGCTGTGCCTGTTCGGCTGCGGCGGCGACCGTGACCGCGGCAAGCGCCCGCTGATGGCCGAAGTGGCCGAGCGCCTGGCTGACCGCGTGCTGGTCACCGACGACAACCCGCGTACTGAAGACCCGCTGCGCATCTTTGACGACATCCGCCCGGGCTTCACCAAGCCTGCCGAAGTCGAGTTCGTTGCCGGTCGTGGCGAAGCCATCGCGTATCTGATCGCTACCGCCGCTGCCAACGATGTGATCGTGCTGGCCGGCAAGGGGCACGAGGATTACCAGGAGATCAATGGCGAGCGCCATGACTTCTCCGATCTGACCGAGGCCGAAAAGGCACTTGCAGCCTGGGAGGCTCCACATGCTTAAGCCGATGTCACTCAGCCAGCTGACCACAGCACTGAGTGGTCAACAAGTCGGTGCCGACGCCACGTTCACCGGCGTCAGCATCGACAGCCGCAGTGTTGGCGCCGGGCAGCTGTTCGTTGCCCTGGCCGGCCCGCGCTTCGATGGCCACGACTACCTGGCCGATGTAAAAGCCAAGGGCGCTGTCGCGGCCCTGGTCGAGCGTGAAGTGGCCGATGTCGACCTGCCGCAGCTGTTGGTGGCCGATTGCCGCCTGGCCCTCGGCCAGCTTGGCGCGCTGAACCGTGCTGCCTTCGACAAGCCGGTGGTGGCCATCACCGGTTCCAGCGGCAAGACCACGGTCAAGGAGATGCTCGCCAGCATCCTGCGTACCCGTGGCCTGGTGCACGCCACCCGCGGCAACCTGAACAACGACCTCGGTGCGCCACTGACCCTGCTGGAGATCGCCCCAGAGCACAGCGCCGCGGTGATCGAGCTGGGCGCCTCGCGCATTGGCGAGATCCGCTACACCGTCGGCCTGACCCGGCCTCAGGTGGTCATCATCAACAACGCCGGTACCGCCCACGTTGGCGAGTTCGGCGGCCCGGAAAAGATCGTCGAAGCCAAGGGCGAGATTCTCGAAGGCCTGGGCGAGGGCGGCACTGCCATCCTCAATCTGGCCGACAAGGCCTTCGATATCTGGCGCAAACGTGCCGGCAACCACCGCATCCTCAGCTTTGCCCTGGACAACCCGCAGGCTGACTTCCATGCCAGTGACATCGGCCGTGATGCCCGTGGCTGCCCGTCGTTCACCCTGCATGGGCCTGATGGCAAGGTGCCGGTGCAGTTGAACCTGCTGGGTACGCATAACGTCAGCAACGCCCTGGCCGCCGCCGCCGCTGCCCATGCCGTTGGTCTGAGCCTGAGCGGCATCGCCGCCGGCCTGGCTGCCGTGCAACCGGTCAAGGGCCGTACCGTGGCGCAGATCGCGCCGAACGGCGTGCGGGTGATCGACGACAGTTACAACGCAAATCCCACCTCCATGTGCGCAGCCATTGATATACTCGCCGGCTTTTCCGGACGCACCATCCTGGTGCTTGGGGATATCGGCGAACTGGGGCAATGGGCGGAGGAAGGCCACCGTCAGGTGGGTGACTACGCGCGTGGCAAGGTAGACGCCCTGTACGCGGTGGGCACCAACATGACACACGCGGTCAAGGCGTTCGGCGCCAATGGCCACCATTTCGCTACTCAAGCTGAACTGATCGACGCGGTTGGCGCCGAGAATGCCAGCGACACCACTATCTTGATCAAGGGCTCGCGCAGCGCTGCGATGGAAAACGTCGTGGCGGCATTGTGCGGTGCCAGCGGGGAGAAACATTAATGCTGCTGCTGTTGGCCGAGTATCTGCAACAGTTCCACAAAGGCTTCGCGGTCTTCCAGTACCTGTCCCTGCGCGGGATTCTGGGTGTGCTGACCGCGTTGTCCCTGGCGCTGTGGCTGGGGCCGTGGATGATCCGTACCCTGCAAATCCGCCAGATCGGCCAGGCCGTGCGTAACGACGGCCCGCAATCGCACCTGTCCAAGTCCGGCACCCCGACCATGGGCGGGGCGCTGATCCTGTCCGCCATCGCCGTCAGCACCCTGCTGTGGGCCGACCTGACCAACCGCTACGTGTGGGTGGTGCTGATCGTTACCCTGGCATTCGGTGCCATCGGCTGGGTCGACGACTACCGCAAGGTGATCGAAAAGAACTCGCGCGGCCTGCCAAGCCGCTGGAAGTACTTCTGGCAGTCGGTGTTCGGCCTGGCAGCCGCCATCTTCCTGTACAAGACCGCACCGACCAGCGTCGAAACCACGCTGATCCTGCCGTTCGTAAAGGATGTCACCATTCCGCTGGGCATCGGCTTCGTCGTGCTGACCTACTTCGTCATTGTCGGCTCGAGCAACGCGGTCAACCTTACCGACGGCCTCGACGGCCTGGCGATCATGCCGACGGTGATGGTCGGTGGTGCCCTGGGCATCTTCTGCTACCTGTCGGGCAACGTGAAGTTCGCCGAATACCTGCTGATCCCCTATGTGCCGGGCTCGGGCGAGCTGATCGTGTTCTGCGGCGCGCTGATCGGTGCCGGCCTGGGCTTCCTGTGGTTCAACACCTACCCGGCGCAGGTGTTCATGGGTGACGTCGGCGCACTGGCGTTGGGCGCCGCGCTGGGCACCATCGCCGTGATCGTTCGCCAGGAAATCGTGCTGTTCATCATGGGCGGCGTGTTCGTCATGGAAACCCTGTCGGTGGTGATCCAGGTTGCATCCTTCAAGCTGACCGGCAAGCGCGTGTTCCGCATGGCGCCGATCCACCACCACTTTGAACTCAAGGGCTGGCCAGAGCCACGGGTGATCGTCCGCTTCTGGATCATCACCGTGATCCTGGTGCTGATCGGCCTTGCAACCCTGAAACTGAGGTAGATGAGCGTGTCTTTGATCGCTTCCGACCAATTCCGCATCGTTGTCGGCCTCGGCAAGAGCGGCATGTCCCTGGTTCGCTTCCTGGCGAGCCGGGGCGTTGCCTTTGCGGTCGCCGACACCCGCGAGCAACCGCCGGAACTGGACACCCTGCGCCGTGATTACCCGCAGGTGGAAGTGCGCTGTGGTGAGCTGGACGTGGACTTCCTGTGCCGCGCCAACGAGCTGTACGTAAGCCCCGGCCTGGCCCTGGCCACCCCGGCCCTGCAGCAGGCGGCCGCGCGTGGCGTGAAGCTGTCCGGTGACATCGAACTGTTCGCCCGCTACGCCAAGGCCCCGATCATTGCCATCAGCGGCTCCAACGCCAAGAGCACCGTCACCACCCTGGTTGGCGAAATGGCCGCCAAGGCCGGCAAGCGCGTGGCGGTGGGCGGCAACCTCGGTACCCCGGCGCTGGACTTGCTGGCCGATGATGTCGAGCTGTACGTGCTGGAACTGTCCAGCTTCCAGCTGGAAACCACTGACCAGCTCAACGCCGAAGTGGCCACGGTGCTGAACATCAGCGAAGACCACATGGACCGCTACAGCGGCCTGCCGGCCTACCACCTGGCCAAGCACCGGATCTTCCGTGGCGCCAAACAGGTTGTCGTCAATCGTCAGGACGCCCTGAGCCGCCCACTGCCGGTCGAAGGCCGCCCATGCTGGACCTTCGGCCTCAACCAGCCAGACTTCAAGGCCTTTGGCCTGCGCGAAGTGGACGGCGAGAAATACCTGGCATTCGAGTTCCAGGCGCTGATGCCGGTGCGCGAACTGAAGATTCGTGGTGCCCACAACCAGAGCAATGCCTTGGCGGCGTTGGCCCTGGGGCATGCTGCCGGCCTGCCGTTCGAGCCGATGCTCGAAGCCCTGCGCGAGTTCGGTGGCCTGGCCCATCGCTGCCAGTGGGTGCGCGAGCGCAACGGCGTGAACTGGTACGACGATTCCAAGGCCACCAACGTCGGTGCTGCCCTGGCCGCCATCGAGGGCCTGGGTGCCGATATCGAAGGCAAGCTGGTGCTGATCGCCGGTGGCGATGGCAAGGGCGCCGACTTCGCTGCGCTGCGCGAGCCGGTCCAGCGCTTCTGCCGTGCTGTGGTACTGCTTGGCCGTGATGCCGAGCGCCTGGCCGAAGCCCTTGGCGATGGTGTGCAACTGGTCCGCGTGAAAACCCTCGACGATGCCGTGCAGCAATGCGCCGAACTGGCCCAGGCGGGTGATGCCGTGCTGCTGTCGCCGGCGTGCGCCAGCCTCGACATGTTCAGGAACTTCGAAGAACGCGGGCGCCTGTTCGCCCAGGCAGCGGGAGGCCTTGCATGATCTTCGGCATCCTCAAGCCCTATCCGTCGCCGCTGATCAGCGGCCGTGGCATCGACCTGGACTTTGCGATGCTCGCTGGCTGCCTGGCATTGCTGGGCCTGGGCCTGGTGATGATCACCTCGGCGTCCTCGGAAGTGGCTGCGGTGCAGTCGGGCAACCCGCTTTACCACATGTTCCGCCACCTGGTGTACGTGTTCCTCGGCCTGGTCGCCTGTGGCGCCACCATGCTGGTGCCGATCGCCACCTGGCAGCGCATGGGCTTCATGATGCTGCTGGGGGCCTTCGGCCTGCTGGTGCTGGTGCTGGTGCCGGGTATCGGCCGCGAAGTGAACGGCTCCATGCGCTGGATCGGCTTCAGCTTCTTCAACGTGCAGCCCTCGGAAATCGCCAAGGTGTTCGTGGTCATTTACCTGGCCGGCTACCTTGTACGCCGGCAGACCGAGGTACGCGAAACCTGGATGGGCTTCTTCAAACCGTTCATCGTGCTGCTGCCCATGGCGGCCCTGCTGCTGATGGAGCCGGACTTCGGTGCCACCGTGGTGATGATGGGCGCGGCGGCGGCCATGCTGTTCCTGGGCGGTGTGGGGCTGTTCCGCTTCAGCCTGATGGTGGTGCTGGCGGTGGTCGCGGTGTTCGTCCTGGTACAGGCGCAGCCTTACCGCATGGCGCGCCTGATTACCTTTACCGACCCGTGGTCCGACCAGTTCGGCTCGGGCTACCAGCTGACCCAGGCGCTGATTGCCTTCGGCCGTGGCGAGTGGCTGGGCGTTGGCCTGGGCAACAGCGTGCAGAAGCAGTTCTACCTGCCTGAAGCGCACACCGACTTCGTGTTCTCGGTACTGGCCGAAGAACTCGGCGTGGTCGGCTCGCTGCTGACCATCGCGCTCTTCGTGTTCGTGACCGTGCGTGCCCTGTACATCGGCCTGTGGGCTGAAAAAGCCAAGCAGTTCTTTGCCGCTTATGTCGCCTTCGGGCTGGCGTTCCTGTGGATCGGCCAGTTCCTGATCAACATCGGTGTGAACGTCGGCCTGCTGCCGACCAAGGGCCTGACCCTGCCGTTCCTCAGCTACGGGGGCAGCTCGCTGGTGATCTGCTGTGCCTGCGTGGGCCTGTTGCTGCGTATCGAGTGGGAAAGCCGCACGCACCTGGGCAGTGAGGAACACGAGTTCAGCGAAAGCGATTTTGCCGAGGAGACCAATCATGGCCGCTGACGGCAAGAATGTACTGATCATGGCGGGCGGCACCGGGGGCCACGTGTTCCCGGCCCTGGCCTGCGCCCGTGAGTTCCAGGCACGTGGTTACAGCGTGCACTGGCTGGGCACCCCGCGTGGCATCGAGAATGAACTGGTGCCCCAGGCTGGCCTGCCGTTGCACCTGATCCAGGTCAGTGGCCTGCGCGGCAAGAGCAAGCTGTCGTTGCTCAAGGCGCCGTTCACCCTGGTCAAGGCCGTGCTGCAGGCGCGGCGTATCGTGCGTGAGCTCAAGCCGGTATGCGTGGTCGGCTTCGGTGGCTATGTGACCGGCCCGGGCGGCGTCGCCGCACGCCTGTGCGGCGTACCGCTGGTGATCCATGAGCAGAACGCCCGCGCCGGCACTGCCAACCGGTTGCTGGTGCCACTCTCGGCACGGGTTTGCGAAGCTTTCCCGAACACCTTCGAGGCCAGCGACAAACGTCGCACCACCGGCAACCCGGTGCGCCCGGAGCTGTTCATGGACGCGCATCGCGCGCCCCTGACCGAGCGCCGTGCACGCCTGTTGGTGCTCGGTGGCAGCCTGGGCGCGGAACCATTGAACAAATTGTTGCCTAAGGCCCTGTCCGAGGTGCCCGCCGCGCTGCGGCCAGAGGTGTTCCACCAGGCTGGCAAGCAACACGCGCCGATCACCGCCGAGCGTTATCACGAGGCGGGTGTCGAGGCGCAGGTAGAGCCCTTCATCAAGGACATGGCCCAAGCCTATGGCTGGGCCGACATGGTGGTGTGCCGGGCCGGTGCCCTGACCGTCAGCGAGCTGGCGGCAGCAGGCCTGCCTTCGGTGCTGGTGCCATTGCCCCACGCGATCGACGACCACCAGACCCACAACGCCCAATATCTGGCCCGGGAAGGTGCTGCCTTCCTGATGCCACAAGCGACAACTGGCGCAGCGCAGCTCGCTGAACGCCTGAACGAGGTGCTGATGCAACCCGAGAAACTCAACGTCATGGCAGGCACCGCACGGCGCCTGGCCAAACCTGCCGCAACCAGCACCGTGGTCGATATCTGCCTGGAGGTGGCCCATGGTTGAGAGCCAGAAAGCCATGCCCCAGCCGAAGATGGGCCGTATCCGCCGTATTCACTTCGTCGGTATCGGCGGCGTGGGCATGTGCGGCATTGCCGAAGTGTTGCTGAACCTGGGCTATGAAGTGTCCGGTTCCGACCTGAAGGCCTCGCCGGTCACCGAGCGCCTGGAATCGTTCGGTGCCGAGATCTTCGTCGGCCACCGCGCCGAGAACGCCGCCACCGCCGATGTGCTGGTGGTGTCCAGCGCCATCAACCCGGCCAACCCGGAAGTCGCCACCGCCCTGGAGCGGCGCATTCCGGTGGTGCCGCGTGCCGAGATGCTCGCCGAGCTGATGCGCTACCGCCATGGCGTGGCCGTTGCCGGTACCCACGGCAAGACCACCACCACCAGCCTGCTGGCTTCGGTGTTCGCTGCCGGCGGCCTGGACCCGACCTTCGTCATCGGCGGCCGCCTGACCGCTGCCGGCACCAATGCCCAGCTCGGCACCAGCCGCTACCTGATTGCCGAAGCGGACGAGAGCGATGCCAGCTTCCTGCACCTGCAGCCGATGGTGGCCGTGGTCACCAACATCGACGCCGACCACATGGCGACCTACGAAGGTGACTTCAACAAACTGAAGAAAACCTTCGTCGAGTTCCTGCACAACCTGCCGTTCTACGGCCTGGCCGTGATGTGCCTGGACGACCCGGTAGTGCGCGAGATCCTGCCACAGGTCAAGCGCCCGACCGTGACCTATGGCTTCAGCGACGAGGCCGACATCCGCGCCATCAACGTGCGCCAGAAGGGCATGCAGACCCACTTCACCGTGCTGCGCCGTGACCGCGAGCCGCTGGAGGTGTCGGTGAACATGCCCGGCAACCACAACGTGCTCAACGCCTTGGCCACCATCGCCATCGCCACCGACGAAGGCATCACTGACGAGGCCATCGTCCAGGGCCTGTCCGGCTTCCAGGGCGTCGGCCGCCGCTTCCAGGTGTATGGCGAACTGCCGGTCGAAGGCGGCAGCGTGATGCTGGTCGACGACTATGGCCACCACCCGACCGAAGTGGCTGCGGTGATCAAGGCCGTGCGCGGTGGCTGGCCGAGCCGCCGCCTGGTGATCGTCTACCAGCCGCACCGCTACAGCCGTACCCGCGACCTGTACGACGATTTCGTCCAGGTGCTGGGCGATGCCAACGTGCTGCTGCTGATGGAAGTCTACCCGGCTGGCGAAGAGCCGATCCCCGGTGCCGACAGCCGCCAGCTGTGCCACAGCATCCGCCAGCGCGGCAAGCTGGACCCGATCTACATCGAACGTGGCGTCGACCTGGCGCCACTGGTCAAGCCACTGCTGCGTGCTGGCGACATCCTGATCTGCCAGGGTGCCGGTGATGTCGGCGGCCTGGCCCCGCAATTGATGAAAAGCCCGCTGTTCGCTGGCGCCAAGCAGGAGAAGTCGAAATGACCAGCGCCTACGAAAAGCTGCACTCGACCCTGGACGTCAAGGCGTTCGGCCGTGTTGCCGTGCTGTACGGCGGCAAGAGTGCCGAGCGTGAAGTGTCGCTCAAATCCGGCGCTGCGGTGATCGACGCGCTGACTACCGCCGGTGTCGACGTGGTCGCCATCGACGTGGGTGACGACCTGCTCGACCGCCTGCAAAGCGAGAAGATCGACCGCGCCTTCATCATCCTCCACGGCCGTGGCGGTGAAGACGGCAGCATGCAAGGCCTGCTCGAGTGCCTGGGCATCCCGTACACCGGCAGTGGCATCCTTGCCTCGGCACTGGCCATGGACAAGCTGCGTACCAAGCAGGTGTGGCAGAGCCTGGGCATTCCGACCCCGCGCCACGCCGTGCTGGCGAGCGAAAGCGATTGTTTGCAGGCCGCTACGGAACTGGGCTTCCCGCTTATCGTCAAACCGGCCCATGAAGGTTCCAGCATCGGCATGGCCAAGGTGAACAGCGCCCAGGAACTGGTCGCCGCCTGGCAGGATGCTGCCAGATACGATTCCCAGGTACTGGTGGAGCAGTGGATCCACGGGCCGGAGTTCACCGTCGCGGTATTGCGTGGCCAGGTGCTGCCACCGATCGCCCTGGGTACGCCGCACGTGTTCTACGACTACGACGCCAAGTACATCGCCAACGATACCCAGTACCGCATTCCGTGCGGCCTGGACAGCGTCAAGGAACAGGAACTGATCGACCTGACCGCGCGCGCCTGCGATGCCATCGGCATCGAAGGCTGGGGGCGGCTGGACGTGATGCAGGACGAGCAGGGCCGGTTCTGGCTGCTCGAAGTCAACACCGCACCCGGCATGACCGATCATAGCCTGGTGCCCATGGCGGCCCGCGCGGCCGGCCTGGACTTCCAGCAACTGGTGCTGGCAATCCTGGCCGAAAGCGTGGCGACGCGAGGTTAACAACCATGCAAGGCGCGATGATACGTCAGCAGCAACCCGTTACCGGCCGTAGCAAGCCGGTGCCGCGTGGTGCCAGTCGGCTGGTGGCCGACGAGCCCGTATCGGCGCGCCTGCCGCGGCCAAGCCTGGGGGGGCTCAAGCGCCTGCTGTGGCCGGTGCTGCTGGTGGCGGCCGGGTTTGGCGCCTATGAGGGCGCCATTCGCCTGATGCCATACGCCGACCGGCCGATCACCAAGATCGACGTGCAGGGTGACCTCAGCTACATCAGCCAGCAGTCGGTGCAGCAGCGTATCGCGCCCTACGTGGCGGCGAGCTTCTTCAGCGTCGACCTGCCGGCGATGCGCGCCGAGCTCGAACAGATGCCGTGGATTGCCCATGCCGAAGTGCGCCGGGTATGGCCCGACGAGGTGGTGATCCGCCTGGAAGAACAGTTGCCGGTGGCACGCTGGGGTGACGAAGCCTTGCTCAACAACCAGGGCCAGGCCTTCACCCCGCGCGAGCTGGCCAACTACGAGCATCTGCCGCAGCTGGCCGGGCCGCAGCGTGCTCAGCAACAAGTCATGCAGCAGTATCAGGTATTGAGCCAGATGCTGCGCCCCCTGGGCTTTTCCATCGCTCGCCTGGAGCTGCGCGAGCGAGGCAGCTGGTTCCTGACCACCGGCGCGAGCAGCGCCGGGCCGGGCATCGAGCTGCTGCTGGGGCGCGACCATCTGGTGGAGAAAATGCGCCGTTTCATTGCCATATACGACAAAACACTCAAAGACCAGATCACCACTATCGCCCGCATTGATCTGCGTTATTCCAACGGACTTGCCGTTGGTTGGCGGGAACCGATTGCACCGACGACGGCCCAACCCGCCGTTGCGAAGAATTAGAGAGAGGCAGGACCATGGCAAACGCGCATAGCGGCAAAATGATCGTCGGGCTGGACATCGGCACC
Organism: Pseudomonas sp. SF2; assembly: GCF_036858055.1. Classification (NCBI taxonomy): domain Bacteria; kingdom Pseudomonadati; phylum Pseudomonadota; class Gammaproteobacteria; order Pseudomonadales; family Pseudomonadaceae; genus Pseudomonas; species Pseudomonas sp. SF2. The sequence goes on along the minus strand of NZ_JAMBDI010000011.1, from coordinate 72,667 downwards.
TCCAAGGTGGTAGCGCTGGTGGGCGAAGTGGGCGAGGACGGTACCCTGGAGATCGTCGGGATCGGTACCCATCCCTCCCGTGGCCTGAAAAAAGGCGTGGTGGTGAACATCGAGTCCACCGTGCAGTCGATCCAGCGCGCCGTGGAAGAGGCGCAGCTGATGGCCGGCTGCCGCATCCACTCGGCCTTCGTCGGCGTGGCCGGCAACCACATCCGCAGCCTGAACTCCCACGGCATCGTCGCCATCCGCGACCGCGAGGTCAGCCTGGCCGACCTGGAGCGCGTACTCGACGCCGCCCAGGCCGTGGCCATCCCGGCCGACCAGCGCGTGCTGCACACCCTGCCGCAGGACTACGTGATCGACAACCAGGAAGGCGTGCGCGAGCCGCTGGGCATGTCGGGCGTACGTCTGGAAGCCAAGGTCCACGTGGTCACCTGCGCGGTCAACGCGGCGCAGAACATCGAGAAGTGCGTCCGCCGCTGCGGCCTGGAAATCGACGACATCATCCTCGAACAGCTGGCCTCGGCCTACTCGGTGCTGACCGACGATGAAAAAGAACTGGGCGTGTGCCTGGTGGACATTGGTGGTGGCACCACCGACATCGCCATCTTCACCGAGGGCGCGATCCGTCACACCGCGGTGATCCCGATTGCCGGCGACCAGGTGACCAACGATATCGCCATGGCCCTGCGTACCCCGACCCAGTACGCCGAAGAAATCAAGATCCGCTACGCCTGCGCCCTGGCCAAACTGGCTGGCGCCGGCGAGACCATCAAGGTGCCGAGCGTGGGTGATCGCCCACCGCGCGAGCTGTCGCGTCAGGCCCTGGCCGAGGTGGTGGAGCCACGTTACGACGAGCTCTTCACCTTGATCCAGGCCGAATTGCGCCGCAGCGGCTACGAGGACCTGGTGCCGGCCGGCATCGTCCTGACCGGCGGCACCGCGAAGATGGAAGGCGCCGTGGAACTGGCCGAGGAAATCTTCCACATGCCGGTACGCCTGGGCGTACCGCACAGCGTTCGGGGGCTTAGCGACGTGGTTCGCAACCCGATCTATTCCACCGGCGTGGGCTTGCTCACCTACGGCCTGCAGAAGCAGACCGAAGACCTGCCCTTGACCGGTAACAGCAGCAACAACAGCTATGGCGATGAACCGAAGGCTCCAGTGCTTGAACGCTTCAAGCGCTGGGTCCAGGGCAACTTCTAAGTTTCAAAGCAGTAGTGGTAGGCGCGACAACTAGAGAACTGTAAGGAGAGGGAAAATGTTCGAGCTCGTAGACAACGTCCCGCAAAGCCCGGTCATCAAGGTGATCGGCGTTGGTGGTGGTGGTGGCAACGCCGTCAATCACATGGTCAAGAGCAGCATCGAAGGCGTGGAATTCATCTGCGCCAACACCGATGCCCAGGCGCTGAAAAACATCGGCGCGCGCACCATCCTGCAATTGGGCACTGGCGTGACCAAAGGCCTGGGTGCCGGTGCCAACCCGGAAGTCGGCCGCCAGGCCGCGCTGGAAGACCGTGAGCGCATCGCTGAAGTGCTGCAGGGCACCAACATGGTGTTCATCACCACTGGCATGGGCGGCGGTACCGGTACCGGTGCAGCGCCGATCATCGCCGAAGTGGCCAAGGAAATGGGCATTCTCACCGTTGCCGTGGTGACCCGTCCGTTCCCGTTCGAAGGCCGCAAGCGCATGCAGATTGCCGATGAAGGCATCCGCATGCTGGCTGAAAGCGTCGACTCGTTGATTACCATCCCCAACGAGAAGCTGCTGACCATCCTGGGCAAGGATGCCAGCCTGCTGTCCGCCTTCGCCAAGGCTGACGACGTACTGGCCGGTGCCGTGCGTGGTATCTCCGATATCATCAAGCGCCCGGGCATGATCAACGTCGACTTCGCCGACGTGCGTACCGTGATGGGTGAAATGGGCATGGCCATGATGGGTACTGGCTGTGCCAGCGGCCCGAACCGTGCGCGTGAAGCCACCGAGGCAGCAATTCGCAACCCGCTGCTGGAAGACGTCAACCTGCAGGGCGCCCGCGGTATCCTGGTGAACATCACCGCAGGCCCGGACCTGTCGCTGGGCGAGTACTCCGACGTGGGTAGCATCATCGAAGCCTTCGCCTCCGACCACGCCATGGTCAAGGTCGGTACCGTGATCGACCCGGACATGCGTGACGAGCTGCACGTGACCGTAGTGGCCACTGGCCTTGGCGCGCGCATCGAGAAGCCTGTGAAGGTGGTCGACAACACCCTGCAGACTGCCCAGCAGGTGTACGAGGCATCCAACCCGGCGCCGGTTCGCCAGGAGCAGCCTGCGGTCAACTACCGTGACCTGGAGCGCCCGACCGTAATGCGCAACCAGGCCCATGCAGGGGCTGCTGCAGCCGCTAAACTGAACCCTCAGGATGACCTGGACTACCTTGATATCCCGGCATTCCTGCGTCGTCAGGCTGATTAATGGAATTTATCAGGGGTATAAAGGTGATTGGTATTCATCAAAGGTTGGGTCTGTTATCATCCCCAGCCTTTGTTGATACCTGTTCGCAATTTGCGCTGAAGCGGCCAATGCCATGATTAAACAACGCACCCTGAAGAATACCATCCGTGCCACAGGTGTCGGTCTGCACTCCGGGGAGAAGGTTTACCTGACCCTCAAGCCTGCACCTGTTGACACCGGCATCGTCTTCCGCCGCGCCGACCTCGACCCTGTGGTCGAAATCCCGGCGCGCGCGGCCAACGTCGGCGAGACAACCATGTCGACGACGCTGGTCAACGGTGACGTCAAGGTCGATACGGTCGAGCACCTGCTCTCCGCCATGGCGGGCCTGGGCATCGATAACGCCTACGTCGAGCTCTCCGCCTCGGAAGTGCCGATCATGGATGGCAGCGCCGGACCCTTTGTATTCCTGATTCAGTCTGCCGGCCTGGAAGAACAGGACGCAGCCAAGAAGTTCATCCGCATCCTGCGTGAGGTAACCGTGGAAGAGGGCGACAAGCGCGCCACGTTCCTGCCTTTCGACGGCTTCAAGGTGAGCTTCGAGATCGACTTCGATCACCCGGTCCTCAAGGGCCAGACCCAGAGTGCGGTCGTCGACTTCTCCAGCACCTCGTTCGTGAAGGAAGTCAGCCGCGCGCGTACCTTCGGCTTCATGCGTGACATCGAGTACCTGCGCAAGCACAACCTTGCGTTGGGTGGCAGTGTCGAGAACGCCATCGTGGTCGACGAGACCGGTGTGCTCAACGAAGACGGCCTTCGTTCCGATGACGAATTCGTCAAGCACAAGATCCTCGACGCCATTGGCGACCTTTATCTGCTGGGCAACAGCCTGATCGGCGAGTTCAAGGGCTACAAGTCCGGACACGCGCTGAACAACCAGCTGCTGCGCAAGCTGATTGCCGAAAAAGACGCCTGGGAAGTGGTCACTTTCGAAGATGCCAGCACGGCACCGATCTCGTACATGCGCCCTGTTGCGGCCGTGTAAGTTCGAACACTCTCTAGTTCATTAAGGCCACCTTCGGGTGGCCTTTTTTATGGCTGACGCATTTTGCCCGGCAGGTCCGGCCATTCGCGGGCACGCCCGCTCCCACAGAGTCCCCGCTAATTCAATGAGTTATGTGCAGTTCTATGAGAGCGGGCGTGCCCGCGAATGGACTGCGCAGCAGTCCCGAAGGTGTCAGCGCTTGTCCTGGGCATGAGCTGCCAGCCTTTCCAGTGCCGCGCGCAGCTTGGGGTCGTTGATGCCCTCGGCGGTATCGCGCAGGCTCTCGGCCGCGTTGTTCGACAGCTCTGCGGCATGGCCACCACGCTTGGCCGGCACCAGCGGCGGCTGCACCTTGTACAGGATACGCCTGAGGTTGCCGAATGCTTCCATCGCCTGTAATGCCGCCAGCAAGCGTTTTTGCTGATAGCGCAGACGAGTGGCCCAGTGGCCGTCGGTTACCACCAGCAACAATGTGCCATCGCGCCACGACGCCACATGGCAGTGCTCGCGGGCGGCCGGTTGCAGCTGGCTTTCCAGCAGGCGCTGCAGGTGTTCCAGGCGTTCGGCCTGGTTCAGCAGCAGGCGCAGCGGGCGCACCTGGCGGAGCAGGGCGGAGGGCGGCTGGGCGGGGGAGGGTTTGTAGGCCATGGGAGTACGCATGAGGTTACATGGTCCGCAGTCTAACACCTCTATAGCCTGACCCCGGCCTCTTCGCGGATGAACCCGCTCCCACAGTTAACAACAGACAAGACTCATTCTCGATACGTTTCATCTTCCCGAACCTTGAACTCAGGGAAAATGCCCCTATCTAAAACAAGCCCCCGCCAAAACGCTGTACAAGCATCGTGGCAATCCACCACTTTCTTCACCATCGTTTCCGGGTAGAATGCTCGTTCGCATGCGGCCTAAGGGCTGCACGGGCGACTCATGGGGCCGCCCTCCATCCCTACGTGTGGAAGATCCTGCCGATATGTTTGCGCCTTTGTTAAAGAAACTTTTTGGAAGCAAGAACGAGCGTGAAGTCAAACGCATGCTCAAGACGGTGAACATCGTCAATGCTCTCGAAGAGAAGATGGTGGCCCTCTCCGACGAGCAACTGCGGGGCAAGACCGCAGAGTTCAAGGAGCGCCTGGCCAAAGGCGAGACACTGGACCAGTTGCTGCCTGAAGCCTTCGCCGTGGCCCGTGAGGCCGGCAAGCGCGTGATGGGCATGCGCCACTTCGACGTGCAGCTGATCGGTGGCATGACCCTGCACGAGGGCATGATCGCAGAAATGCGTACCGGTGAAGGCAAGACCTTGGTCGGTACCCTGGCCGTGTACCTCAACGCACTGTCCGGCAAGGGCGTGCACGTGGTCACCGTCAACGACTACCTGGCCCGCCGCGACGCCAACTGGATGCGCCCGCTGTACGAGTTCCTCGGCCTGTCGGTCGGCATCGTCTCGGCCTTCCAGCCGCCGGAAGAAAAGCGCGCTGCCTACGCGTCCGACATCACCTACGGCACCAACAACGAATTCGGTTTCGACTACCTGCGCGACAACATGGCGTTCAGCCAGGAGGAGAAGTTCCAGCGTGAACTGAACTTCGCCGTGATCGACGAAGTCGACTCCATCCTCATCGACGAAGCGCGTACCCCGCTGATCATCTCCGGCCAGGCCGAGGACAGCTCCAAGCTGTACATCGAGATCAACCGCCTGATCCCGCGCCTGAAGCAGCACATCGAGGAAGTGGAAGGCCAGGTCACCCAGGAAGGCCACTTCACCATCGACGAGAAGAGCCGCCAGGTCGAGCTGAACGAAGCCGGTCACCAGTACATCGAGGAAATGCTCACCCAGTCGGGCCTGCTGGCCGAGGGCGAGAGCCTGTACTCGGCGCACAACCTGAGCCTGCTGACCCACGTCTACGCCGGCCTGCGCGCGCACAAGCTGTTCCACCGCAACGTCGAGTACATTGTCCAGGACGGCCAGGTCCTGCTGATCGACGAACACACCGGCCGTACCATGCCCGGCCGTCGCCTGTCCGAAGGCCTGCACCAGGCCATCGAAGCGAAAGAAAACCTGAACATCCAGGCCGAGAGCCAGACCCTGGCTTCGACCACCTTCCAGAACTACTTCCGCCTGTACACCAAGCTGTCCGGCATGACCGGTACCGCCGATACCGAAGCGTTCGAGTTCGCCCAGATCTACGCCCTCAACGTGATGGTCATTCCGCCGAACAAGCCGCTGGCGCGCAAGGACTTCAACGACCTGGTGTACCTGACCGCCGACGAGAAATACGCCGCGATCATCGCCGACATCAAGGAAAGCATGACCCAGGGCCGCCCGGTGCTGGTGGGTACTGCGACCATCGAAACCTCCGAGCACATGTCCAACCTCCTGAAGAAGGAAGGTATCGACCACAAGGTGCTCAACGCCAAGTACCACGAGAAGGAAGCGGAGATCATCGCGCAAGCCGGTGCGCCAGGTGCCCTGACCATCGCCACCAACATGGCCGGTCGTGGTACCGACATCCTGCTGGGCGGTAACTGGGAAGCCGAAGTGGCCGCCCTGGAAAACCCCACCGCCGAGCAGATCGCCCAGATCAAGGCCGACTGGCAGAAGCGCCACCAGCAAGTGATCGAGTCGGGTGGCCTGCACGTGATCGCTTCCGAGCGCCACGAATCGCGCCGTATCGACAACCAGCTGCGTGGCCGTTCCGGCCGTCAGGGCGACCCGGGTTCCAGCCGCTTCTACCTGTCGCTGGAAGACAGCCTGATGCGTATCTTCGCCTCTGACCGGGTGAAGAACTTCATGAAGGCGCTGGGCATGCAGTCGGGCGAGGCCATCGAGCATCGCATGGTCACCAACGCCATCGAGAAGGCCCAGCGCAAGGTCGAAGGCCGCAACTTCGACATCCGCAAGCAGTTGCTGGAATACGACGACGTGGCCAACGAGCAGCGCAAGGTGATCTACCACATGCGCAACAGCCTGCTGGCCGCCGAGAACATCGGCGACACCATCGTCGAATTCCGCAAGGAAGTACTGGACGCTACCATCAGCCAGCACATTCCGCCGCAGTCGCTGCCCGAGCAGTGGGACGTGGCCGGCCTGGAAGCTTCGCTGGCCAGCGATTTCGCCATGAAGCTGCCGATCCAGCAGTGGCTCGACGAGGACGATCACCTCTACGAAGAGACCCTGCGCGAGAAGCTGCTGAACGAAATCACCAGCGCGTACACCGAGAAGGAAGACCAGGCCGGTATCGAAGCCCTGCGTACCTTCGAGAAGCAGATCCTGCTGCGCGTGCTGGACGACCTGTGGAAAGACCACCTGTCGACCATGGACCACCTGCGTCACGGTATTCACCTGCGTGGATATGCGCAGAAAAACCCGAAGCAGGAGTACAAGCGCGAATCCTTCAGCCTGTTCCAGGAGCTGCTCGAGTCGATCAAGCGCGACACCATCCGTGTGCTGTCGCACGTTCAGGTACGCCGCGAAGACCCGGTCGAAGAGGAAGCCCGCCTGCGCCGCGAGGCCGAGGAACTGGCCAGCCGCATGCAGTTCCAGCATGCCGCTGCTCCGGGCCTGGAAAGCGAGCAACTGAGCGAGGAGGGCGCCGAAGTGGCCGTCGCCTCTGCACCGGTGCGCAACGAACAAAAGCTGGGCCGCAACGAGCCGTGCTGGTGTGGCTCGGGCAAGAAGTTCAAGCATTGCCACGGGCAGATCGAGTGATCTGACCTGAATGGGGCCGCGTTGCGGCCCTGTCGCGACACAAGGCCGCTCCCACAGGGATAGCGCACAGCCGCAACGCTGCGCCGTCCTATGTGGGAGCGGCCTTGTGTCGCGATGGGGCGTGAAGCGGCCCCGCTTTTCGATATCAACCGTATTTTCTAGGAGCGCTCTAATGGCTGTTGGTCTTGGTCCTTTGCCCACCCTGCACCCGGTTCCGGGTTTTGAACTCGGCATCGCTTCTGCCGGCATCAAGCGCCCGGGGCGCAAGGATGTGGTGGTCATGCGCTGTGCCGAAGGCTCCAGCGTGGCTGGCGTGTTCACCCTCAACGCCTTCTGCGCGGCGCCGGTGATCCTGTCCAAGCAGCGTGTACAGGGCACCGTGCGCTACCTGCTGACCAACACCGGTAACGCCAACGCCGGCACCGGCGCGCCAGGCCTGGCCGCCGCCGAACGTACGTGCGCCAAGCTGGCCGAACTGGCCGGTGTACCGGCCGAGTCGGTACTGCCGTTCTCCACCGGTGTAATCGGCGAGCCGCTGCCGGTCGAGAAGATCGAAGGCGCGCTGCAGGCCGCCCTCGACAACCTGTCGGAAAACCACTGGGCCGAAGCTGCCACCGGCATCATGACCACCGACACCCTGCCCAAGGGTGCCAGCCGCCAGTTCCAGCACGATGGCGTGACCGTTACCGTCACCGGCATCAGCAAGGGGGCAGGCATGATCCGTCCGAACATGGCCACCATGCTCGGCTACATCGCCACCGACGCCAAGGTGGCACCAAAGGTGCTCAAGGACCTGATGCTGGACGGCGCCAACAAGTCGTTCAACCGTATCACCATCGATGGCGACACCTCGACCAACGACTGCTGCATGCTGATCGCCACCGGCAAGGCCAATCTGCCGGAAGTCACCGAAGCCAGCGGCGCACTGTTCGAAGCGCTGAAGAAGGCGGTGTTTGAAGTGTGCATGGAAGTGGCCCAGGCCATCGTCCGTGATGGCGAAGGCGCTACCAAGTTCGTGACCGTGCAGGTCAACGGCGGTGGCAACCACCAGGAGTGCCTGGACGTCGGCTATGCCGTGGCCCACTCGCCACTGATCAAGACCGCGCTGTTCGCTTCCGACCCGAACTGGGGCCGCATCCTCGCTGCCGTTGGCCGTGCCGGCGTACCAGAGCTGGATGTGAGCCTGATCGATGTGTACCTGGACAGCGTGTGCATTGCCAGCAAAGGCGGCCGCAGCCCGAGCTACACCGAAGACCAGGGTGCCAAGGTAATGGCCCAGGAAGAGATCACCATCCGTATCGAGCTGGGCCGTGGCCAGTGCAGCGAAACCATCTGGACCACCGACCTGTCCCACGAGTACGTGAAGATCAACGCCGAGTACCGTACCTGATGTAATTGGGGCCGCTTTGCGGCCCTTTCGCGACACAAGGCTCCTGCGTACACCGCTTCATGTGGGAGCGGCCTTGTGTCGCGAGAGGGGCTGCAGAGCAGCCCCAAAATTCCCAAACGATGGAGCCGAACCATGAGCTATCACCTGATCATCGGCGACAAGCTGTATTCCTCCTGGTCGCTGCGTGGCGCCCTGGCTCTCGAGCTGGCTGGCGTGCCCTACGAAGAAACCCTGATCAAACTCAACCAGCCTGACACCCGTCAGCGCATCCTCGCCTTCTCTGCCACCGGCAAGGTACCGCTGCTCAAGACCGGGCACGGTGTGATCGCCGACTCGCTGGCCATTGCCGAATACCTCAACGAACGCCACCCCGACGCCCAGCTGTGGCCTGCCGACGTGGCGGCCCGGGCCCAGGCCCGTTCGGCCTGCGCGCAGATGCACAGTGGCTTCTTCGCCCTGCGCGGCGCGATGCCGTTCGACCTGTCGCGCGACCAGGCGCTGGACAGCGTGCCGCTGGAGGTTCAAATCGATATCGACCGTATCGTTGCACTGTGGTCGGAATGCCGCCTGGCGGCCAAGGACAGCGGCCCGTTCCTGTTCGGCAAGCCGAGCCTGGCCGATGCCTTCTTCGCCCCGGTGGCCGTGCGCCTGCGCACCTACCGCGTGGAAGTGCCTGCGCAGGCGGCTGCCTATATCGAAACCATTTACCAGTGGCCGGCCTTCCAGGCCTGGCAGCAGGCTGGCCTGGCGGAGCGTGAAGGGTGAAACGGATTCATGTTGTAGCCGCCGTCATTCGTGGTACTGACGGCCGCATTCTGATCGCACGCCGTGCCGATACCCAGCACCAGGGCGGCCTGTGGGAATTCCCGGGCGGCAAGGTGGAAGAGGGTGAAGGTGTCGAGGCAGCGCTGGCCCGCGAGCTGCGCGAGGAGCTGGGCATCGAGGTGAGCCGTTCGCGCGCGCTGATCAAGGTCAGCCACGACTACCCGGACAAGCAGGTGCTGCTGGACGTGCGTGAAGTCGAGGCGTTCACTGGCGAGCCGCATGGTGCCGAGGGCCAACCGCTGGAGTGGGTTGCCCCGCGCGATTTGCCCCAGTACGAATTCCCCGAGGCCAATAAACCGATCGTTGCGGCCGCGCGCCTGCCGGACCAGTACCTGATCACCCCTGATGGCCTGGAAGTGCCGCAGATGCTCAAGGGCATCCAGAAGGCGGTGGCCAGCGGCATTCGCCTGATCCAGTTGCGTGCCCCGGACATGTACGACCCCAAGTACCGCGATGTGGCGGTGGATGCGGTCGGCCTGTGCGCGGGCAAGGCGCAGCTGATGCTCAAGGGGCCGCTGGAGTGGTTGGGCGATTTTCCTGCCGCGGGTTGGCACCTGACGGCTGCACAACTGCGCAAGTATGCCGCCAACGGCCGGCCGTTCCCCAAGGAGCGCTGGCTGGCGGCGTCCTGTCACAGTGCTGAAGAGTTGGCGCTGGCGGAGCAGATGGGCGTGGACTTTGTCACCCTGTCGCCTGTCCAGGCGACCCGGACTCACCCCGAGGCGGTGCCGTTGGGGTGGGATGAGGCGCAGCGGTTGATCGCCGGCTTCAACAAGCCGGTCTACCTGCTGGGTGGGGTAGGGCCGGGTGAGCGCGAGCAGGCTTGGGAAGCGGGGGCGCAGGGTGTTGCCGGGATCCGGGCGTTCTGGCCTGAGATCTGAGTCGCCTGTAATTCGGGCCGCTTTGCGGCCCATTCGCGGGCTTGCCCGCTCCCACAGGAAACTCACAAGCCCTGAAACCTGTGCCGTACCTGTGGGAGCGGGCAAGCCCGCGAAGGGCTGCACAGCAGCCCCGGCAATCTCAAACCTCCGGCTTTGGTGCAGGCTGCCACAAAACCTCTGCTACCCCTTGCCGCCGCCCAATGATCCGCGCCGCCACAAACAGCAGGTCCGAAAGCCGGTTGATATACGCCAACCCAACCCCCGCCAACGGCTCCAGCGCATTCAACTGTTGACACCGCCGCTCCGCACTGCGCGCCAGGCTGCGGCACACATGTGCCTGTGCCACCAGCGCCGAACCACTGGGCAAAATGAAGTTCTTCAACGGCCCCAGCTCTTCGTTCCACACATCGATCGCCGCCTCCAGCCGTTCCACCTCCGCCTGGTTCAACGCCTGGTAACTGGGCATCGCCAACTCACCACCCAGGTCGAACAAGCGGTGCTGACACGGCGCCAACACCGCGCTCACTTCATCCAGCCCTTGTTCGGCCAGCCCCGCCAGTAGCAAACCCAACTGGCTGTTCAGGCTGTCCACCTCGCCAATGGCCTCGATCCGTGGGTGGTCCTTGGGCACCCGGCGTCCGTCGCCCAGGCCTGTTTCGCCTTTGTCGCCGGTGCGGGTGTAGATCTTCGACAGGCGGTAGCCCATGTCACTTCTCCGTTTTGGCCGGCGCCGCCGTTGCCGGCTGGCCGAGGGGCAGGCGCAGGGTGAAGCAGGTGCCCTGGCCGGGCGTGGACTGTACTTCCATCTGCCCCTTGTGGTTGTTGGTGATGATGAAGTACGAGACCGACAGGCCCAGGCCGGTGCCCTGGCCGATTTCCTTGGTGGTGAAGAACGGTTCGAAAGTGCGCTTGCGCACCCCCTCGGGCATGCCGACGCCGTTGTCCTCGACCTGGATTTCCGCCCATGGCGGGTTCAAGCGGGTACGCAGGATGATGCGCCCGGGCTCGCTCGGCTGCGGCCGCTGGTGGATGGCCTGGGCGGCGTTTTTCAGCAGGTTGAGCAGCACCTGCTCCAGTTCGTTGGCGGTGCATGGCACCGGCCCCAGTTCGGGGTCGAACTGGCGCACGATGGCCTGGCCCTTGAAGTCGAAGCCGATGGCCAGGTCGAAGTCGTTGCTGGCAATCTCCACCGCCTGGTCGATCAGCGCCGGCAGGTCGCACGGTGCCAGCTGGCGATTGCTGCGTCGGCTGAAACTGAGCATGTGGGTGACGATCTTTGCCGCCCGGGCACCGGCCTGCTGGATGCCGTCGAGCAATTGCGGCACTTCGCGGCTCTCCAGGTAGCGGTTGACCGTGGGCAGGTCGATGCCCAGTTCCTCGGCCTGCTCCTGGTTGCGCGGCAGCTCTGGTGACAGGCGCCGGCGGATGTTCTGCACGTTGTGCAGGATCGCGCCTAGCGGGTTGTTGATCTCGTGGGCCATGCCGGCGGCCAGGCCACCGACCGAAAGCATCTTCTCCGATTGCACCATCATTTCTTCCAGCGACAGGCGCTGGGTGATGTCGTCGATGCGGATGACCACGCCACGGCCGCCGCCACCGGTCAGCGGGTAGAAGGTCAGGGCGTAGTGGCGCAGGTCGTCGCCTTTGGGCCAGGTGACCCGCTCGATCTTCGCAACGCGGTGTTTCTCCACGGTTTCCTTCAACTGCGGCAGGAACGGCTTGAGCGGTTCGAAGGCGATGAAGATCGGCTGGTTCAGCGCTTCGTCCAGTGGCGTGCCGGAAAGCACCGTGGCTTCGTGGTTCCACTGGGTCACGTAGAGCTGTTCGTCGAGGGCGATCAGCGCCGAGGGCATCGAGTCGATGATGCTGTTGAGGTAGTTCTGGAAACCGGTGAGTTTTTTCTCGATCTTGCTGCGCACCTGGACTTCCAGCTCCAGTTTGCGGTTGGTGTGGCGGGTTTCCTCGGCCAGGCCCTGGGCCTGGTCATAGGCCTCCTGGAACTCGTCGCGGGTGCGCTTGAGTTGCTGTTCGCGGGCCTCGATGCGCGAGAGCATGGTGTTGAACGCTTCGGCCAGGCTGCCGATTTCGTCGTCGTTGCCGCGCTGCGCACGCAGGGCATAGCTCTCTTCGCGGGTGACCTGGCGGCTGAGCTCTTCGAGCTGGTTGATCGGCTGGGTGATCAGGCGTTTGATTTGCCGGGCAATGACGATCCACAGCAGGATGCTGAACACCAGGATGCCCAGGCTGGCGCTGAGAGTGCCGGTGTAGAAGGCTGTGGGCAATTCGCTGCTGGCCACCAGCAGCAGGTGCGCTGGCGGGTTGGCGTCACGTGGCATGCGGATCAGCTGGGTGCTGCGAAACTCCATCAGGCGCCAGCCGTCAATGTCGCGAAAACGCCTGGGCAGGGCCAGCGGCTCGCCGTGCTGCAACTGCGCCAGTATGCGGCCATCGCCTCCATAGACAGCGGCGGCGCGCAGCGGCGTATAGCTGTCCAGTTCCTTGAGCAGGGCGCTGGCGGTGTCCGGCGCATCGCCGGCGCGTGCCGCCAGCTGCGGGTTGGCCACCAGCCGGCCGATGGTGTGCAGTGCCTGCGGTGCCATGCTTTCCTGGGTAATCCAGTAGGCGGCGCTGATGAAAGTGAGGTTGGCCACCAGCAAGATGGTCACCAGCAACACCAGCAGGGCCGCCAGCAGTTTCTGCCCGACCGGGAGGTTTTCCAGGCGTTGGCGCAAGGTCATGGGCTAGGCAATATCCGTATCCGTTTAAAGGGCCGCGTCAGTCGCAGGGCAAACCACGCACGCGCAGGTTATCGACCAGGCGCTGCAGCAGGCGTTCCAGCTCTGGCAGCTGCAGGCCATGGCGGCCGGCGGCGCGACAGGCGTGGCCAAGCAGGTAGTGCACCTCGGTGCGTCGGCCTGCGCGTACATCCTGGTACATGGAAGAGTAGTTGGCCGCGGTGGCGAGGATCACCCGCTGTACTTCTTCGTCCAGCCCGTCTGCCGCTTCTGGCTGGCCACAGCGGCGCAGCAGTTGGGCCAGCTCGCCGCACAGGGCATCCACTTCACCCAGGTGCCCCAGCAGCCCGCCGTTCTGGCAGTCGTGCAGTACGGTCAGCGGGTTGATGGCACAGTTGAGCGCCAGCTTGCGCCACAGGCGGGTGAGGATGTCCAGCGTCCACTCGGCGGGGATACCCGCCTGGTGCAGGTCGTCGAACCAGGCCGGGATCGTCGGGTTGCGTGGGTCACCCAGCCAGTTGAAGCCGTGGCCGGCAAAGCGTACCTGCCAGTCACCCTCGCGAAACGCCCCTTCGGTACTGGAGGCGAAGATGCAGCGCGTGCGCGGCACCAGGTCGGCGACTTCGTCCTGGCTGCCCAGGCCGTTCTGCAGCAGTAGCACTTCGGCGCCCTCGGCCAGACGCGGTGCCACGCCGGCGATAGCCGGGGCGGCGTCGTAGGCCTTGCAGGCCACCAGCAGGCGATGGATCGGGCCGGGTGCCTGCGCGGTTTCGGCGGGGATGGCGAAGTGGCGGGGCTGGTCCTGTTCGACCAGGGTCAGGCCGCCGGCCTGCTGGTAGGCCTGCAGCCGTTGCCCGTCACGCAGGATCAGGCGCACTGCCTTGCCCGCGCGCGCCAGGCGGCAAGCCCATAGGCTGCCCAGGCTGCCGGCGCCGAGAATATGCCAGGTGCTGCTCATATGCGTTTCGCAACCCGTTATAATGAGCCCGCATTTTAACCGTCAAACCCAGCGCGCTCCATCTTCAGCCTGAGCGCGCTTTTATTTTGGGAGAACAACCATGCCTTCGTTCGACGTGGTATCGGAACTGGACAAGCACGAAGTGCAGAACGCGGTCGACAACGCCATCAAGGATCTGGACCGCCGCTACGACCTCAAGGGCAAGGGTACCTTCGAGTTCAAGGACAAAGAGCAGACCGTGATGCTCACCGCCGAGGAAGAGTTCCAGCTCGAAGCGATGCTGGAAATCCTGCGCCTGGCGCTGGTCAAGCGCAAGATCGACGTGAAGTGCCTGGAAACCAAGGACCCGTACGCCTCGGGCAAGGAAAAGAAGCAGGAAGCCAAGTTCCGCGAAGGCATCGACAAGGACCTGGCGAAGAAGATCGTCGCCACCATCAAGGATGCCAAGCTGAAAGTGCAGGCCGCGATCCAGGGCGAGCAGGTGCGCGTTACCGGTAAAAAGCGTGACGACCTGCAGGAAGCCATTGCCCTGCTGCGTACCAAGGAATTCGACATGCCGCTGCAGTTCAACAACTTCCGCGACTGATCGCAGGGTTGTCCGGAACCCCGATGGCGTAATGATGTCCATGGGGGCCATGGCCGCCGAACCGACGGCGGCCTGCTATACGTGTACATGCCGCTCGGCATCAGGAGATGAATATGGATTTGAGCGCTGAAGTCGATCAGCTGGTCCGCCAATCGCAGACCTGGGTCCCCTTGATCATGGAATACGGCAGCCGCCTGCTGCTGGCACTGCTGACCTTGGCGATCGGCTGGTGGCTTACCAACGTGGTCAGTGATCGACTCGCCAGGCTGGTGGGTTTGCGCGTACAAGACCCGGCACTGCAGGGCTTCATCCGCACCCTGGCTAACATCATCCTCAAGGTCATGCTGGCGATCAGCGTTGCCTCGATGATCGGCATTGAGACCACTTCGTTCGTGGCCGCGATTGGTGGTGCCACGCTGGCCATCGGTCTGGCGTTGCAGGGCAGCCTGGCAAACTTCGCCGGTGGTGTGCTGATCCTGCTATTCCGCCCGTTCCGCATCGGTGACTGGATCGAGGCGCAAGGCGTGGCCGGTACCGTCGACAGCATCCAGATCTTCCACACCGTGGTGCGTACCGGTGACAACAAGACCGTGATCATGCCCAACGGCAGCCTGTCCAACGGCATCATCACCAACACCAACCGCCAGCCGACGCGCAAGGTGGTGTTCGACGTGGGCGTGGACTATGAGGCCGACCTGCAGAAGGCCCGCAACGTGTTGCTGGAGCTGGCGCAGGACCCGCGTGTGCTGTCCGACCCGGCGCCGCAGGCGGTGGTCGCGACCCTGGGCGACAGCTCGATCACCGTGTCGTTGCGCTTGTGGACCAAGACCGCCGATTACTGGGATGTGATGTTCATGCTCAACGAGCATGCGCGTGACCGGTTGAAGGCCGAAGGGATCGACATTCCGTTCCCGCAGCGGGTGATTCGCGTGGTGCAGGAGACTGCAGCGCAGTAATACCGCGCTGAAGCCGGGGCACAAAGCGGCCCCGGCTTTTTTACACTTGTTCACAGCAATACCCCGGGATTTCTGGCATATAGCCTGACCCCACCTGCCACACCCGATACGCCATCATGAAACCACTGCTGTACATCACCCCCCTGCGCGCCTTGCTGTTCGGCCTGACCCTGGCCCTGTTCGAGCTGCTCACCTACCTGGCCAGCGATGCCGTCATGCCGGCCATGCCGGTGGTGGTCGGCGACCTGAACGCCAGCCCCGAATACATTCCCCACGCCCTCAACCTGTACCTGCTGGGCGGCGTGGTGCTGCAATGGCTGATCGGCCCGCTGGCCGACCGCTATGGCCGGCGCCCGTTGCTGCTGACCGGTTGCGCGTTCTTCGGCGCGGCCTGCCTGGCCTCCTTCTGGGTCCACGACATCGGCCTGTTCAACGTGCTGCGCCTGCTGCAGGGTATCGGCCTGGGCTTTGTGGTCACGGTCAGCTACCCGGCCCTGAACGAAGCCTTCAGTGAGGCGGACGCCGTGCGCATGATGGCCCTGCTGGCCAATATCGCCTTGCTCTCGCCACTGCTCGGGCCGCTGGTGGGCACCTTGCTGCTGCAGTGGCTGGACTGGCGCTGGCTGTTCGTGGCCTTTGCCATCGGCGCGGTCGTGGCCTGGCTGTTGCTGTACCGGCTGATGCCGGAAACCCTGGGCGTGGAGCGCCGTGACGGCTCGCGCCTGGCGTTCACGCCGATCCACCTGCTGCCGCTGCTGGCCGGTTACGGCCAGTTGCTGGCCAACCGTCGCTTTGTCGCTGGCAGCGCAGCCCTGGGCCTGGTCGGTTTGCCGCTGATTGGCTGGATTGGCCTGTCACCGGTGCTGCTGATCCACGACGAGGGGTTGAGCACCATGGCGTACGCCTTGTGGCAGTTGCCGGTGTTTGGCGGACTGATCCTTGGCAACCTGATCATCAACCGCATCGCCGACCGCTATCCGCTGCCGGCGCTGGTGCGCGGTGCGTTGTGGCCTTACCTGGCCGGCCTGTGCCTGATGCTGCTGGCGACCTGGTACTGGCCAAGCGTGACCAGCGTGGTGGCGGGCATGTCGCTGTACGCGCTGGGGTTGGGCGTGGCCAACGCGGTGCTGTATCGCATGACGCTGTTCGCCAGCGAGCAGAGCAAAGGCCTGGTCTCGGCCATGCTGGGGATGATCACCATTGCCTTGCTGGGGCTGGGTGGGGCGGTGCTGGCGATGATTGGTGCCGGGGCCAGCTTGCTGCACTTTGCCCTGGCGGCGGGTGTGGCGGGGGCCTTGGCGCTGTGGCCGCTGTGGTTCGTGGTGGGTGGGCGGCCTGGGGAAGGGGCTGTCACTCAATAATCTTTGATTACCTGTACCGGCCTCTTCGCGGGCTTGCCCGCTCCCACAGGGACTGCACAGCTCTCAAGGGCAGTGCTTTACCTGTGGGAGCGGGCAAGCCCGCGAAGAGGCCGGTACAGGCAATACAAATCTGTCAGGGCCGCTCGGCCGCCGAACCTTCCTCAGCCACCGGCTTGCCCGGCCCGGCTTCCTGGCGCCATTGCAGGGCAATCAGGATCAACGTCGGCACGCCCAGCAGGGCAGTGATCAGGAAGAAGTCGTGGTAACCGAACTTCTCCACCATGACCCCTGAATACCCCCCGATCAGCCTCGGCAACAGCAGCATGATCGAGCTGAGCAACGCATACTGGGTAGCCGAGAACTTCAGGTTGGTCAGGCTCGACAGGTAAGCGACGAAAGCCGAAGTGGCCAGGCCGGAGCTGAAGTTGTCCAGCGAGATGGTTACCACCAGCATTTGCAGGTTCGGGCCCATGTCGGCCAGCATCAGGAACAGGATGTTGGTGCCCGCCGAGGCCGCACCGCCGATGAACAGGATGGGCATGATGCCGAAGCGCACGATCAGCAGGCCGCCAACCCCGGCGCCGACCAAAGTCATGATCAGGCCGAAGATCTTGCTGACGCTGGCGATCTGGTCCTTGGTGAAGCCCATGTCGATGTAGAACACGTTGGCCATCACGCCCATGACCGTGTCCGACATGCGATAGGTGGCGATCAGGCCGAGCAACAGCAAGGCCTGCCAGCGGTAGCGGGCGATGAAGTCGTTGACCGGGGTCAGCACCGGGGCCAGGCCGCGACGGCCCAGGCTCGACAGGCACGCCCAGGTCAGCAGCACATAGAGGATCAGGCGCAGGAAGGCGCGGTCTTCCAGCAGCAGGTCCAGTGGCGTGGCATCACCGGAGATGACGCTGGACCAGCCGGTATTGAACATCTGGGTGAAGCTGGCCGGTACTGACACCAGCAGGATGATCAGCACGAACACCGAGGCCAGTTGGTGCACCAGCCCATAGCGCGCTGCCGACAGCTGGGTACGCATGGGCACGGGTGGCTCGCGCATGATCAGGGTGGTGAATACGGCGGGCAGCATCATCACCGCGAACATGACGTAGGTGCCGGCCCAGGCCTTGTGCAGGTAGCTGAAACCGGTGGAGCCGAACCACTCGGCGAAGAACAGTGCACCAGCCGTGGCCAGCAGGGCCGCCACCCGGTAGCCGGCCATGTAGCTGGCGGCGAGCGCGGCCTGGCGCTGGTCGTCGGCGATTTCCAGGCGGTAGGCATCGACGGCGATGTCCTGGGTGGCCGAAGCGAAGGCCACCAGTACCGCCAGGGCGATCAGCCATGACAGGTGCTGCTGCGGGTCGCACAGGCTCATGCCGACCAGCCCGATCACCACCAGCGCCTGCGACAGCAGCAGCCACGAACGCCGGCGCCCCAGGCTGCCGAGCAGCGGCAGGCGCCATTGGTCGAGCAGCGGTGACCACACCCACTTGAAGGCGTAGGCCAGGCCGATCAGGCTGGCGTAACCAATGGTCTCGCGGGCCACGCCCGCTTCGCGCAACCACACCGAAAGGGTGGAGAACACCAGCATGTAGGGCAGACCGGCGGCGAAGCCGAGCAGCAAAAGTACCAAGGTTGACGGGCTGGCATAGGCAGCAAGCGCAGCGCGCCAGGTTTTACGGGGCATGGGCCAACATCTGCCTCAAGTTTGCGAAAACAAAGCGCGCACTCTAACCGCTGTGCTCCATCGGGCGCCAGCCATGGCGCGTCATATCCACACGATTGTTGGTTACATTTACACCCTCCGCGCGCAGCCGCGCCCGTTGTTCATCCCCCGACGGGGTACCCAGTGCCAGGCTCAGCCGGCCGCCTGCGCCGAGCACCCGGTGCCAGGGCAGACGGGTGTCCGCGGGCAGTTGCCCAAGGGTGCGCCCGACCCAGCGTGCCGCCCGCCCAAGCCCCGCCAGCTCGGCCAGCTGGCCATAGCTGACCACCTTGCCGGCCGGCACTTGGCCGAGTACCGAATACAGCGCCGTCCGTCGGCCCTCGGCGGAGTCGAGGGCGTGTTCATATCCATCAGACATCAGGCCCTCCCTGGGCTGCAGATGAAACCGGACCGGCGGTCTGGCAAATGAGAGTTGAACTCAACGGCATGCTCCCGGTCTGTCCTTGCTCTGGTCGTCGTTATCTGGATAATGCCCGGCTTTTTTCGTCAAATCGAACCCGTAGTCTGCAAACAATAGCCCGCTTATGTATTCTAGATCCTTGTTGTGCCTGCTTGCTGTTTCCCTGTGCGCCTCCCCGGTGTTCGCCGACACCGTGTGGATGAAGAACGGTGATCGGCTCAGCGGCAAGATCAAAGTCTTCGACGGCGGCAAGCTGCTGCTGGAAACCCCCTATGGCGGTTCCATCGCCCTGGACTGGAAAGAGGTCCAGACCCTGCAGAGCGACCAGGAAATGCTGGTCAAGCAGGACGCCTACAGCGGTGAGCGGGCCAAGTCGCTGAAGGCCGCCGAGCCCGGCAAGGTGACCCTGGCCAATGGCGATGCGCCGAAGACCGTGGAGCTGGCCAGCATCGAGCAGATCATGAAGCCCAAGCCGCTGGTCGAGGACTTCGTGTGGAAGGGCAACGTTGACGTGGCGCTGGACTACAAGCGCGCCGAGAACGACACCGACGACTACGACGTCGGTTTCAAGACCAGCGCCCGCCATGGCCGCTGGCGGCACAACGCCGAAGGCGAATACAACCGCGAGACCAAGGACGACGTCACCACCACCGACAACTGGAGTGCCGAGTATGCCCTGGACCGCTTCCTCACCGAGAAGTGGTTCTGGCAGGGGCGCATGGAGTACAAGCGCGACCGCATCGAAGACCTGGCCCGCCAGCGCACCGTGGGTACCGGCCCGGGTTACCAGTTCTGGGACGACGAACTGGGCGCGTTCTCGCTGGGTTCGCTGATCAACCGCACCGACTTCGAATACCAGGATGGCGCCAAGGACAACTTCTATTCTGCGGCGGTGAAGTGGGACTACACCCGCTACCTGATCGGCAAGAACGTGCAGCTGTTCACCAACGGCGAGTTCGCCAAACCGCTGGGTGGCGTGGCCGATTATGCACTGGATGCCGAGGTTGGCCTGCGCTACAAGGTCACCGAGTGGGCCTCGCTCAACCTCAAGGCGGAGAAGGACATCATCACCGGTACGCGGGACAGTGACCTGGACAAGACCCGCTATACCGCAGGCTTCGGCGTTACCTGGTAAACCGCCGGGGGCGCGTTGCGCCCCTTTCGCCACACAAGGCCGCTCCCACAAAGGCAAGATGTACATCGGTCCATGTGGGAGCGGCCTTGTGTCGCGATGGGCTGCAAAGCAGCCCCATTGGCACTGGATCTGATAATGCTTATCTTGTCCCCATCCAGTCTGCCGCCAGGAGCCGCCCCCAAGTGAGTACCAACGCCATCCGTCCCGCCCGGGAGCTGCTGCTCAAGGAATACCGCGGCGTGCTCTCGACCCATTCCAAGTCGATGCCCGGCTACCCCTTCGGCTCGGTCGTGCCGTACTGCCTGGACGCCCAGGGCAACCCGCTGATCCTGATCAGCCGCATCGCCCAGCACACCCACAACCTGCAGAAAGACCCCAAGTGCTCGCTGCTGGTAGGTGAGCGCGAAGCCGAGGACGTACAGGCCGTGGGGCGCCTGACGGTGATGGCCGAGGCACACAAGCTGGTGGAGGAGGCCGCCATCGAGGCCGCCGCCGAGCGTTACTACCGCTATTTCCCGGACGCAGCCAACTACCACAAGGCCCACGACTTCGACTTCTGGGTGCTACAGCCGGTGCGCCACCGCTACATCGGCGGCTTCGGCGCGATCCACTGGCTCGACCAGGTGACCCTGGCCAACCCGTTCGCCGGCAAGGCCGAGGCAAGCATGGTCGAGCACATGAACAATGACCACGCCAACGCCATCGCCCATTATGTGGAGCTGACCGATTTGCCACGCCATGCGCCGGCGCAAATGGTCGGGGTGGACAGCGAAGGCATGCACCTGCGTATTGGTCAGGCGGTGCACTGGTTACCTTTCCCCAGTACTTGCAACACACCGACACAAGTCCGCGAAGCCCTGGTTTTACTGGCCCGCGCCGACCAGTGGCCGGTTGCGACGGAAGTCGAGGGTTGAAAAGCCGAGCGCACGCATCCATCTGTTGGTCTTACAGGAAGGTTCTCTTCCAACGAGGAATGCTTTGATGCGTGCTTTTCTATTGTTGTTTCTCCTGTTTCCCGTGCTGGAGCTGTTCGTCTTCGTGAAGGTCAGTGCCGCCATCGGTTTTTTCCCGGCGCTGCTGCTGATCATCGCCGGCTCCGCCCTGGGTGTGCTGGTGATGCGGGTGGCCGGGCTGGCCACCGCATTGCGCGCCCGTGAAAGCCTGCAGCGCGGCGAACTGCCCGCCGAGGACATGTTCCAGGGCATGATGCTGGCTGTTGGTGGTGGCCTGCTGTTGCTGCCAGGTTTCATCAGCGACGTGCTGGGCCTGCTGTGCCTGCTGCCATTCACCCGTCACCTGGCTGCGCGCAAGATGCGCGAGCGTGCCGAGGCCCAGGCCATGCGCCAGCGCGCCTTCCAGGACGACCCGTTCCAGGCACAGCCGCGTGATGGCGGGCACCGTCCGAACGTGATCGAAGGCGAGTACGAGCGCCGCGACAAGTAACAACCGGGGGCCGCTTCGCGCCCCTTTCCCGACGCAAGGCCGCTCCGGCAGGGGACGCATACCTCCTGTGGGAGCGGCCTTGTGTCGCGAAAGGGGCGCGAAGCGGCCCCAGCTTTTTACGGGGCCAAAGACGCTAGTGAAAAATTTTCTGAAACAAGCCTTGTAATTGAATATGGCGGCCTCATGTAGTGGTCACCGCAAGGTTTCTGGTGGCAACACCAGGCATAACTCAGGTGGTTCGCCCATTGCGGGCCACCCCCGGCAACGCCGGACAGCATCAACCCGCCGGTGTCGACACCGGCCGATGAAAACCACTATTTGGGAGAGATCGACAATGAAGCTTCGTCCTCTGCATGACCGCGTAGTCATCCGTCGCAGCGAAGAAGAATCGAAAACCGCTGGCGGTATCGTCCTGCCAGGTTCGGCCGCTGAAAAACCAAACCGCGGCGAAGTTGTCGCCGTCGGCACCGGTCGCATCCTGGACAACGGCGAAGTGCGTGCGCTGGCCGTGAAAGTGGGTGACAAAGTGGTTTTCGGCCCTTACTCGGGCAGCAACACCGTGAAAGTCGATGGCGAAGACCTGCTGGTCATGGCCGAGAACGAAATTCTCGCCGTTATCGAAGGCTGATTTCCCCGACTTCCCGTTACTCCAAAGAATTCCAAGGATTAAACGATCATGGCTGCTAAAGACGTAAAATTCGGCGATTCCGCTCGTAAAAAAATGCTGGTTGGTGTCAACGTTCTGGCTGACGCGGTAAAAGCTACCCTGGGCCCGAAAGGCCGCAACGTAGTGTTGGCCAAGAGCTTCGGCGCGCCGACCATCACCAAGGACGGCGTATCCGTCGCCAAAGAAATCGAGCTGAAAGACGCTTTCGAAAACATGGGCGCCCAGCTGGTCAAGGAAGTTGCTTCCAAGGCCAACGACGCTGCCGGTGACGGCACCACCACCGCTACCGTTCTGGCTCAGGCCATCGTCAACGAAGGCCTGAAAGCCGTCGCTGCCGGCATGAACCCGATGGACCTGAAGCGCGGCATCGACAAGGCCACCGCTGCCGTTGTCGCCGAGCTGAAGAACCTGTCCAAGCCATGCGCCGACTCCAAGGCCATCGCCCAGGTAGGTACCATCTCCGCCAACTCCGACAACTCCATCGGTGAGATCATCGCCGAAGCCATGGAAAAAGTCGGTAAAGAAGGCGTGATCACCGTTGAAGAAGGCTCGGGCCTGGAAAACGAACTGTCCGTTGTAGAGGGCATGCAGTTCGACCGTGGCTACCTGTCGCCGTACTTCGTCAACAAGCCGGACACCATGGTTGCCGAGCTGGAAGGCCCGCTGCTGCTGCTGGTCGACAAGAAGATCTCCAACATCCGCGAGCTGCTGCCAGTTCTGGAAGCCGTTGCCAAGGCCGGCCGCCCACTGCTGATCGTTGCCGAAGACGTTGAAGGCGAAGCCCTGGCTACCCTGGTAGTCAACAACATGCGCGGCATCGTCAAGGTTGCAGCGGTCAAGGCCCCAGGCTTCGGCGACCGTCGCAAGGCCATGCTGCAGGACATCGCCGTCCTGACTGGCGGCCAGGTCATCTCCGAAGAAATCGGCCTGTCCCTGGAAACCGCTACCCTGGAGCACCTGGGTAACGCCAAGCGCGTCATCCTGTCCAAGGAAAACACCACCATCATCGACGGCGCTGGCGCCGACGGCGAGATCGAAGCACGCGTCAAGCAGATCCGTGCCCAGATCGAAGAGACTTCCTCGGACTACGACCGTGAGAAGCTGCAAGAGCGTCTGGCCAAGCTGGCTGGCGGTGTTGCCGTGATCAAGGTGGGTGCCGGCACCGAAGTTGAAATGAAAGAGAAGAAAGCCCGCGTTGAAGACGCCCTGCACGCTACCCGTGCAGCCGTTGAAGAAGGCGTGGTGCCTGGCGGTGGTGTGGCCCTGGTTCGCTCCCTGGCTGCCATTGCCAACCTCAAAGGCGACAACGAAGACCAGAACGTCGGTATCGCCCTGCTGCGTCGCGCCGTTGAAGCGCCGCTGCGCCAGATCACTGCCAACGCCGGCGACGAGCCAAGCGTTGTCGCTGACAAGGTCAAGCAAGGTTCGGGTAACTTCGGTTACAACGCTGCCACCGGCGAATACGGCGACATGATCGAGATGGGCATCCTGGACCCAGCCAAGGTCACCCGTTCGGCGCTGCAAGCTGCTGCTTCGATCGGCGGTCTGATGATCACCACCGAAGCCATGGTTGCCGACCTGCCGGAAGACAAGCCAGCTGCTGGCATGCCTGACATGGGCGGCATGGGTGGCATGGGCGGCATGATGTAAGCCAGCCTTACCCCCTGCACCATCAGAAAGCCCCGGCTCGTGAGAGCCGGGGCTTTTTGCTTTCAAGGTTAATGTCAAAGTCAGATGGGCGATAGGTAATGCTTTTGATGTCCTTGCCGGATGCCGAGGATTCCGCGGGGACCAACAAACACGGAGGTCGTGGTTGAAGTTCCCTGATAACTGTCTGCCTCTCTAGAGGTCTGCCATACCTTCATGAGATCCTTGGCTCCAGGTTTGTAATCAGGGTAGCGCTCAGCGGCCATTTCTAAAGCATGTTTTGGCAGAATACCCTCCCGATTACCTTCAGCTGCAGCGAGAATCTCCATTGAATCGGAAAGCTGTTTAGCCCTATGCAAAGAGCGGGCGCCGATGGTGTTCGCGAGCGCTTTGGATGTTTGGGAAAGGTTTATGAGATCCTTATTACCCAGATGTGAAAGAATCTTGTCCATGGGCGGCAGGTGCGAAATTTTTTCTAGCCCTGCAGGTACACCCTGTAGTTCTGGCATGGAGAGTCTTCGCAATTTAGGTTGGGCGTGCAGGGTTGGTACTGAGTTGGACCTTCGTAGCCGTGAATGTCCGCTGGGGTCAGAGGCATTGATTGGGTCCCCTGCACAGTAAGCGTAAGCATTGAGCCCACCTGCGCCGAACGGGCTCAAGGTATCCGGTGAGTGAAACCGCATTTTCGTCGGACTATAAGCCCTATAGCCTGATCCCAAGAGGTAGGCATTGGTGGGGATGTCGAGATGCTGCCCGCTGAAGCTGAGAAAAAGCAATGCTGCTGAGGCATCGCTGCAATGTCCATAGACGCTATGGACGAATTGCAGCGTACTGCCTGTGAGATGCCAGTGCTGCACTGTATTTTGAGTGTCAGTGGTGAGCAGTGCCGCATTGCTTGCCGTTGAATGAAGCTGGGCCAGCAAGTGATGACTTGCTTGAAATGCGTAGCGCGACTGCGTTTCGGACAGCTCTACACTTAATTGGCTGCTGAGGTAAAAGAAATTGCATCGAGTAGTCATCGAATTTCAAGCTCTTCTCATCTGGCCTGGAAAGTGTGGCCGATAACTTGAGTCGAAGACACTGGTAAAAATGTCAGGTAAGGCTTAATGCCAGGAGCGCTGCGCCGTTTTGCACCTGCAACTGTGAGTAGGCCGCAAAGCGGCCCCTGGGTCAGGCGACGCTACGCTCAGCGGCAGGTACCTCAGCCATTCCCCGACGATACAGAACCAGGTAATACGACCCCAACCCGATCAACCAGCAGAACACCGCCGTCCACACGTTATGCGAAAGGAAGTGCGCCCCTTGCATCATCCTGCCAACCGACAGCACTGAGCCGGCTATCAGCGCCACTGCAAATGCCACCCGCGCCAGCCGCGGCTTGCGGTCACGCAGCATGAAGAACAAGCCAAACAGGCAGAACCCGGTCGCCGCATGCCCGCCCGGCCAGCACAGCCCGGGCTTTTCGGTTGCCGGTCGCGGTTCCAGCAGCTTGCTGTAGGTCTCGGTGCCGCCAAACTGGGTCAGGCTCCACGGGCACTGCACCTGGGTGACCTTTTTCAGCGGCGTGACAAACGCCGTGGACAGGCCCAGTGCCAGCACCAGGCAGCCCAGTTCACGGCGCCAGCCGAACAGGCGCTTCACGAAGAAGCTGGCGGCAAAGGTCAGTAGCGACAGCACGCCCAGCAGGATCACCACTTGCTTGACCCGGTCATGCAGGATGTTCTCCAGCAAATAACTGTGGCGGCCGATGAACTGCCCGGCAGCAGGGTCGAAGAACAGGTTGGCAATGTCCATGTCGATCGAGGTCAGTTCCAGCAGGATCAAGCCCAGCGCGGTCGCCAGGGGGAGCCCAAGGTACAGCCAGAAATTGATCGGGCGAGGGCGGGTTGGTTGCTGCATGACGGCTCCAGGGCGCGAAAAAGATCGGGCATTGTCGACCGCCCGCTATCCTGTGTCCGTGAAGGATCAGTGAAAAAACCGTCAAGTGCGGTGAATTATCCCTGGGGCTGGCACCCTGCAGGCATAGGCCTTAAGCTGCGCCTGCCGCGCACCACAGCGAGAAGCGCCGCACAGGAGAAACCGATGCGCATTCTTTTGGTTGAAGACAACCGCGATATCCTGGCCAACCTGGCCGATTACCTGGGCATGAAAGGCTACACCGTCGACTGCGCCCAGGATGGCCTGTCCGGCCTGCACCTGGCTGCCACCGAGCACTACGACCTGATCGTGCTCGACATCATGCTGCCCGGCATCGACGGCTATACCCTGTGCAAGCGCCTGCGCGAAGACGCCCGCCGTGACACGCCGGTGATCATGCTCACCGCCCGCGACCAACTGGACGACCGCCTGCAAGGCTTCCGCTCCGGTGCCGACGACTACCTGCTCAAGCCCTTCGCCCTGTCGGAGCTGGCAGCCCGCATCGAAGCTGTGCTGCGCCGAGCCCAGGGTGGCGGGCGCCGCACCCTGCAGGTGGCCGACCTCAGCTATGACCTCGACACCCTTGAAGTCAGCCGCCAGGGCCGCCTGCTCAAGCTCAACCCGGTCGGCCTCAAGCTGCTGGCGGTGCTGATGCAGAAAAGCCCGCACGTATTGCGCCGCGAAGTGCTGGAGGAAGCCCTGTGGGGCGATGATTGCCCCGACAGCGACAGCCTGCGCAGCCACGTGCACCAACTGCGCCAGGTGATCGACAAGCCGTTCGAAAAACCGCTGCTGCATACCGTCCATGGCGTCGGCTATCGCCTCGCCGAGGGCCGTGATGGAGTTTAAGCAAAGCCTTGCCCAGCGCATCATCATCGCCTTTGCCCTGATGAGCGCGTTAGTGGCCGGGGCCTTCGCCTTCGGCATCGTCGGCACCGTGCACCTGGTCGAAGAGCGGCTGATTTCCTCGGTGCTGGGCGGTGACCTGCAGCGCCTGCTGCGCATGGACAGCGTCAGCGACTGGAGCCACCGGCCACGCCCCGACCAGTTGTTCTACTTCAGTGGCGGGCGTGACGACTTCGAGCTGCCCAAGGACCTGCGTCATCTCGACCGCGGCTTCCACGAGGTATTCCGCGACCAGCTGTCGTACCACGCCATGGTCGAGATCGTCGATGGCCGCCGTTATGTGCTGCTGCAGGACCAGAGCGACTTCGAAGAGCGCGAGCGCGTGCTGTTCGCGGTAGTGGTGGTGGGCTTCGTGCTCAGCCTGGTGCTGGCGGTCATCCTCGGCTGGCTGGTGGCGCGTCGGGTGATGGCGCCGGTGATCCGCCTGGCGCGCCAGGTTCGTCACCGCGACCAGTTGCTGGGCCTGGCCCCGCCGCTGGCGCCGGACTATGCCGCGGACGAAGTCGGCCAGCTGGCGGTAGCCTTCGACGATACCCTGGGCCGCCTGCGCGATGCGCTGACCCGCGAACGGTTGTTCACCAGCGACGTCAGCCACGAACTGCGCACGCCCTTGATGGTGCTGGCCACTTCGTGCGAACTGCTGATGGAGAACCCGACGCTGGACGCCCGCTCGCGCAGCCAGGTGGAACGTGTGGCGCGTGCCACGGAAGAAATGCGTGAACTGGTCAAGACCTTTCTGATGCTGGCCCGGGCACAGCGCGACGAGGGCGCGGTGGCTTCACGGGCCACCCTGCGGGAAGTGGCCGACGAACTCGTCGGGGTCTGGCGCGACACCATCGAGCAGAAAGGCCTGGCCCTGTATTTCGATGGCCGCGTCAGTGCCAGCCCGGTGCTGTACAACGCCACCTTCCTGCAGTCGGTGATGGGCAACTTGCTGCGCAATGCTGCGCATTACACCGACAGCGGCTACATCCGCCTGAGCCTGGAAGCCAACGGTTTCAGCGTAGAGGACAGTGGCGTGGGTATCCCGGAAGAACAGCGCGAGGCGATGTTCCGGCCGTTCGTGCGCGGCGATGAGCGGCGCGGCGAGGGCCTGGGCCTGGGCCTGTCGCTGGTGCAGCGGATCTGTGACGACCAGGGCTGGCGTGTCACCCTGACATCGACCTTGCCGCACGGCTGCCGTTTCAGGGTGGACCTGAGCAATACTGCGGCCAAGGGCGACCCGGAGGCTTTGGTCTAGTAATCTGTTGTAACAGGTCATGCGGGGCTCAACATTTTTTTCACATCGGCATGACCTGATTCCTACGCTTGCTTACCTAATGTGGGCGGAATGGAGTCAGGAGATGCCCAATGCGTAGCCCCATCAAGCTTGAATTTTCCGAGAAGTACGACAAAGAACATGCGCGCGAGTACTTTCTCAAGCACCAGGATGGCCTGGCGCGTCGCCTTTCCCACAAGCGAGATGAGCAGCTGGCGCGTCGCGCCCTGGCATTGGCGGGTGAGCCTGGCCTGGTCCTCGACCTGCCATGCGGTGCCGGCCGCTTCTGGCCGTTGCTGGCAGAAAAGCCCAACCGGGTGATCATCGGCGCCGACAACTCCGAAGCGATGATCGAGACAGCCTGTACCGCGCAACCGCCAGAGGTGGTGGCGCGGGTACGTCCTTTGCAGACATCGGCGTTTGCCATCGACTTGCCAGACAACTCGGTGGACAGCATTTTCTGCATGCGCCTGTTCCACCACATTGGCGAAGCGGCCCACAGAAAAACCATTCTTTCGGAATTTCAACGGGTTAGCCGTGATAGTGTGATCCTGTCATTGTGGGTGGACGGTAATTTCAAAGCCTGGCGCCGGAAGAAGCTGGAACAGCGTCGCAGCGCCAGGAAGGGCGACCAGGACAATTACCAGAACCGATTTGTGTTACCGGCCGAAACGGTCGAAGAAGAATTCCGAGCCGCCGGCTTCAGAATCCAGGAACGCCTCGACTTCCTGCCGTTCTATGCCATGTGGCGGGTCTATGTATTGCGTAAGGGGTAGTGTTTGATGGCTGTAGCCCAGAAAGGGGAGTCGCGGTTCGATTTTTACTGGCGCCAGCAGGGCGAGTGGGTCGAGGAGCCTAACCAGCGCCGTGGTGGCGAGAGTGGTGTGCAACGCCTCAACGATGGCAATGGCAAGCTGCTGTATGCCAAGCGCCAGGTCGGGCATATCTACCGGAGCCTGCTGCACCCTTTCGGTCGGCCAACCGTATTGCGTGAACTCGATGCGCTGAACAGCTTCGAGCAACTGGGCGTGCGCGTACCGCGCATCGTCTTCTGTGGCGCCGAGCGTGATGCCGACCACCAGTGGCGTGCGCTGCTGGTGAGCGAAGCACTCGACGGTTTCGTCGAGCTCGACACCTGGCATGCCGAAGGTGCCCGCGAGCGTTACCCGCAGGTGGTGCATGAGCGCATGCTCAAGGACCTGGCGGACAACCTGGCGCGGATGCACCTGGGGCACTGGCAGCACGGCTGCCTGTATGGCAAGCACGTGTTCATCAAGGTAATTGGCGAGGGTGAGCAGGCTCGGGTCGAAGTCGCGCTGCTGGACCTGGAAAAGTGTCGGCGACGTATCAGCTGCCAGCGCGCGGCGGGCAATGACCTGCGCCAGCTGCGCCGCCATTCGTCGATCAATGACGCAGAATGGCAAACCCTGCTCTACTTTTACCAGATGGCGTTTGGCAGCGCTGTCAAAGGGTTAGGGCAATGAAACTAGAAATAGCTCGAGCTTTATTCCTGGTAGCTGGCCTGGCGGTGACCACCGTGGCGGTGGCCGCCTGGGAAGAGCCGAGGCCGACAGTGTTCAGCAAGGCCGAGACGGCTGACCAGTGCGCGTTGCCGCGGGAAGTGAAACCGCAGCAACAGGCCGAGGTCGCGCCGGATCAGGACCTGCTGCTATTCCTGTTCGGCATGCGCCAGGGGTTGCGGCCGTTCGGTTGAACCCGGTGTAGATGGATGCCAGAGGCCTCGCGATTGCGGGGCCTCTGGCATTTTTGCTTCTGCATTGCCGGCCTCTTCGCGGGTAAACCCGCTCCCACAGGTACTGCACCAATTTCGGATACCGGTGCCGTACCTGTGGGAGCGGGTTTACCCGCGAAGAGGCCGGTTCAGGCAACCGATGTCTGTCTGGCCACCTCTTTGTGCGCCAGCAACGTGTAGATACAAGGCAACACAAACAGGGTGAACAGCGTGCCAATCGACATCCCGGTGGCAATCACCGTGCCGATGTCAAAACGGCTGACCGCCCCCGCCCCGGTCGCCAGGATCAGCGGCACCATGCCGAACACCATCGCCGCCGTGGTCATCAGCACTGGTCGCAGGCGAATCGCCGCGGCTTCCTCGATCGCTTCGCGCACGCTCAGGCCGCGTTCCTCACGCAACTGGTTGGCAAACTCGACAATCAGGATGCCGTGCTTGCTGATCAGCCCGATCAGCGTCACCAGCCCGACCTGGGTGTAGATGTTCATGCTCGATACGCCGAGGAACAGCGGCAGCAGCGCGCCACAGATCGACAACGGCACGGTCACCAGAATCACCAGCGGGTCGCGGAAGCTTTCGAATTGCGCCGCCAGCACCAGGAAGATGATTGCCAACGCCAGGCCGAAGGTCACCCACAGCGCACTGCCTTCCTGCACGTACTGGCGGGCCACGCCGGCATAGTCGAAGGCGAAGCCTTCCGGAGCCTCTTCGCGGGCGATGCCCTGCACGGTCTGCAGTGCCTCGCCCAGGCTGACCATGGGCACGCCCTGGATGATCGCCGAATTCAGCTGCTGGAACTGGTTGAGCTGGCGCGGGCGGGCGCGGTCGGTGAGGGTGATCAGGGTCGATAGCGGCAGCAACTGGCCCTGGTCGTTCTTCACGTAGTAGTTGTTCAGCCAGCCGGGGTTATCGCGGTACGGCCGCTCGACCTGGGCAATCACCTTGTAGCTGCGGCCTTCGAGGGTGAAACGGTTGATTTCCGCTTCGCCCAGCAAGGTCGCCAGGGTGCCGCCCAAGGTGTCCATCGACACCCCCATCTGCGCCGCCTTGGCCCGGTCGATGTCCACCACCACCTCGGGTTTGTCGAAGGCCAGGTCGATGTCGAGGAAGGCGAACTTGCCGGACTCCTGGGCGCGGGCCTTGATGCGCTGAGCCACATCCAGCAGTGCCGGGTAGTCGCCAGCGCTGTTGATCACGAACTGGAATGGCAGGCCCTCGCCGGTGCCGGGCAGCGACGGCAGGTTGAAGCCGAAGATCTGCAGGCCGCTGATTTCCTCAAGCTTGCTCTGCACCAGCGGCAGCAGTTCCATCTGCGTGCGCTCGCGCTCGTTCCAGGGCTTGAGCAGGAAGCCGCCGATGCCGGTCTGCACGCCATTGAAGCCGTTGATCTGGAATGACGAGTAATACTCCGGGAAAGCCTTGAACAGCGGAGTGAATTGGTCGGTGTAGGCGTTGAGGTAATCAAGGTTGGCCGGCTGCGGCGAGCTGCTCATCATGAAGATCACCCCCTGGTCCTCGTTGGGCGCCAGTTCGTTCTGGGTGAACTTCAGCAGCACCGGGATCAGGCACAGGATGATCACGGCGAACACCAGCACCACCGGCCGGCTGTCGAGGGTAGCGTGCAGCAGGCGCTGGTAGCGCACCTTCAGGCGTTCGAACAGCACGTCCAGGCGATGGGCCAGGCCGCTGGGGTTCTGCTCCTGGCGCAGCAGCAGGGCACACATCATCGGCGACAGGGTGAGGGCAACGATGCCGGAGATGATCACTGCACCGGCCAAGGTCAGGGCAAACTCCTTGAACAGTGCGCCGGTGAGCCCGGTAAGGAAGCCGATCGGCGCATACACTGCCGCCAGGGTAATGGTCATGGACACCACCGGCATGGCGATTTCCCGGGCGCCTTCAAGGGCGGCGTCGAACGGCGATTTGCCTTCTTCCATGTGCCGGTGGATGTTCTCCACCACGACAATCGCATCGTCCACCACCAGGCCGATGGCCAGCACCATGGCCAGCAGGGTCAGCAGGTTGAGCGAGTAGCCCATCATCTGCATGAAGAACAGCACACCGATCATCGACAGCGGGATGGTCACCACCGGGATCAGCACCGAGCGCAGGGCACCGAGGAACAGGAACACCACCACGATGACGATCAGTACCGCTTCGCCGAGGGTCTTGATCACTTCGTCGATGGAGGCCTGGATGAACAGCGTGGCGTCGTAGGCGATCGATACCTTCAGCGCCGAGGGCAGCTGGCTTTCCAGCTCGGGCATGATACGCCGGACTTCCTTGATGACGTCCAGCGGGTTGGCGGCCGGTGTAGCCTTGATGCCGATGTACACCGATGGGGTGCCGTCGAACGAGCTGACCGTGTCGTAGTTTTCCGCACCCATCTCGACCCGCGCCACATCGCCCAGCAACACGCGGCTGTCGCCACTGGTCTTGACCGGTAGCGCGGCGAACGCCTCGGCCGACTTCAGTTCGGTGCTGGCGTTGATGCTGGTGACCACGTATTCGCCCTTTACCTCACCGGCCGCGGAGAGGAAGTTGTAGCGGCGTACGGCATTGGTCACGTCGGTGGCCGACAGGCCGAAGCCTGCCAGTTTCACCGGGTCGATCCAGATGCGCATGGCGAACACCTGGTTGCCGAGGATCTCCGCTTCGGCCATGCCCGGCAGGGTGGCCAGCTTGGGCTGGATCACCCGCGACAGGTAGTCGGTGATTTGCGGGTTGCTCATCTCCTTGCTGTAGAAACTGATGTACATCAGCGCCGAGGCATCGGCGGCTTCCTTGCTCAGTACCGGGTCTTCCGAGTCCTGGGGCAGCTTGTTGCGCACTTCGTTGGCCTTGGCCAGCAGCTCGGTGAACAACCGGTCGCTGTCAGCGCCGATACGTGCGTAGATGGAAATGATCGAGAAGTTCTGCCGGCTCACCGAGGTCATGTAGTCGATGCCTTCGGCGCTGGCCAGGCTTTGCTGCAGCGGCTGGGTGATATAGCCCTGGATGGTCTCGGCGTTGGCACCGGGGTAGGCAGTGGTCACCGTGATCAGGGCGTTTTCCATTTGCGGGTACTGGCGGATCTGCAGCTTGTTCCAGGCCTGGAAGCCCAGCAGCAGGATCAGCAGGCTGACCACGCTGGCCAGCACCGGGCGGCGGATGAACGGGTCGGTGAACGCCATGCCAGCCTCCTGTCAGTCCTTGCCCGGCGCGCCCTGTGCGGGCTTGAGGGCTTTGTCCTGGCCAATGCGGATTGCGGCGCCGGGGGTGAGCTTCAGTTGGCCGGCGGTGACCACCTGTTCCCCCGCCTGCAGGCCCTTGCTGACCACCACCACGCCGTCACGGCGCTCGCCGGTCTGCACCGTGCGCTGCTCGGCGGTGAGCTGCGGCTGGCCCTTGTCGTCGTTTTCCGGCTTGCCGTCCTTGTCCTTCTTCGGCGTGGCGACGTACACCGAGTTGCCATACAGGGTGTAGGTGATGGCGCTTTCCGGCACTACCACCTGTGGCTGCGGGTTGGGCAGCAGAATCAGCAGGCTGGCGAACATGCCCGGCAGCAGCTTGCCGTCCGGGTTGGCCATGGTTGCGCGCACCAGCAGGTTGCGCGTGGTTTCCTCGACCTTGGGGTTGATGGCGCTGAGGCTGGCGGGGAAGGTCTGGCCCGGGTAGGCGGCCACCTGCACCAGTACCTGCTGGCCCAGGCTGAGGTGTGGTAGAGCCTGTTCCGGTACGTTGAAGTCGACGTAGAGGCTGGATGTGTCCTGCAGGGTGGCGATCACCGTGCCGGCGGCCAGGTAGTCGCCAACGTCCACCTGGCGAATACCGATGGTGCCGCTGAACGGGGCGCTGATGCTTTTCTTGGTCTTCGATGCCTTGAGCTGGTCGACCACCGCCTGGTTCCGTCGGTACTGGGCGGTGAGGCGGTCAAACTCGCCGCGGGAGATGGCCGAGTCGCCGACCAGCTGGCTGCCACGGCCGAAATCGACCTTGGCCAGGCCCAGGTCGGCCTGGGCGGTGCCGAGCAGGGCGGTTTCCTGGTCGTCATTGAGCTGCAGCAGCAGCTGCCCGGCCTTTACCTGCTGGCCCGAGTCGAAGTGCAGGGCTTTGACGATGCCTTCCACCTCCAGGCTCAGCTCCACGCCCTGTAGCGCCTTGAGGCTGCCGACGGCGGGCAGGCGCTCTTGCCACGGGCGCTGTTCGGCCAAGGCGGCCGCCACGGTGATGGGCGGCTTGGGGGCAGTGAAGATCTGGATCTGCTGGTAGATCGAAAAGGCTTTGTAGCCCCCCAGGGCCAGCACGATCAGCAGAACCACGGCCAACATGATGAGCATGCGGCGGCGCAGCATAGGTCCGGTTCCTTGGATGCGGTTGTTATTCGCTTGGACACGACAACGGGCGATCCTGCCCACGTGTGAATGGGGGAAGTATTGACTGTTTTTTGTTGGATGGAGGGATAAATGCCTGTGAGGGCCCCTTCGCGGCTAAAGCCGCTCCCACAGGGACCGCGCAGTCAGTGGGTTGCGCTGTTCCTGTGGGAGCGGCTTTAGCCGCGAAGGGGCCAGTACAGCCAACCCGAAAATCAGACGAGATGCAGGTGGTTGTCCCAGAAACCGGACGGCAGGTTCATCGGCTGCCCGACCAGCTCGGCCTTGCGGCAATCATAGAACCGGCAACGGCCCTGCCCGGAGGTGACGACAAAACCGTCCTGCACCGCGCCCACCCCCGCACAATCGGGCATTGGCGCATCCAGCCGTACCGCGCCACTGTCCAGGTCCCAGATGAACAGGCGATTGGCCCGTGGCGCGGTCAGCGCTACCAGCCGCAGCTCACTGTGGATAGCCACGCTGGCGGTGTACTGGGCCATGGCCTGCAACTGCCGCTCCGGCACCGGGAAGGCCTTGAACGGCTCGCCCGGGCGCTTGATTGCCAGCAGTTCGGCGGTTTCATCGGCATCGCCCATGAACTGTTGGCAGGCGGCGATCGTGCCATCGCTGCCCACCGCCAGGTGGCGCACGCTGTTCATCTGCTGGGCCAGGGTTTCCTTGCTCAGCAGGGTACCGTCGCGCTGCATCAGCACCAGGCTCGGTTCCATGGCGTCGAGGTTCATCTCCACCCGGCTTTCGGCTTCGGTGCGGATACCACCATTGGCCACGATCAGCGTCTCGCCGTCCGGCAGCCAGGCCACTTCGTGCGGGCCGATGCCGTGGGTCGGAATCTCGCCGCTATGCACCAGGCGCTCGCCCTCGAAGCGGTATACACCGAGTACGCCACGCCCCGGGTCGGTGGTGTCGTTCTCGGTGGCATACAGCCATTCGCCACCTTTGTGGATGACCGCGTGGCCGTAGAAGTGCCGGTTCGGCTGCGAGGTGACGGTCTGCAGCAGGCGCCCGTCGCGCAGGTCGACCAGGTAGCTTTCGGTACCGGGCCGGCGGGCGACGAACAGGGCGATCGGTAGTTGCGGGTGATGGATGATGGCATGGCAACGTTGGGCGACCTGGGTGCTGAACACCGGGGTGCCGTCCAGGCGGAACCCGACCGCATAGTGCTTGCCGTCGCCGTCGTCACGCGCCGACAGCAGCAGGGGCTCGCTGCCTTTGTTGCGGAACAGGCTCCAGCCGCCCAGGGTGAGGGCGCTGAGCAATACGCTACCGAGTTTGAGGGCCTGGCGTCGCAGCATGATCAGTCACCGTCGTTGGCATTGAAGCCCAGCTGGATGTTCAACGCCTTGGCCAGGTCGCCTTCGTGCAGGCGGTGGACGGCGTTGAGGCTGTCGTAGATCTGGTTCAGGGTTTGCTGGCCGGCGTCGTCGGCCAGCAGCTCGCCCAAGGTCTTCTGGTTGTCGGCCAGCAGTTTGAGCGAGGCAGCGTAGGCGGCGTCGATCTTGTCCGCCAGGGCTTTCTGATCGCTGGACAGCAAGCCTCGCAGGCCTCGGTTGTCGACCCCGACCCAGACCGCTTCGGCGGCCTTGAGGCTGGCCTCCAGGCTCTTGAGCGAGCTGTGGCTGCGCCAGGCTTCGGCCTGCAGTGGCTGCGGGATACCCTTGCTCTGGCGGCCCATCGGTGCACCGAGCTTTTTCTTCAGGCTGTCCAGGGCGGTGACCTGGGCGCGCAGCAGGTCGGCGATGGCCTCGTGGGAATCGGCGTAGCGCTGGTTGGGGAACTTGGTCATCTGCGAGAGCATGCCGTCGGTGCTGTTCCAGCCCTTGAGGATCTCTTCGGCCAGGGCTTTCTGGTGTTCAGCGATGGCCACCAGCAACGGGCAGTAGCGGGCTTTCTGCTCGGCAGTGGCGATATCCGGCTTGCTGTCGAAGAGGATGTACTCGTAGGCCGACAGGCCACGTACCACCACGCTGGCCTTGCCCAGGGCCGCGGCATCGACCGGCTGGTCGGCGTTGACCAGCTGCTCGACCTGGCGGCCGACCAGGTTCTTCTTGTCGGGCCAGAACTGTACCTGCCAGGCACGGTTGCCTTCGGCCAGCGGGCCGACCAGCAGCGGTTGCAGCTCGGCCCAGGCCTTTTGCGCGTTGAGGAAGTCGGTACGGGCCTTGTCCAGGGTTTCCTTGCCTTCGCAGTAGGCCAGGGCGCTGGCGGCCAACGTGCGGTCGGCTTCGACCCAGCGGCTGTAGGTAGGCAGGATCACCTGCTTGGCGATGGCAGCGGAGGTCACGGCTTGCGGGTCCTGCGGCGAGCAGGCGCCGAGGGCGAGTGCGGCGAGGCTGGTGAACAACAGTTTGGGTCGGAACATGCCCGGCTCCTATGCGCTTTTTAAAGTGAGTTCAGGAACGCCAGCAACGCGGCACGCTGCCCGGCATTGAAAGTGAGTACGAAATTGCGTGCCGCCTCGGCCTCTCCTCCGTGCCAGAGCACGGCTTCGAGCAGGTTGCGGGCGCGGCCGTCGTGCAGGAACTGGCTGTGCCCACTGACCGTTTCGCTCAGGCCGATGCCCCACAGTGGCGGGGTGCGCCAGTCCTGGCCGTTGGCGGCGAACTCGGTGCGCTCGTCGGCCAGGCCCGGGCCCATGTCATGCAACAGCAGGTCGCTGTAGGGGCGGATCAGCTGGTTGGCCAGCTCCGGCTCGGCGGCATTGGCGGCGGTGGTGAACTGCG
This sequence comes from Pseudomonas sp. SF2, assembly GCF_036858055.1. Taxonomy (NCBI): domain Bacteria; kingdom Pseudomonadati; phylum Pseudomonadota; class Gammaproteobacteria; order Pseudomonadales; family Pseudomonadaceae; genus Pseudomonas; species Pseudomonas sp. SF2. Next base: position 35,848 of record NZ_JAMBDI010000011.1, on the reverse strand, counting down.
GCGTATGGCAGCCCTGGCAGCCGGCCTGGTAGAACAGGTTCTTGCCCGCCAGCACCTGCGGCGAGCCCACATCGCGGCGGGCCGGCACGGCCAGGTTGCGGGTGTAGAAGGTGACCAGGCGCAGGATGTTGTCGCTGACTTCCTTCTCGTCACCGGCACCGTTGCCGTTGGGCGCGGCCAGGCAGTCGGCCTGCGCCGCGGTGCAGTCGTCGTTGGGCAGCAGGGTGGTGGTCAGGCCCATGTCGCCGGCAAAGGCGTGCACGTTCTGCTGGTTGACGTTGGGCTGCCCGGCCTTCCAGCCGAAGCGGCCGACCACGGTCTTGCCCTGGGCGTCGTCCCACACCCGGTTGGCCCGGCCGCGGATGCCGTCGCGGTTACGGTCGTCGGGGTCTTCGTTGGCCAGCAGGTCGGCTTCGGGGATGGCTTCGAGCAGGCCCAGGCCGATCATTGGCGGCGCCACCCGCGCCGAAAAGCGCGTGTCGGGGTGCATCACGCCATAGCCAAGCTGGGTGATCTGCAGGGCCGGCTTGCGCAGTTCGACCTGGTGGCCGTCCTTGAACGACACCTTTTCGCTGGTATAGCTCACCCGCACCTTGCCTTCTGGCGTCACGCCCGGGATGGCCATGTCCTGCAGCTGGGTGCCATAGACCGGTTCCGGCACCACGCCGAGGCGCTCCACCACCTTGGCCAGGTAGGGCTGGTCGGGGATCGACAGGCGTACCAGCATCGATACGGCATTGCTGTCGTCCGGTTCTGGCGGGTGGCCGCGGCCGTCACGTACGTGGCAGTTCTGGCAGGCATTGGTGTTGAACAGCGGGCCCAGGCCGTCACGTGCGGTGGTGGTGGACGGGGCGATTACCCAGGGGTTGCGGAAGAAACTGTTGCCGACGGCGAAGTCCAGGCGCCGCTCGGGCGAGAGGTTGGCCGAGGGCAGGGAATAGGCATTGCGGTCAGTGCGCTGCACGGTGGCGTTGCCGCCCGACAGCGCTTCGCCGGGCTCGGCCTGGGTGAAACGCGGGGCGTCGTCACAGGCGGCGAGGGCAAAGGCCAGCAGCAGGGGGGAGAGTCGGGACAGCGACAAGGACATCGAGAATCCTGGGCGTGAGCGAAAAACCGGCGTGCAAGCTTAGCAGGGTGGGGGAGTTTGAATAAGAGCAATTTGCAATTGCTGGATGAAATCGGTGTCAGTTGGCCATGGTTTGTGGGTGCCTGGTCGGGCCCAATCGCCGGCAAGCAAAAAAGGCGACCCGAAGGCCGCCTTTTTCAGAACCGCTACAGCAGGATCAGAACTCGTGATCCGCGGTATCCGGGTTCAGGTTAGCAATACCCAGCTTGCCCGCGGCCTGCTCGATCGCACCGGTCTGCTTGACCAGGGCGGCAATGGCGTCGCGTACGATCTGGTTGCCGGCAGCGTTGTCGGCCGCGATCAGCTGATCGTAGTGCTCGCCCTTGAGGGCGTGGTCGACGATCACCTGGATCTTGGCTTCGGTGGCTTCGAGGTCGGCCTTGAGGGTGGCGTCGGCGGCCGGGTCGACCTTGGCCACCAGTGACGACAGGCTCGGGCCGGTCACCTTGGTGCCATCCGGGCGGGTGTACTCGCCCAGGTAGACGTTGCGGATACCCTTGGCGTCGTAGAAGTGCGAGTAGTGGGTGTTGTCGCTGAAGCAGTCCTGCTCGTCTTCCGGCGAGTTGGCTTCCAGCGAAACCTTCATGCGCTCGCCAGCCAGTTCGCCCAGCGACAGGCTGCCCATGCCGAACAGCATCTTGCGCAGGCCGTCGTTGACCGGCTCGGCTTCCAGCTTGGCTCGGTAGTTGTCTGCCACGTTGGGTGCCCAGTTGCCGACCATCTCTTCGAGGTCCTTGACCAGCAGGTCGGTGGCTGCTTTCAGGTAGGCACGGCGGCGGTCGTTGTGGCCGCCGGTGGCGCCCTTGCCTTCCAGGTAGTCCGACGCAGGGCGGTTGCCAGCGCCCGGGCCGGTGCCGTTCAGGTCCTGGCCCCAGAGCAGGAACTCGATGGCGTGGTAGCCGGTGGCAACGTTGGCTTCGGAGCCGCCCAGTTCGTTCAGGCTGGCCAGCTTCTCGGGGGTGATGTCCTTGACATCGACCTTCTCTTCGCCCACCTGGATCTCGGTGTTGGCGATGATGTTGGCGCTGGCCGCCGGGTTGCCCAGAGCGTGCTCGTAGCTCTTGTCGACGTAGTCGATCAGGCCTTCGTCCAGCGGCCAGGCGTTCACCTGGCCTTCCCAGTCGTCGATGATGGTGTTGCCAAAGCGGAAGGCTTCGGTCTGCAGGTACGGAACGCGCGAGGCGAACCAGGCTTCCTTGGCGGCCTTCAGGGTTTCGTCGTTGGGCTTGGCCAGGAACGCGTCGACCGCGGTCTGCAGGGCCTTGGCGGTGCTCAGCGAGTCGCTGTAGACGGTGTAGACCAGCTCGGCGTAGTGCTTGACCACGGCTTTGCCGGCAGCTTCGTCGACAGCCCCGGGCGCTGCAGCGGTGGTGCTGGCGGCAGCAGGTGCCTGGGCTTGCGGCGCGGCGGCCTTGTCGTCCTTGCCTTCACCGCAACCGGCGAGAGCGATGGCAATGGCCAGCAGACTGGCGGAGGCCAGAGGCATTCGAATCATTATTGGTTTTCCTGCATCGTGTGGTTGGACCAAGGGGTGGACCGTGCGCCGTGGCACGCGAAACCACAACATCATGCGAAAGATTTGCATTTGCTGTAAAGGGGCGGGCGTGCAATTCGGGTAAATGCCGGTCACGGCCTGTAACCGGGCAGGCGGCTCAGAACATCGAAACCTGGTTGCGCTGCGCCTGCTTGAGGAAGTTGGTCAGCTCACGGGCCGACAGCGGCTTGCTGTAGTGGTAGCCCTGGCCTTCGTGGCAGCCCTGGGCGACGATGTAGGTTTCCTGTTCGGCGGTTTCCACGCCTTCAGCGATCACCTGCATCCCCAGGCTCTTGCCCAGCTGGATGATGGCGCGAACGATGGTGGCGTCATCATCGTCGTCCAGCAGGTCCTGGACGAAGCTCTTGTCGATCTTGATCTTGTCCAGCGGCAGCGATTTCAGGTAGCTGAGCGACGAGTAGCCGGTGCCGAAGTCGTCGATGGCAATCAGTGCTCCGGAGCGGCGCAGGCTCAGCAGGTGCTGGGCGGCGGTGCTGATGTCTTCCATCAGGCCGGTCTCGGTGACTTCCAGCTCCAGGCTGCGTGGCGGCAGGCGGTAGGCCTGCAGCAGGTTGTTGACCACCCGCGGCAGTTCGTTGTGGTGCAGCTGTACGGTGGACAGATTGACCGCCATGCGCAGGTCGCTGAAGCCCATGTCGTGCCATTCGCGCAGCTGCCGGCAGGCCTGGTCGAGCACCCACTCGCCGATGCTGATGATGCTGCCGTTCTGTTCGGCGAGGGGGATGAACTGATCTGGCGGCACCATGCCCAGCTCCGGGTGCTGCCAGCGCAGCAGTGCCTCGACACCGACCACGCTGTGGTCGCGGTAGCTGATCTGTGGCTGGTACACCAGGTACAGCTGGTTGCGCGCCTGGGCTTCGCGCAGGTCCTTTTCCAGCTCGCGACGGCGGCGCATCTCGCTGTCGACGCTGGCGATGTAGAACTGGTAGCGGTTGCGCGAACGGGCCTTGGCCAGGGTCATGGTCTGTTCGGCTTTCTGCAGCAGCTTCTCGGTGCTGTCGCCGTCTTCCGGGAACAGGGTGATGCCGATGGTGGCGCGTAGGCGGATCTGCTGGTGGTGGTCGAGGTCGAACGGCACTTCCAGGTCGTCGAGGATACTCTGCGCCAGTTCGGCCGCCTCGTAGGGCTGCTCGATATTGGCCTGTACCAGGGCGAACTGGTCACCGCCCAACCGTGCCAGGGCGCCCAGGCGGCCGCTGTGGGCGCGCAGGCGGTCGGCCAAGGCCAGCAGCAGCTGGTCGCCGACCTGGTAGCTGAACTGCTCGTTGATGCCCTTGAAGTCGTCCAGGCCTACGCATAGCACCGCCACACGGTGTTGCAGGCGGCCGCCGTCGACGAGGATCTTGTCCAGTTGCTGCTGCAACTGCTGGCGGTTGGGCAGGCCTGTGAGGAAGTCGTACTGCGCCATGCGTTGCAGGCTGTTTTCCGCTTCATGGCGCAGGTGGGTATTGCGCTCGATCGAGGCCAGCAACTGGTTGGCGGTGTTTACCCACAAGCCCAGTTCGTTCTTCTCGTGGCCCTTTAGCAGCGGCAGTTGGTGCTGGCTGGGGCGGTCGGGGTTGATCTGGGTAAGGTGCTCGATGATCTTCGACAACGGTTTGGTCAGCAGCCAGTGGTAGACCAGGTACAGCACCAGGCCCATGGCCAGGGCCCGCAGCACACCGGAAATGAAGATGATCACGGCGTTGATCAGAAAGTCTTCGCCGTAGGACGAGGTGTCGAGGGTGATGCTCAGGTCGCCATAGTATTCGCTGTAGGGGCCGCGGCCGACCAGTTGCGTGGTGTAGGTACGTTCCTGGCCGAGGATAAGGTCGGTCAGCCAGCGCATGGGCGTGTCCTGCAGCGGGCGGGACTTTTCTGCCAGCATGGTTTCGTTGGGGTGACCGATGGACGCCATGCGTACCGATTCGTCCTGGAACAGGCCTTCCATCACCTGCATGCCCATTTCGCGGTCCAGGCTATATACCGCCTGGGTCGAGGGGTCGCGGAACATGTCGAGGATGCGCTGGGCATCGTTGTTCACGGCCTGGCGGGTCTTGTAGGTGTCGTAGACGATTTGCGCACAGCTGAGCACGACACCGACCGCCAGCGCCGACAGCAGCACGACCCTGAGCAACTTGACCGACAAGCTGTTCCGCAATTCCAGCTTCAATGGGGTTTCCTTAATCCATACGCATGGCATCATTTTGCCATCAACGATGACGATACACTATCGGCCGACCATTAGTAGTGTATCGGTTGCCTGACCCCGCAACTTGAATGCGCTGTATCAATCTTCCAGAGGTTTGATGTTAGCGTGGTATGCGGGTTGAGCAAGCATTTTGCGGGTGGGGCGCAGGTGAAAACTGTGCAGGCCACTTCGCGGGCAAGCCCGTCCCCCAGGCATTGCACATTCTTCGAACAGTGTAAAGCCTGTGGGAGCGGACCGGGATTTGCTCGCCGCTGGAGAAGCGGACGGATCCCTGCGATGAAAGGCAACCACCTGTGTACGCATGCAGACGAGCACAGCATCCGCCATCAGGCAGGCACTGTGAAGGCACGCGTTATCGGGCAGTTACAGTAGTGCGGGGAAAGGGTTATTGGCGATTGGCACTGCTGGCCGGCCATTGTTCAAGTTCGGCACAGGGCGGGGTCAGGAACATGTCCGACTGAAACCGAATCCCGCAACTGTAATCGATGAAGGCAGGCGCGTTCTCGGCGGCGGCAATATTGTATTTCTGGAACGGCAACATGGCCCTGCGCACCGGCGACTGGTTGAGAATATTCTTGAATACCATGCTGGTGTCATCGGCAATCCACAGCCGACGGACTTTTCTTTTCATGTTGCCGTCAGTGAACTGGTGGCGTGCATGCAATACTCGCAAGTTGTCCATGACCAGGATTTCGCCGGGTTCCAGGCTAATGTTGGTGATGTAGTCCGGGTTGGTTGAATATTTATCCTGGATATATTGGAAGGCGGAACTGGCCCATTCCGGACTGAACGCAGTGCTGTCATAGCGGTAGCGAATACGCAGTTTGTTCTCGTTGACCTTTTCGAAGACAGAACAATCGATCGACAGCAGGTCATCACGGCAGTACGTGACACTGCCACTGGTCATCAGGATCTTCAGGATGTCGGGATGATTCACCAGCAGGTCATTATAAATGCGTTGCCCATCCACCAGGAAGTTGTCACCGCCAAACTGCGGTTTGGAAACGCACTGCAGAATGACGTATTTGGGCGGGGTAATCTTCCTGGCAACCCCATCGATATACGCCATGCCATTGAGGAACGAGCCATCCGTATGGGGATAGAAGTCGCTCGACAGTTCGCCGTGGTAGTCGTCCCTGAACGCTTGCCAGTCCTTGTTGATCGGATCGCCGCCGCCGACCACGCCAGTCTTGTCGGATTTGGTATGGAACTGGATCAGGCCGAACCGGCCTGCCACCGCGCGAAAGGCCTCGAGCGAATCGTCCTCGGGGTTGATTACGCAATATCCATGTTCATGAAGAAAAGTCGAGATCCCCTGGGTGTCCTTGGAATCAAACTTTTTACGCGCGATCATTTCAAACTCCTTGTTTGAATGGATGAAGCTCAGACGTTTTGAATAAAGTGGTCCACAATCATTTTCAAACCGAAGAACGTCACCCCGGCTTTAAGCAGGATGGCGCCAACACGTTGCGATATTCGATTTCGAAGAAAGCCGCCCAGGTAGGAACCGGCGGTGGAGGCGGTGATCATGATGATGATCAACTGGGCATAGTCCATGAAGGCAAAGCCGGCAAAGACAAAGGCAGCTACTTTCAGGCCGTGCAATACACTCATCTGCATGGCGTGGGTGACGATGACCTGATCCTTGTTGATGTTCATCCTCATCAGGATCGGCTGGGAAATAAGCCCGGTGACGGCAACGAACAGTGATAGAAACGTTTGCAGGAAGCCAACGATGGCAAAGTTTTTCAGGACAAAGCCGAGCGAGGCGACCAGCTTGGTCCAGGTAATCGCCAGGATGAAGATGCCGAGAATCAACGACAGGTACTTTTCCGGGAAATGCCCAATGAAGAAGTAACCGATGGCTGCCCCTGAAAGGCAGCCGATGACATAACGCGGGAGAATCTCGATTTTTGCGTGCTTGTAATCGAAGGCGAAGCGGCTGCCGTTGCTGACCATCTGAATCAGGCCATGCACCGGCACAACGGCAGAAATGGGCAGGAACTGCGGCATGACTGCCAATAGGCCAATCCCGCCGCCTACGCCGATAGCGGCAGTCATCAAAGAAGTTAGAAAGCTGACGCCCACCAAAACATATAGGCCAGCGGATAGTTCAAACATTGTCACTCCTGTCTGATTGACATGAATTCAAGCGGGCACTTCTGTACCGCAGTTGCTCGTTGCTGTTTGTGGCGCGCACGCAGCCACCCGACGGCGCACGGCGCGCCATCGGCTGTCGATGATTGGTTGATAGCGGGTATGTCAGCGCCTGGCTTTCAGTGCCGAGCAGCGCCTTTACGCAGCGGGCGCGCTATTTCTCCGGCAGCGCCCAGGCAATGATGCTGTCACCCAGCTTGGTCGGAATCCGGTCATGCCCGCCGACCACGGCAACAACGTACTGCCGCCCTTCGCTCATGTAGGTCAGGGGCGAAGCCTGGTTGCCGGCCGGTAGGCGCTCCTCCCACAGCAATTCACCACTTTCGCTGTTGTAGGCGCGCATGAAACGGTCGATGGCAGCGCCAATGAAGGTCACGCCTCCTGCTGTAGCCACGCCAGTGGCGTCGCTCGGAGTGCCGATTTCGAAGCGCAGTTTCGAGGCGATGCCCAAGGGCCCACTGTCATAGCCGGTGCCGAACGGGCGGCTCCAGCGCACTTCACGTGTGCGCAGGTCGATAGCGGAGATGAACCCCCAGGGTGGTGCGATGCACGGCTGTTCCAGCGCTGACATCCATGGGTCCTTGATTGCCCCGAACGGCAGACCGGCCTGGACGCGGAACCCCTGGTTATTGCCCGGCGACTCCTGGAACGACTTGGCATTGATCGCATCGAGCTGCTCCCGTGGAACCAGCCCCTGCATGTACGGCAGCCGCTGGTTGTTGATGATCAGCAGGCCTCGTTGCAGGTCCACCATCACCCCGCCCCAGTTCAGGCCGCCGTGATGGCCGGGGAAGATCAGGCTTTGCTGGCCGACCACCGGTGGCGTAAAGATCCCTTCGTAACGCGCCTGGCGAAACTCGATGCGGCATTGCAACTGATCGAACGGCGTCAGGCCCCAGGCATTGGTTTCGTTCAGCACTTCCGGGGTTTTCGATGGGCGGCCCATGGTGCTCGGCATGCCCGGTGACAGCGGCTGCGTGGCCGCGGTGTAGTCCCCAGGGGCCGTGCCTTGCGGGACGGCAGCCTGCACGACATCGACCAGCGGTTCGCCGGTGGCGCGGTCGAGGACGAACAACTGGCCTGATTTGGTGGCTTGAATGACTGCCGGGCGTGGGCCGCTGCTCGTGGGGAAATCGATCAGCGCCGGTTGTGGGCTCAGGTCGTAGTCCCAGAGGTCGTGATGGACGGTCTGGAAATGCCATTTGACCTTGCCGGTGAGCGCATCCAGGGCCACCAGTGAAGAGCTGAACTTGTCTTCCTGTTCGGTACGGGTACCGCCATAGAAGTCGCCTGCAGCATTGCCGGTGGTGATGTAGACCAGCCCCAGTTCGTCGTCGGCGGAAATCGGCGCCCATGAGTTGGGCGTGCTGAGCGTGTAGGTTTCATCGGCGTCGGCAGGCGCAGTGCTGTCGGGGCGACCGAGGTCCCAGGCCCACTTCTGTTTGCCGCTGACTGCGTCGTAGGCGCGAACCACACCTGACGGCGCCGGGCGCACATCCGAGTCAAGCACCCGGCCACCGGTAATGACCACACCGCGGATTACCAATGGTGCAGAAGTGATGCCGGTGGAGCCTTTGCGGAACGTGCCCAGGCCGTCCTTGAGGTCGGCAAAGCCTGCCGTGCCGAAATCTGGGCAGGCCTGCCCGGTGAGCGCATCAACTGCACCCAGGCGGATGTCGTTGGTGCCCCAGATGATGCGTTTGGCGCACAGGCCACTGGCATTGGGTACTTCGTAGTACGAGACACCACGGCAATAGGCACCACCGTTGGCGAAATAGTCCGGGTCGACTTTCGAGTCGTAGCGCCAGTTCTCCTTGCCGGTAGTGGCGTTCAACGAAATGATGATTTGCTTGGGCGTGCAGGTATACAGCGAGTCGCCAACCTTGATTGGCGTGGCCTCGTTCAGATACTTGGTTTTTTCGCCAGGCTGTTTCACATCGCCATGATGATACTCCCAGGCCTTGACCAGGCCGGAAACGTTGCTTGGGGTAATCTGCGCCGCAGCGGAATAGTGGTTGCCGAGGTTGGAGCCGGCATAGGCGGTCCAGTTGGTCTTGTCGTGGGACGCGGCGACATTGGCGTCCGGTGAGGTCACCGTACTGCGGCTGAAGGGTTGCTGTGTATGCGCGGTGATAGCGGGCGAGTCGGCCAGGTGAACGGTGTTGGGGAAGAACAGCGGTGTCAGGATGGTGGCCGCCATCAGCAGCGGCAGCCCCCCCATGATGCTGAAATACAGTGCCTTGTTGACTTTGGCAAAGTCGCGCCGGACAAGAGGCCAGAAGGCCAGAAAGATCACACTGAGAAGTACCAGCCATGCCAGACGTGGGATATAGGCCCAGCCGTTGTAGCCGGATTCCCAGATTGCCCAGCCGTAGGTGGCCAGGGATGCTGCACCGTAGAGATAGATGCCGAGCGACTTCTTCAGGCCCATGAGTGCGGCTGACAGCAGCAATGCGGTACCCATCATTGCGTAGTAAGGCGAGCCGCCGGCACTGACCAGCGTGCTTCCCTGACAGGCCAGCGTCAGGCCAAGCAGGGCCAGCAGAATCGTGTACACCCCGAACAGCAGGCTGGAGACCCCCGTCCCGTTAGCCAACGTTCCTTGTTTCATTGCAATCATCCCTGTGTGATTCGGTGCCACAGTGCGTCCGAGCGGCGCGCATAATTGCTTATTCTTGCAATGAAATACAATAAGTGGCGCGAAATTTACTCCTGGCGCTGAATCTCAGGGTGGTTTTGTATCTTGCGTGAAAAGAAGGCAATGTCTAAGCTGCCTTCCCTGATCTGAACGCGCGGGTAATGAAAGGTAGGCGGGGGAAGGGGTTACGCCTGCTGGCTTTCCAGCAAGGCATCCTGACGGGTCTTGAGCCGGCCGACTTCGTCCAGATGTTTCCAGAGAAACTGAGCGGCTTCTTCACGCCGACCGGACTCGATCAAGTCGAGCAGGTGCAGGTGCTCCAGGCATTGCGTCATCAGGCGACTGCGGTCGACGTTGGCTTTGTAGCTCATGAAGCGTCTGAGCTGGTTTTGCCGGCGTATGGCATCTATGAAGAAGAGATTGCCCGAGCACTGCACGATCATTTCGTGAAACTGGGCGCCAATTTCGAACAGTTGGGCACGTGACAGCTGGTGAATTTCGCCGTCGAGCATGGCCTGCTGTTGCTCCCGGGCTTTGGCAAATGCGGCCTGGTTGACCTTGTAGCCTGGCTCGCGCAGTGCGGCCGGCTCGATGGCCATGCGGAAGCGGTAGCTCTGGATGTGGGTCTGGGCGTTGTGTACGAATTCGTTAAGGCTCCAGCCTTGCCCGGGCTTGCGCTCGACCATGGCTTCGCTGGCCAGCCGGTTGAGGACCTTGAGCAGTTGCCCGCGGGGCACGGAGTAGCGTCGCAGTAATTGGGCCTCAAAGAATTCGGCAGGGACTTCCCCGCTGAGGATGTCGTCCACCACGCGCAGGTAGAAGTCTTCGAATGGGTCGCAGGTGGGCGGTACAGTGGTTTCCTGGATCTGCCCGGCGTCCTGTTTCAGAAAGTAGCCGCGATTGGGCTCCTGCACCGCGATGTTCCACTCGGCGAGCAGGGCAAATACCCTGCGAATGGGGGAGCGGGAGACATCGAAGGCTTGGGCGAAGGTCTGCTCGCGCAATGGCTCGCCGGCCTTCATCGACCGGGCGCGGATCATCTCGATGACGCGAGGGGCCAACTGCAGGGCGAGATCTTTCTTTATCACAGGCTGTATTCCGAATGGTTATCTTCAGTCGATCCAGCAGATTCGGGTCGGACTGGGGGCAGGAAAATACCACACACGGATGGATCTATACGCATGCTCAAATTCAATGCTCATCTCGGCTTCCAGTTCAATGAACTGCCTTTTCTGCAGCGTATCGAAGCCGCTGCCGCCGCCGGATTTCGTGCGGTGGAATTCCCGTCGCCCTATGAATTCGATGCGAGTTTGTTGGCTGATCAGCTGGCGCAATATGGGTTGCCATTGGTCCAGTTCGCTGCGCCGGCTGGCGTTTCCAAGGGTATTGCCGCGGTGGCGGGCAAGGAGCCCGAGTTCCGTGACGGGTTACGCCAGGCCGTCAGCTATGCCCGCGCACTGGCGTGTGCGGATGTGCACCTGATGTCCGGGGTAACCCACGAGGATGGCGCCGACAAGGTGTATGCGAGCAACCTGGACTATGCCGTGAAGTATTTTGAAGACCAGGGGCTGCGGCCATTGATCGAGGTGATCTGCACGCAGGCAATGCCGGGGTATTACATGTCCGACTTCGGCAAGGCGCAGCGGGTGCTGGAGGCGCATCCCGGTATGGGGCTGATCCTTGATCTTTATCATGCACAGTTGCTGACCGGAAATGCTGCCGATGTGCTGGCGCAGTTCTTTGAGCGGACAGTGCATGTGCAGGTGGCCGACTGCCCGGGGCGGCATCAGCCGGGGACGGGGCAGATGGATGTTGCAGGGTTGCTGGCGGCGCTGGAGCAGCGCGGGTATGCAGGGTGGGTTGGATGTGAGTATCGGCCTACGGGTGCCACTGTAGATAGCCTTGGCTGGCTTGATCGGTACGTTTCCTGAAAATACGGCGTTCTGGCCCCTCGCATGCCCCGAAAAAAAATCCGATACCAGAGGACTGGCATCGGATTTTCGAAGAGCCCCGGCGTGGCGCCGGGGTTCTGTCTCAAGGCCGGATGATTCAGGCCTTGAAGGTCTTGCCTTCGAACTGTTCGGCAACGAAGGCCCAGTTGACCAGGTTCCAGAATGCCTCGACGTACTTGGGACGCAGGTTGCGGTAGTCGATGTAGTAGGCGTGTTCCCAGACGTCGCAGGTCAGCAGCGGGGTGTCGCCGCTGGTCAGCGGGCAGCCGGCGCCGATGGTGCTGGCCAGGGCCAGGGAACCGTCAGCCTTCTTCACCAGCCAGCCCCAGCCGGAACCGAAGGTGCCAACCGAGGTCTTGGTGAACTCTTCCTTGAACTTGTCGAAGGAACCGAAAGCGGCGTTGATGGCGTCAGCCAGGGCACCGGTCGGCTGGCCACCGGCGTTTGGTGCCAGGCAGTTCCAGTAGAAGGTGTGGTTCCAGACTTGAGCGGCGTTGTTGAAGATGCCGCCCGAAGAGGTCTTGACGATCTCTTCCAGGGTCTTGCCTTCGAATTCGGTGCCTGGGACCAGGTTGTTCAGGTTCACGACATAGGTGTTGTGGTGCTTGTCGTGGTGATACTCCAGGGTTTCCTTGGAGATGTGCGGCTGCAGGGCATCGTGGGCGTACGGCAGCGGCGGCAATTCAAAAGCCATGGTGGATCTCCTGATTCAGGTCTGTTTGCGGTTTGCGCAAGGCCGATCACGGGCGGCCCGATGAGCGTCGGCGAGTTTGTACTCTTTGCGACGCAAGGGCTGGATCATAGCACCGGGCCCGGCGCATAACCACGCAACAAAGATAGGGAATAGAGGTTCCAGAGCGGGTGGGGCGTGCCGACCGGTGGTGCTCGGCTTACCCCTTGTGGCGCCTGTGAGATCGAGCGNNGCGCTCGATCTCACAGGCGCTAAAAATGTTGTGACAAGCCCAGAGTCAGTTGAAGATCAACTGCGCCGCCACCGCGAACATCATCACCGCCACCATCAGGTCGAGCATGCGCCAGGTCGCTGGCCGGGCCAGCCACGGTGCCAGCCAGGCCGCGCCGATTGCCAGGGTCGAGAACCACAGCAGCGAGGCACTGGCGGCACCGGCCACGTAGGCACCAGGTGCGGTCTGCTGGGCACCCAGCGAGCCGATCAGCAACACCGTGTCGAGGTACACGTGCGGGTTCAGCAGGGTCACCGCCAGGGCACTGAGCAATACCGCGCGGCGTGAGCGTGCTCCCTGGCCTTGCTGATGCTGCAGGCTCTGCCTGGAGCAGGCGCTGCGCAAAGCCTTGGCGCCGTACCAGATCAGGAACACCGCGCCGCCCCAGCGGGCGATCGCCAGCAAGGTCGGGTTGTGCGCCAGCACCGTCGCCAGGCCGAACACCCCGGCGGCCACCAAAATGGCGTCACAAATGATGCACAGGGCCGCCACCGGCAGGTGATGCTCGCGGCGCAAGCTCTGGGCGAGGACGAAGGCGTTCTGTGCACCGATGGCCATGATCAGGCCGAAGGCCACGAGCATGCCGTTGAGATAGCTTTGCCACATGGCGTGCTCTCCAGAAATGAATTGCCGTAAAAGATGCTGGCCATTGTGATGAACTGCGCTGTATAAGAAAAACAAATAGAGCTGATCAGTCATTAGGGAAATCGATGTTCGACTACAAGCTGCTGGCCGCCCTCGCCGCGGTGATCGAACAGGGTGGTTTCGAACGCGCGGCGCAGGTGCTCGGGTTGTCGCAGTCGGCCATCTCCCAGCGCATCAAGCTGCTTGAGGCGCGGGTCGGCCAGCCGGTGCTGGTGCGAGCCACACCGCCAAGCCCGACCGAAGTCGGCCGCCAGTTGCTCAACCATGTGCAGCAGGTGCGCCTGCTTGAACGCGACCTGCAGCGCCAGGTGCCGGCGCTGGACGAGGAGGGCATGCCGGAGCGCCTGCGCATCGCCCTCAACGCCGACAGCCTGGCCACCTGGTGGGCCGGCGCAGTGGGCAATTTCTGCGCACAGCAGAACGTGCTGACCGACCTGGTGGTGGAGGACCAGGAAGTGGGCCTGAAACGCATGCGTGCGGGCGAAGTGGCGGCCTGCCTGTGTGGCAGCGAGCGGCCGGTGGCCGGGGCGCGCAGCCTGCCACTGGGCGCCATGCGCTACCGGGCGCTGGCCAGCCCCGGGTTCATGGCGCGGCATTTTCCGCAGGGCTTCGCTGCCAGCCGCCTGGCCCGTACCCCGGCGATCGTGTACGGCCCGGACGACTTCCTGCAACACCGCTACCTGGCATCGCTGGGCATCGCGGATGGCTTCCTGCACCACTTGTGCCCGTCGTCCGAAGGCTTCCTGCGCATGACCGAAGCCGGCCTGGGCTGGGGCCTGGTGCCCGAATTGCAGGCCCGCGAGCAACTGGCCAGCGGCCAGTTGGTGGAAATCTGCAGCGATACCCCCATCGATGTGCCGCTGTACTGGCATCATTGGCGCAATGGCGGGCAACTGCTCGCGCAACTGACCGACCACCTGCGGCACACCGCACGGCAATGGCTGGTGCCCTTGTAGCCACGGCTGGCGTCAGTTGCATCTGAAATCTGGCAAGACGGAGTCTTACATGCGAATTCTGGTCACCGGCGCGAGTGGCTTCATTGGCGGGCGCTTTGCGCGCTTTGCCCTGGAGCAGGGCCTGGACGTGCGGGTCAGCGGCCGTCGGGCCGAAGGGGTCGAGCACCTGGTCAAGCGCGGCGCCCAGTTCATCCCCGGCGACCTGGGTGATGCCGAGCTGGCCCGTCGCCTGTGCCAGGGCGTCGAGGCCGTGGTGCACTGCGCTGGCGCGGTGGGCAACTGGGGGCGCTACCAGGACTTCTACCAAGGCAATGTGGTGGTCACCGAAAACGTGGTCGAGGGCTGTTTGAAGGAGCACGTACGACGCCTGGTGCACCTGTCATCGCCATCGATCTACTTCAATGGCCGCTCGCGCCTGGATATCCGTGAAGACCAGGTGCCGCGCCGCTTCCACGACCACTATGGGCAGACCAAGTACATGGCCGAGCAGAAAGTGTTCGGTGCCCAGGAGTTCGGCCTTGAGGTGCTGGCGCTGCGTCCGCGCTTCGTCACCGGCGCCGGCGATGCCAGTATCTTCCCGCGGCTGATGCAGATGCAGCGCAAGGGGCGTGTGGCGATCATCGGCAACGGCCTGAACAAAGTCGATTTCACCAGCGTGCACAACCTCAACGAAGCGCTGCTCAGCGCCCTGCTCGCCGACGACCGGGCGCTGGGCCAGGCCTACAACATCAGCAACGGCCAGCCGTTGCCGCTATGGGACGTGGTCAACTACGTGATGCGCCAGATGCAGCTGCCGCAAGTTACCCGCTACCGCTCCTACGGCCTGGCCTACAGCCTGGCCGCGCTGAACGAGGCGGCCTGCATGTTGTGGCCTGGGCGCCCGCAACCGACCCTGTCGCGCCTGGGGATGCAGGTGATGAGCCGCGATTTCACCCTGGATATCAGCCGCGCCCGGCAGTACCTGGACTACCAGCCCAAGGTCAGCCTGTGGACGGCGCTGGATGAGTTCTGTGCCTGGTGGAAGCACCAGCCGCCGGGGCAGTGAAACCGCCGGGCCGACAATGGACATCAACACGCCGCGCTGGCGGTTTATACTCGTGCCTCTTTGCGACTACCGCGGTTGAATGTATCCATGCGTAACCATGCTCACGATGACTACGATGACGTGCCTACCCTGCGGGCCGGCACCCATGACGATGACGAACTGATGCCGGCGCACGTGGTGCGCAGCCGCCAGAAAGCCGCTCGCGGTGCCAGCACGGCACCGCTGTGGGCATTGCTCGGGGCCTCGTTCATCGCCTTGGCGGGCCTCGGCTGGTGGAGCTTCCAGCAGATCTCGCTGATGGAGCAGCAGCTGGTGGCGACCCAGGAAAGCTTTGCCCGCATCAGCGAAGAGGCGGCCGGGCGCCTGCAGGCGATCAGCGGCAAGGTGGCGGCCAGCGAGTCCGGCGCCACTACCAGCAGCGAGGCGCTGAAGCTGCAGCTGCGCCAGTTGCAGAAGGGGGTGGCCGGGCAGACCGGCGACCTGGGCAAGCGCCTGGAGCAAGTGCTGGCCGATACCCGTGAACAGCAGAAGGCCGTGACCGAGCTGCAAAGCCAGTTGCAGGCGCAGTTGAAGCTGGTGAATGGCGAACTGGCCGCGTTGCGCTCGGGTCAGGTCGATGGTGGCAAGCTGGATACCCAGTTCAAGGGCCTGAACGAACAGGTTGCTGCGCTGAAGGCCGCGCAGGTGGATGGCGCCAAGCTGGACGGGCAGCTCAAGAGCCTGGGCAGCGAAGTGGCGGCGCTGAAGAAGCAGGGTAACCCGAGCGCGGCCATCCAGGACCTGGAGCAGGACATCCTGGTGCTCAAGAGCCAGATCGACAACCGCCCGGCTGCGTCGTCGGCGGGTGGTGCTTCGGTGCAGGAGTTCGATGCGTTCCGGGCGCAGACGACCCGCAACCTGAATACCTTGCAGAGCCAGATCCAGAACCTGCAGCAGCAGATCAACGCCCGGCCCTGAGATTACCTGAGCCTTCTTCGCGGGCACGCCCGCTCCCACAGGGGCAGCACAATCTTCAAGCTTGTCGCTGTACCTGTGGGAGCGGGCGTGCCCGCGAATGGCCCTCAATCACAACCGCGGATAGTCGATATACCCCACCGCCCCCTTGCCATAGAAGGTCTCCGGCCGCGCCTCGTTCAGCGGCGCATCCGCCGCCAGCCGCGCCGGCAGGTCAGGGTTGGCGATGAACGGCACGCCAAACGCCACTGCATCGGCCTTGCCACTGGCCAGGGCCGCATTGGCGCTGGCCTTGTCAAACCGCTCATTGACGATGTACGGGCCACCGAACGCCTCTTTGATCAGCGGGCCGATGCTGTCATCGGCTTCCCGTTCCCGCGAGCAGATGAAGGCGATGCCCCGCTTGCCCAGCTCACGGGCCACGTAGGTAAAGGTTTCGGCACGGTCGGCATCGCCCATGTCATGGGCATCGGCACGCGGCGCCAGGTGCACGCCCACGCGGTTCGCGCCCCACACCTCGATGGCCGCATCGGTCACTTCCAGCAGCAGGCGCGCACGGTTTTCCAGCGAGCCGCCGTAGTGGTCGGTGCGCTGGTTGGTGCTGCTCTGCAGGAACTGGTCGAGCAAATAACCGTTGGCACCGTGGATCTCCACGCCATCGAAACCGGCAGCCTTGGCATTCTCGGCGCCGCTGCGGTAGGCCTCGACGATGTCGATGATTTCTTCGGTTTCCAGCGCGCGCGGGGTGGGGTAGTCGCTGAGCGGGCGCACCAGGCTTACATGGCCCTTGGGCTGGATCGCGCTGGGGGCCACCGGCAGTTCACCGTTCAGGTAGCTGGGGTGGGAGATGCGGCCAACGTGCCACAGCTGCAGGAAGATGCGCCCGCCAGCGGCATGCACGGCCTTGGTCACGTTGTTCCAGCCACGCACCTGCTCGTCGTTCCAGATACCGGGGGTATCCGGGTAGCCGACGCCCATGGCGCTGACCGAAGTCGCCTCGCTGAGAATCAGCCCGGCACTGGCGCGCTGCACGTAGTACTCGGCCATCAGCGCATTGGGCACGCGGCCTTCGTCGGCCCGGCAGCGGGTGAGCGGGGCCATGATGATGCGGTTGGGCAGTTGCAGGTCGCCCAGGGTGATCGGATCGAAAAGCGTGGTCATGACGGTTACCTGCCTGTTCAGAGTGCTTGGCGCAGTTGTTCGAGAAACGCCTGGATGGTGGTTTCGTTACGTTTGAAGAAGTGCCATTGGCCGATCTTCTGGCTGCTGATCAGCCCGGCGCGCTGCAGGGTGGCCAGGTGGGCGGAAACGGTCGACTGCGACAGGCCGCAGCGTTGGTCGATCTGCCCGGCACACACACCGTTCTCGGTGCTGTGGTACTGGTCGGGAAACTGCGTTGCCGGGTCCTTCAGCCAGCTGAGGATTTCTCGCCTGACCGGGTGGGCCAGCGCTTTTATGATTTCGTCGAGATCGAGAGGCATGGGTTGAGGCTCGTTGTAGCGGTATATCGCGATAGGGCGAAATGTAAATCGTGGTTTCCCGATATACAAATACCAAGAGGTTCTGAGCTGAGTGCGAATCGCTATATCGCGTTATAACGATATACTGGCCGGCGGTGTTAGACTGCGCTCATGAACTACCTCGCACACCTGCACCTCGGCGGCCCGGCGCCGCAACAACTGCTTGGCAGCCTGTATGGCGACTTCGTCAAGGGCTCGCTGGAAGGGCGCTTCCCACCTGCGCTGGAGGCGGCCATCCGGCTGCATCGGCATATCGACAGCTATACCGACCAGCACCCGTTGGTGCAGGCGGCACTGGCGCGCTTCCCACGGGAACGGCGGCGTTTTGCCGGCATTGTTCTGGATGTGTTTTTCGACCATTGCCTGGCGCGGCATTGGCGGGATTATGCCGAGCAACCGTTGGAGCAGTTCACCGGGGACTTTTATCGGGTGTTGCTGGCGGAGCCCGAGTTGCCGGGGCGGCTGGCGCGGATTGCGCCGTTCATGGCGGCGGATGACTGGCTGGGGGCGTATGGGGATTTTGCCACGCTGGAGCAGGTGTTCAACGGCATTGCCCGGCGCTTGTCGCGGCCGGAGGGGATGGTTGGGGTGATGGGGGAGCTGGAGCGGCTGTATGAGCCATTGCTGGCGGACTTCAGGGCGTTTTATCCGCAGTTGCAGGTGTTTGCAGCGGCTGGCCGGTTGTCTGGCTGTTAGTCCTGTGCCAGCTTCTTCGCGGGTGAACCCGCTCCCACAGGTACAGCGCTATCTTCGGGATCACACTATCCCTGTGGGAGCGGGTTTACCCGCGAAGAGGCCGGTACTGGCAGTGCAAGAATTCAGGCTGCCCGCGCCTGCCGCCGTGGCGCCAGCTCAACGTCTTCAACCCCGAACAACGCCAGGTGAATCGCCTGCTGCGCCTGCAACGCCAGCACCGCTCGCTCCTTGCCCACGCTGCCGATCGGCTGCAGCAGCTGAATGCAAACCTCCCCACGCGGCTGGGCGAACAGGCGCATCAGGTGCGACACCAGGTCATCATCACCAATGAACGGCGCAATCGGGTCGATCTGGCCAGCGCGCAGGTACTGGATGGCGACCGGCTGCACCGCCACGCCGCGGTCGATGGCGCCTGCCAGCAGGCGGCCATGGAAGGTGCGCAGGTTACGGCCGTTGGTGGTGGTGCCTTCCGGGAAGATCAGCAGCGGCCGGGCCAGGCCCAGTTGCCCGGCGATCTGTTCACGCAGGCGCTGGCTGTCGCCCCCGCCACGGCGGATGAACAGGGTGCCGGCCTTCTCCGCCAGCCAGCCGGCCACCGGCCAGTGGCGCACCTCGGCCTTGGACAGGAACGACAGCGGCAGCAGCATGCCGAGCAGGGGGATATCGGTCCAGGACACATGGTTGCTGACCCACAGCATCGGCCGCTGCGGCAGCTCGCCAACCACCCGCACATCGAAGGGCAGGGCCGCGACCAGGCGCTTCATGAACAGGCAGGTCCAGCGCTGGCGGCGCTCGATGGGCGCCTTGAACCCCAGGCGTTCGCCCAGGGCGATCACGCTGGCCATCAGCATGCCCTGCAGCAGTACCAGCAGCAGTCGAGTCAGGCGGGCCAGTACCCGCAGCTTCGGCATCAGACCGCTGCCTTGAAGTGGCGGGCGTAGCGCGGGCACAGCTCGTCGCGCTTGAGCAGGATGAACACGTCGGCCACCTGGAAGTCTTCGTCCCAGCATGGCTCGCCGCAAATCTTCGCGCCCAGGCGCATGTACGCCTTGAGCAGCGGTGGCATTTCGGCGATGACGTTGTGTGGCAGGGCCAGGTTGGGCAACGGGTTCTTTGGCTCGGCACGCAGGTGCTCGGTGCACAGGTAGCGGTCACGCAGGCGCTGCATCACCGCGTGGGCCTGTACCCCGCCATCTTGCATGGGGATGCTGGCGCAGCCCATCAGGTAGCTGTAGCGGCCTTCGTTGAGCACTTCGGCCAGTTCGCCCCAGAGCACGGCGATGGTGCCACCGTTGCGGTAGTCGGGGGCTACGCAGGTGCGGCCCAGCTCCAGGATCGGGCCCTGCAGCTGCAACAGGCCGTGCAGGCTGAATTCTTCTTCGCTATAGAAGCGGCCCAGGCTGCTGGCGGCCTGATGGTCGAGCAGGCGGGTGGTGGCAACCAGCTCGCCGGTACTCAGGTCGCGTACGCCAATGTGGCGGCAGTGCACGTCGTAGTCGTCCATGTCCAGGCCTTGCTCGGCACCTTTGAGCCTGGCCTTGAATTCGGCGCTGAACACTTTGTAGCGCAGGGCCTGGGCTTCTTGCAGGGCCGCGGCGCCAACCAGGCGTTCGGCTTGCAGACGGCGTTCGGTGCTGTTGTCGCCAGCGTGAGCGATCCGAGTCATTACGAGTCTCCATAAGCCAGCCATGAAGGGTTGCGGCCGGTCGGCTTTGTTGTGCAAAGTCAGCCTAGGTAGACGGGGTGTCACCCCTGTGAATCTTTGGTGATGCTTGCGTGACACCCCCTGAGTCTTAACAGAAAGCCCCTCAGCAAGGAGCCGACCGATGGCCTGGTTGCAACGACTCAACGACCCGCTTCGCCAAGGGTTGGCGGGCACCCTGGGCGAAACCTACGCAGTGCTGCTCGAGCGCCTTGGCCCGGTTGCCCCGTTCGAACTGGCGGTGCTCGGTGGGCGCGCAATGGCCACCCCGGGCCTGGCTTTCCTGGTCGGCTACCAGGCCGCCTTGCGCGTGCTGTGGCCCAGTGCCCCACCCAGCCTCGGTGCCCTGTGTGCCACCGAACGGCGCAGCGTGCGGCCGGCGGACATGCGCACGCGCCTGGACGGCTTGCGGCTGACCGGCAGCAAGGATTTCGTCACTGCGGGCCTGGAGGCGGAATGGCTGCTGGTGGCGGCGCGCAGCGAGGCGACGGGGGCGGCGCCGCAGTTGAACCTGGCGGTGGTCTACCCCGGGGAGCCAGGGGTGACGCTGGAAGCGCTGCCCACCCTGCCGCTGATGCCAGAGGTGGGCCATGGGCGGCTGGTGCTGGAGCAGGCTGCGTGCGAGTTGCTGGCCGGTGATGGTTGGGATGCCTATGTGAAGCCGTTCCGTTCGCTGGAGGACTTGTATGTGCTTACGGCGTTGACGGCCTGGCTGTATGGCGTTGGGCAGGAGTGCGCCTGGCCGCAGGCCCTGCGCCTGCAGTTGCTTGGGCTGCTGGCCGGGTGTGCCGAGGGTAGCCGGCAGTGTGCCGATAGCGTTGGCTGCCATTTGTTGCTGGGCGGGTTGTTTGCGCAGTTCCAGGCGCTGCGGGGGGAAATCGATGCCGCGTTGGCGGCGGGGGCGGCGCATTGGGCGCAGATCTGGCAGCGTGACCAAGGGGTGATGGCGCTGGCGGCGGCGGCGCGGGAGAAGCGGCTGAACAAGGCGTGGGCTGCTGCGGGATTGTCATGAATGCCTGGTAGGTTGGTGTGATCCGATGATTCCTGGGGCCGCTGTGCGGCCCTTCGCGGGCTTGCCCGCTCCCACAGGTATGTCGCTGACTCCATGAATGGTGCGATCCCTGTGGGAGCGGGCGGGCCCGCGAAGGGCTGCAAGGCAGCCCCAAATAACGCGAGCCTGTACTGGGATGCTGAAAGGTCTGCTGCTGTTTTTTTGTATGGCCATGGCCCCTGCCAAGGCTGAGGTCTGGCCTGACCCTGACTGGCACAACGACCCTGCCCCCCTCGACTGGCAAGCCGTCGACGCCTACGCCTTCCCCGCACGCACCACTGCCGAACGCAGCGGCATCCGCACCGACGCGCTGCTGATCATCCGCGACGGGCGCATCCTCCACGAACGCTACGCCCCCCCGACCAGCGCCGCCACCGCCCACCTCACCTGGTCGATCAGCAAGAGCGTGCTTGCCACGCTGCTGGGGGTAGCCCAGGGCGAAGGCCGCTTCCAGCTGCAGGACCCGGTCACCCGCTTCTACCCGGCCATGCAGGCCCATCCTGGCGTGCGCATGGCCGACCTGCTGCATTGGGCCAGCGGCCTGGACTGGCAGGAGGACTACGAGTACGCCCCGCTCAAGTCATCAGTGGTTGCCATGCTGTATACCCGTGGCCGCGAGGACATGGCGGCCTATACGGCAGCGCGGGACACGGTGGCCAGCCCGGGCCAGCGGTTTCTCTACTCCAGTGGCGACAGCAACCTGCTGGCCGCCGCGCTGCGCGGCATGCTCGATGCCAGTCAGTACCCCGACTACCCCTGGCATGCGCTGTTCACCCCGTTAGGGATCGACAGCGCGGTATGGGAGCGTGACAGGGCGGGTACCTACGTGGGCTCGTCCTACCTGTACCTCAGCGCTCGCGACCTGGCACGCATCGGCCTGCTGATGCAGCGTGAGGGGCGCTGGCAGGATCGGCAATTGCTGCCCAGGCCCTGGGTGGCCTTCAACCGCACGCCGTTCGCCGCGGCCGAAGCAGTGCCCGGCGAGGCCAACCCCGGCGGACACTGGTGGCTCAACCAGCCGCTGGCCGGCGCTGCACGGCCTTGGCCGAGTGCGCCTGCCGACACCTACGCAGCCCTTGGCCACTGGGGCCAGGCGCTGTACGTGCTGCCCGCGCAAAAGCTGGTGATCGTGCGATACGCCGATGACCGCGACGGCAGCTACCAGCACGACGAGATGCTCAGGCGAATACTGGTGGCGCTGGCCGGGAAGGGGGCATGAAGCGGGTAGTACTGCTGGTATTGCTGGGGCTGGTGTACTGGGCCTGGCACGAGCGCCAGGCCCTGGCGGACTTCCCCGGTATCCTTTCGGCCTACTCGGCCAAGGAATACTGCTCGTGCCGCTTCGTCATGGGTTTCGAACCGGCGTATTGCCAAGGCTACGTGAAGCAATGGCTGCCGCTGAGCCTGCTGGAGGAAAACAGCCAACAGCGGCAGGTCACCGCCGAAGGCCTGGGCCGACGCAATCAGGCCGCCTGGCAAGGCCCGCGCGAGGGCTGCCGCTTGCTGCCATGAAGGCGGGCGGGTAAGGTTGGCGGTCTGGTTTCACGAGATCTGTCATGTTCAAGCTGCCCCGCCTGCTGCCCGCCTTGTTGCTGGCTTTTTGCCTGCCCGCCCACGCCAACTGGCACCTCGATGGCGAGTCTTCGCGCCTTTCGTTCATTACCGGCAAGAACGGTAACACCGCCGAAGTGCACCGCTTTCTGGTGCTGCATGGCACGGTCGACCGCAAGGGCGTTGCCGGGCTGAGTATCGAGATGGACTCGGTGAGCAGTGGCGTTCCGCTGCGTGACGAACGCATGCGCGAGGACCTGTTCGAGGTCGAGCGTTTTGCCGAAGCCAAGGTGCAGGCGCAACTGGACCTGCGGCCGATCAACGACCTGGCCAACGGTGCCCAGATCGAGCTGCGCCTGCCGCTGACGGTGACTCTGCATGGCCAGTCGCACAGCTACAACGCTTTGCTGCTGGCCACCCGCCTGGACGAGCGACGCTTCCAGGTGGTGACCCTTGAGCCCCTGGTGCTGCGCGCCGAGGATTTCGGCCTGCTGCCCGGGCTGCAACGCCTGCGCAAGTTCGCCGGGCTCACGTCCATCAACCCGTCGGTGCCGGTTAGCGCGGTGCTGATCTTCACCGCCCGCTGACATGCCGGGGCCGGTCTTCCCCTGGCGGGATGGCAACCAGTTCGAACTGCTGATCGACGGCCCCGAGTTCTTTCCGCGCATGCTCCTGGCGATCATGCGCGCCGAAATCCAGGTCGACCTGGAGCTGTACCTGGTCGAGGCCGGTGACTGCGCGGATGCGGTGGTCGAAGCGTTGGAGCAGGCCGCCCGACGCGGCGTGCGGGTGCGCTGCCTGTTCGACGACTATGGCTCGCTGGCTTTCAACAGCAAGCTGCGTCAGCGCCTGCTGGACGCGGGTGTGTACCTGCGCTGGTACAACCGCCTGCGCTGGAAGCGCGGCCTGCGCAACCTGTACCGCGATCACCGCAAGCTGCTGCTGGTGGATGAGCGCTGGGCCGTGGTGGGCGGCACGGGCGTCACCGACGAGTTCTGGACGCCGGGCGAGGCGACCAGTGAGTGGCACGAGGTGATGGTGCAGATGCAGGGGCCTGTGGTGAACGACTGGCAGTTGCTGTTCGACCGCCAGTGGCACGCCAACAACCGTCGCACCGCCTGGCGCCCCGCCGAGGGCTTTGGCCTGCCGCGCCTGCCCAAGGTGCCTGCGCAGGGGCAGGGCATGGGCCGGGTAGCCTATGCCGACGCCCGCCAGCACCAGGACATCCTGCATTCGCTGGTGCGGGCGATCAACAGCGGCAAGCAGCGAGTGTGGCTGGCCACACCTTACTTCCTGCCGACCTGGAGCGTGCGCCGCTCGCTGCGACGGGCTGCCGGCAAGGGGGTCGATGTGCGGCTGCTGCTGACCGGTCCGCGCACTGATCACCCCTCGGTACGTTACGCCGGGCACCGCTATTACCCCCGTTTGCTGCGCGCCGGGGTGCGCATCTACGAGTATCAACCGTGTTTCCTGCACCTGAAGATGGTTTTGATCGACGACTGGGTCAGTATCGGCTCATGCAATTTCGATCACTGGAACCTGCGCTTCAACCTCGAGGCCAATATCGAGGCCCTCGACCCGCCGCTGACGGCGGCCGTGCAGGCCAGCTTCGAGCGTGATTTTGCCTTGAGCGAGGTGGTCGACCTCGGGCAGTGGCATGCCCGGCCGCTATGGCGCCGGGTGAAGCAGCGGTTGTGGGGTTGGCTGGACCGGTTGGTGGTCAACTTGCTCGACCGTCGCGACTGAGACCGGCTATCGTGCAGTGACTTCTCAAGGCAATCGAAGGAGTGGGTGCGATGACGGCGAAGAAAATTCTCATGCTGGTTGGTGACTACGTCGAAGACTACGAGGTCATGGTGCCGTTCCAGGCGCTGAGCATGGTCGGGCACACGGTGCATGCGGTATGCCCGGAAAAGGTCGCGGGGCAGACGGTGCGTACCGCGATTCATGATTTTGAGGGCGAACAGACCTACAGCGAAAAGCCGGGGCACAACTTTGCCTTGAATTATGACTTTGTGCGGGTGCGGGCCGAGAGTTACGACGCGTTGTTGATCCCGGGTGGCCGTGCGCCAGAGTACCTGCGTCTGGATGAAAAGGTGCTGGAGCTGGTGCGTGCGTTCGACCAGGCCGGCAAGCCGATCGCGGCGGTATGCCATGGTGCCCAGTTGCTGGCAGCGGCCGGTGTGCTGGAAGGGCGTGAATGCAGTGCGTACCCGGCGTGTGCGCCGGAAGTGCGCCTGGCGGGTGGGACATTCATCGATATCGCGGTGGACCAGGCGCATGTGGACGGCAACCTGGTGACGGCACCGGCATGGCCGGCGCATCCGGCGTGGCTGGCTGCCTTCCTCAAGGTGCTTGGTACCCGTATAGCCTGACAGGGCCTCTTCGCGGGCATGCCCGCTCCCACATGTACCTCACTGCTCTGAAGTCGTGTGGGATCCTTGTGGGAGCGGGCGTGCCCGCGAAGAGGCCAGTACAGGCAATCCCCCCTGATCAGGCCACCTGCTCGACCCAGTCATTGAGGTTGTAGTAGTTGGTCACCCGGGCAATCTTCCCACAGTGGATATAGAAGAACGCCCCTGCCGGCAGCACATAGGTCTGCCCGTTGGCCGCCGGCAACCCTTCGTCATCGGCCAGATATTCCCCATGCACGGTGAACTCCGCCGCCGCGCGGCTGCCGTCGGCGTTCTGCATCACCACGATATCGGCCAGGCGCTCGCGGTAGCAGCGGTTCATCTTGTCCATGAACGCTGCAAACCGGGCCTTGCCCATCTGCCGCTCGCCCTGGTTGATGTCGTGGATCACATCCTCGCTGAGCAGGGCGAGAAAGGCGGGCATGTCTCCAGCGTTGAAGGCGGCGTAGTAAGCATTTACCAGTTCGGTAGCGGTCATGGAACAATACCTGTCGTGGAGGGAAAAGGCGGGTCGTTGCTCCGGATGATAGGGTTTCCCCTCAAGCCCGGCTTAGCCGAGCGCGTCATCCACATCGACAAAACGACCGCCAAGCATGGAAATACGCCTGTTGCACGGCGCCGCTATCGCGCCTTACATCGATGACCTCGCTCGCCTGCGCCTTACCGTGTTCCGCGAGTTTCCCTACCTTTATGACGGCACCCCGGAGTACGAGGCCGAGTACCTGGCCACCTATGCGCGCTCCGGGCGCAGCCTGGTGGTGCTGGCGCTGGACGACGGCAAGGTGGTCGGCGCCTCCACCGGCCTGCCGCTGGTGGATGTCGCCCCCGAGTTCCAGCAGCCGTTCCTGGCCCAGGGGCGTGACCCGGCCAGCGTGTACTACTTCGGTGAATCGGTAGTACTGCCCGAATACCGTGGCCAGGGCCTGGGGGTGCGCTTTTTCATCGAGCGCGAGTCCTACGCGCACAAGCTGGCCGAGTTCGATTACTGCGCGTTCTGCGCGGTCGAGCGGCCAGGGGTGCATCCGCGGCGGCCAGTGGACTACAAGCCGTTGCACGGCTTCTGGCGGAACCGCGGCTTCCTGCACGACCCGTCGCTGCGCACCAGCTACGCCTGGCGTGACCTGGACGAGCAGGAAAGCTCCGACAAGCTGATGTCGTTCTGGCTCAAGGAACTGCCGATATGATCCGTCTGGCTGCCTGCCAGTACGCCATCGAGCTGCATGAAACCTGGGACGCCTACGCCGACCACCTGCAAGGCCTGTGCGCCGAGGCGGTGGAGGCGGGGGCCCGCCTGCTGCTGTTGCCGGAGTACGCCGGGCTGGTGCTGAGCGGGCAGCTGAGTGCCGAGCAGCGGGGTGACCTGAAGGCTTCCATCGCCGGCATCCAGCCGCTGATCGAGCCATGGAAGGCGCTGTGCGAGAGCCTTGCCAGGCGCTGGGGGATCTACCTGCAACCGGGCAGCGTACCGGTGCTGGACAGTGATGGGCGCTACCGCAACCGTGCCTGGCTGTTCGGCCCCAAGGGTGTAATGGGCTACCAGGACAAGCTGATGATGACCCGCTTCGAGCGGGAGCAGTGGGACATAGCTGCGGGCCAGGGGCTGCAGGTGTTTGAAACCGAACTGGGGCGCATGGGGATCCTGATCTGCTACGACAACGAATTCCCGATGCTGGCCCGGCGCCTGGCCGAGGCTGGTGCCGACCTGATCCTGGCGCCGAGCTGTACCGACACCGAGGCCGGTTACCACCGGGTGCGCATTGGCGCGCAGGCGCGGGCGTTGGAGAACCAGCTTGCGGTGTTGCAGAGCCCTACGGTCGGGCTGGCGCCCTGGTCGCCGGCGCTGGACGAGAATATCGGCCGGGCAGGGTTGTTCGTACCGCCGGATCACGGGATGCCGGGGGATGGGGTGGTGGCCTTGAGTGAAGAATTGAGCCCTGTCACTAGTCAGTGGCTGGTCTGTGAGGTGGATCTGGAGGAAGTACGGCGGGTGAGGCGGGAAGGGCAGGTTTTTACCCGCAGGGACTGGCCGGAGCAGTTCGAACGAATTGTGTAGAACAGGGGCGGCCTCTTCGCGGGTGAACCCGCTCCCACAGGTAGCGCGTAGCCCCAGGCTTGCGCTGTCCCTGTGGGAGCGGGTTTACCCGCGAAGAAGGCGACACGGTTACATCAGGCTTACTTCACTTCGACTGCCAGGCTCTGGGCAATCTTGCTCTGCCACAGGGCAGGGCCAGTGATGTGTACCGACTCACCGTTGCTGTCCACGGCGACGGTCACCGGCATGTCCTTGACCTCGAACTCGTAGATCGCTTCCATGCCCAGTTCGGCGAAGGCCAGGACCTTCGACTTGCGGATGGCCTGGGCCACCAGGTAGGCAGCGCCGCCGACGGCCATCAGGTACACGGCCTTGTTGTCCTTGATCGCTTCGATGGCGGCAGGGCCGCGCTCGGACTTGCCGATCATGCCCAGCAGGCCGGTCTGTTCGAGGATCTGGCGGGTGAACTTGTCCATGCGGGTAGCGGTGGTCGGGCCGGCTGGGCCTACCACTTCGTCACCGACCGGGTCGACCGGGCCGACGTAGTAGATGAAGCGGCCTTTCAGGTCCACCGGCAGCTCTTCGCCGCGGTTGAGCATTTCGACCATGCGCTTGTGCGCGGCATCGCGGCCGGTCAGCATCTTGCCGTTGAGCAGGATGGTTTCGCCCGGCTTCCAGCTGGCGACTTCTTCCGGGGTGATGGCGTCGAGGTTGACGCGACGGGCGCTCGGGCCGGCTTCCCAGACGATTTCCGGGTAGGCGTCCAGCGACGGCGCTTCCAGCTCGGCCGGGCCGGAGCCATCGAGCACGAAGTGGGCGTGGCGGGTGGCGGCGCAGTTGGGGATCATGCACACCGGCAGCGAAGCGGCGTGGGTCGGGTAGTCCATGATCTTGACGTCGAGCACGGTGGTCAGGCCACCCAGGCCCTGGGCGCCGATGCCCAGCTGGTTGACCTTCTCGAACAGCTCCAGGCGGATTTCTTCCAGGCGGTTCTGCGGGCCACGGGCTTTCAGTTCGTGGATGTCGATGGACTCCATCAACACTTCCTTGGCCATCACCGCGGCCTTCTCGGCGGTACCGCCGATGCCGATGCCGAGCATGCCAGGCGGGCACCAGCCAGCGCCCATGGTCGGGACGGTCTTCAGTACCCAGTCGACGATCGAGTCGGACGGGTTGAGCATGGCCATCTTCGACTTGTTCTCCGAGCCGCCGCCCTTAGCCGCGACATCGACCTCGACCTTGTCGCCGGGGACGATGGAGTAGTGGATCACTGCCGGGGTGTTGTCCTTGGTGTTCTTGCGGGCACCGGCCGGGTCGGCCAGGATCGAAGCGCGCAGGACGTTTTCAGGCAGGTTGTAGGCGCGACGCACACCTTCGTTGATCATGTCGTCGACGCTCAGGGTGGCGCCGTCCCAACGCACGTCCATGCCCACGCGCACGAACACGGTGACAATACCGGTGTCCTGGCAGATCGGGCGGTGGCCGGTGGCGCACATGCGCGAGTTGATCAGGATCTGGGCGATGGAATCGCGCGCAGCAGGCGACTCTTCACGCAGATAGGCCTCGTGCATGGCCTGGATGAAATCGACGGGGTGGTAGTACGAGATGAATTGCAGGGCATCGGCGACGCTCTGAATCAGGTCGTCTTGCTTGATCACGGTCATGCAGCGCGCTCCTCTTAAAGACGGGAACATTCATATAGACGCTCGACGGTGCCGACCAGCGTGTCGAAACGCCTTGCAAAGGCGCGCCGGCAGCATGGCCGACGCAAAAGGGCGCGGCAGTATAGCGTGCCTCTCCGTCTGAAACACCTGCGAGTGGTCTGGACCATGGTCGGCAGGGGGCAGGCATTGTTCTTGCTGCCTTGCTGTAGAGATAGGATGCTGGGAGGGGGCCGCAACGCGGCCCCGGAAACCCAAGAGCTGGAAGAGATAGCTGAACATGCCCGAACTTTGCGTGGGCGAGCGCCGCTGGGCGGTGCCGGCCGGCAGCAACCTGCTCGATGCCTTGAACGAGGCCGGGCTGAATGTGCCTTACAGCTGCCGCGCCGGCAGCTGCCATGCCTGCCTGGTGCACTGCCTGGCCGGGCAACCGCTGGATGCGCTGCCCGAGGCCATGGCGCTGGACAAGCATGCCTTGGGCTGGCGTCTGGCTTGCCAGTGCCGTGTGGTCGAGGACCTGCATGTAGCGTTGTTCGACCCGCAACAGGATGGTGTGCCGGCTCAGGTCTGTGCCCTGGACTGGTTCGGCGATGTGTTGCGCGTGCGGCTGCGGCCCGAGCGGGCACTGCGTTACCAGGCGGGGCAGCATGTGGTGTTGTGGAAGGGTTCGGTAGCGCGGCCGTATTCCCTGGCCAGCCTGCCGGGGGAAGATGACTTTCTGGAGTTTCACATCGATTGCCAGCGCCCAGGTGCTTTTTGCGACAAGGTCCGTGGCCTGCAGGTGGGTGATGTGCTGCGCCTGGGTGAATTCAGGGGCGGGGCTTTGCATTACGACCCGGACTGGCAGGATCGGCCGCTCTGGCTGCTGGCTGCCGGAACGGGGCTTGCTCCGCTGTGGGGCATCTTGCGCGAGGCAGTACGGCAGGGGCACCGTGGCGAGATTCGGGTACTGCATGTGGCGCGGGACAGCACCGGGCATTACTTGGCAGAGCCGTTGCGGGAAATGGCGAATGTGAATGTCGAGTTGGTACTGGTGGAGCAGTTGGATGAAGCGTTGGCCGGGTTGCGGCCTTCAACGCGGCAGACGGTGGCGCTGGTGTGCGGGGCACCGGGGAGTGTCGAGCGGTTTGCCCGACGGCTGTTCATTGCCGGGGTGCCGCGGGGGCAGGTGTTTGCTGATGTGTTTGTCGAGCATGCCTGAGGCATTTGTGTTGATCGTGCCGGCCCATTCGCGGGCACGCCCGCTCCCACAGGTACAGCGCTAGCCTCAGGCTTGTTGCTAACCCTGTGGGAGCGGGCGTGCCCGCGAACGGGGCCATGGCGCGGCCCCTTGGCGGGATCAACCGACCAGCGGATCACCGACATGCAGGATCTTCATGCCATTGGTGCCACCGATGGTGTGGTAGCTGTCACCTTTGGTCAGGATCACCCAGTCACCTTGCTCCACCAGGCCACGCTTGAGCAGTTCGTCGACCGCTGCCTGGCTCACCTTGTCGGCCGGCAGCGAGGCCGGGTCGAAGGCGATCGGGTACACGCCGCGGAACATCGAGGCACGCGCCTGGGTAGCACGGTGCGGCGACAGGGCGAAGATCGGCACGTGCGAACGCAGGCGCGACATGATCAGCGGGGTGTAGCCACTCTCGGTCAGCGCGATGATCGCCTTCACGCCCGGGAAGTGGTTGGCGGTGTACATGGCCGCCAGGGCGATGCTCTCGTCGCAGCGCTCGAAGGTGGTGTGCAGGCGGTGGCTGGACTTCTGGCTGGTCGGGTGCTTTTCGGCACCCAGGCAGATGCGGGCCATGGCCTGGACGGCTTCGATCGGGTAGGCACCGGCGGCACTTTCAGCCGACAGCATTACCGCGTCGGTGTTGTCCAGCACGGCGTTGGCCACGTCGGACACTTCGGCGCGGGTCGGCATCGGGTTCTGGATCATCGACTCCATCATCTGGGTCGCCACGATCACCGCCTTGTTGTTGCGGCGGGCGTGCTGGATGATCTTCTTCTGGATGGCGATCAGCTCGGCGTCGCCGATTTCCACGCCCAGGTCGCCACGGGCAACCATCACGGCGTCGGAGGCGGCAATCAGCTTGTCGAGGGTCTCGTCGTCGGCAACGGCTTCGGCGCGCTCGATCTTGGCCACCAGCCAGGCGCTGCCGCCGGCTTCGTCACGCAGCTTGCGCGCGTATTCCATGTCGCTGGCGTCACGCGGGAAGGACACGGCCAGGTAGTCCAGGTCCATTTCCGCGGCCAGCTTGATGTCGGCCTTGTCTTTTTCGGTCAGGGCCGGCGCGGTCAGGCCGCCACCTTTACGGTTGATGCCTTTGTGGTCCGACAGCGGGCCACCGATGATCACCACGCAGTGCAGGGCGTCTGCGGTGGCGGTCTCGACGCGCATGACCACGCGGCCATCGTCGAGCAGCAATTCGTCACCAACGCCGCAGTCCTTGACCAGGTCCGGGTAGTCGATACCGACGATGTCCTGGTTGCCTTCGGTCAGCGGGTGGGCGGTGGAGAAGGTGAACTTGTCACCGATCTTCAGTTCGATGCGCTTGTTGGCGAACTTGGCGATGCGGATCTTCGGACCCTGCAGGTCGCCCAGCAGTGCAACATGGCGGCCGTTCTTGGCGGCGATGTCTCGGATCAGGCGCGCGCGGGCCTTGTGCTCGTCCGGAGTGCCGTGGGAGAAGTTCAGGCGTGCCACGTCCAGGCCGGCGAGGATCAGCTGTTCGATCACTTCCGGCGAGTTGCTGGCGGGGCCAAGGGTGGCGACGATTTTGGTACGGCGGATGCTCATGCACAGACTCCTATAGTGAAGCGCAGCGAAAGGCTACTCCTCAATTGCGCTGTAGTCATTGTTCCGTTGCACTACCTGCGACCAAGGCAGGGTGGCATTTGAACGGGCAGGGTATCCTTGCAAAAGGGTGTGAAGATTTGCCGGCAAAGGCCGATACACTGGCATCAAAGGAGACCCCCATGCGAGCCCTGATCGTTTTAGTCTTGGCGGCCAGCGCCGTCGGCTGCACCCGCTGGTCCATGGACCACCACCTGAACAACGCCTACCGCGCCTACGACCGTGGCGATTGCGCACGGGTCATGCTCGAGCTGTCGCAGGTCGACCGCACCAGCCGTGCGCGCCCGTTCATCCACCCCGAAGTGTCACTGCTGCGCGGCCAGTGCCTGGAGCGCCAGGCGTTGTACGTGGATGCCGCGCAAACCTACCAGTACCTGATCCAGCAGTACCCGGGCAATGAGTATGCCTATCGCGCCCAGGCACGCCTGCAGACCCTGGAGAAACTCGGCCATTTGCGCGGCGCCGAAGCCGCCGTGGCCCACCCGGTGAGTGCCGCACCTTGGCGTTAACACCAAGGTGTGATTTATTTCACGGGATTTGCCGCGCGCGCTGCGCTAATCTGTAACTCAGCTGTTACAACAACCGCCAGTTCCTCGTATTCCTGGCATCGGATACGGACTGCACTTGCGATCATGTTCAACAAGCGCCACATCGAACGCCATCAGCTGCCTTGTGTTCTCAAGGTGTTCAACCGCTTTACCGGTCAGTCGATCGGCCAGCTGGGCAACGCCTCCGAAGACGGGCTGATGCTGATCAGCCAGCTACCTGTACTGGTAGGGCCCGACTATGAGCTGCAATTGCGCCTGCCGCTGGTCGGCGGCGGGCATCAGTTCGTCAACCTCACCGCCAGCTGCCTGTGGTGCCGCGAAGACCAGACGCCCGGCCACTACGATTCGGGCTTCATGCTGCTGCAGGCGCCCCGCGAGTACGACGAATTCGTCCGCTCGTTGCGTGACTATTTCAGTTTCCGCCCTGCCAACGCTTCCGTCTGAGCCCCGCGCTCTGGCTCGCTGGAGTCGTGCCGGAATCGCGCTAGAATCGGGTCGACCTCGATACAGGACGACCCCGTGACCTCCAGCATTTTCTGGCACGACTACGAAACCACCGGCATCAATCCGCGCTGTGACCGGCCGCTGCAGGTGGCCGGCGTGCGCACCGACTTCGACCTCAACGAAATCGACGAGCCGATCAGCCTTTATTGCCGGCCCTCCGACGATATCCTGCCGCACCCGGCCGCCTGCCTGGTGACCGGCATCACCCCGCAACTGCTGGCCGAGCAGGGCTTGTGCGAAGCCGAGTTCATGACCCGGGTGCACGCGCAACTGGCGCTCCCAGGTACCTGCGGCGCCGGCTACAACACCCTGCGCTTCGACGACGAAGTGACCCGCTACAGCCTGTACCGCAACTTTTTCGACCCTTATGCCCGAGAATGGCAGGGCGGCAATAGCCGCTGGGACCTGATCGACATCGTACGCACGGCCTATGCATTGCGCCCGGACGGCATCGAGTGGCCACAACAGGATGGGCGCACCAGCCTGCGTCTGGAACTGCTGAGCAAGGCCAATGGCATCGACCATGGGCATGCCCACGAAGCGCTTTCCGACGTGCGGGCAACCATCGCCCTGGCCCGCCTGATCCGGCAGAAACAGCCCAAGTTGTATGAGTGGCTGTTCCAGTTGCGCAGTAAGCATAAAGTGATGGAGCAGGTCCGTTTGTTGCAGCCACTGGTGCATATATCCGGGCGCTTTTCGGCGGCACGTAATTACCTTGGTGTCATATTGCCATTAGCCTGGCACCCGCGTAATCGCAATGCACTGATTGTGTGCGACCTGCATCAGGAAACCCTACCGTTACTACGGGAAAGTGCTGAAGTTCTACGCCAGCGTTTGTATACCCGCCATGAAGAACTGGCCGAGGGTGAATTACCCGTGCCGCTCAAACTGGTGCAGATCAATCGCTGCCCGGTACTGGCGCCACTCTCGGTATTGCGCCCGGCCGATCAACAACGGTTGGGCCTGGACTTGACGTTGTTACAATTGCGCGGCGAAGCATTGGCCAAGCAACAGGCGCAATGGCAAGACAAGCTGGAACACATCTACGGCAAGGAAGACTTCACCCCGAGTGAAGACCCGGAACAACAGTTGTATGACGGTTTTCTGGGGGACCGTGACCGCCGCTTATGCGAGCAAGTTCGTGCACTGGAACCGGCGCAGTTGGGCCGCGGGCACTGGATGTTCGATGATCCGCGCCTGCCTGAACTGTTGTTCCGCTATCGGGCGCGCAACTTCCCGGAGACCTTGACCGGCGAAGAGCGGCAACGCTGGTTCAGCTTCTGCCAGCAACGCCTGAGTGACCCGCAGTGGGGGGCGCCGAATACGCTGGGCGACTTCGAACGGGCGCGGCAGCAGGCCTGGGAAGGCGCCGACGAGGCGGGGCGGCGTGTGCTGGAGGCCTGGCAGGTGCATGCCCGGCAATTGCAGGCACAGTTTGCAGTTGGCTGAGCGCTGAAAAAAACGCGGACAAACAAAAACGCCGGCAATGTGCCGGCGTTTTCGTTGCGATAAGCAAAAGGCGTATGCGGACTATCAGTCCAGCAGGGTTGCCCAGCTTTCAACCACATCGCCACCCCACTTGGCTTTCCACTCTTTCAGGGTCTTGTGGTTGCCGCCTTTGGTTTCGATCACTTCATTGTTGTGCGGGTTCTTGTATTGCTTGACCTTGCGCGCACGCTTGGTGGCGGTAGTCTTGACCGCACCACGAGGGGCTTTGCTCAGTTTCGAATCTGGGTCGAGCAGGGCAATCACGTCGCGCAGCGACTTGGAGTACTCGCCCATCAGGGTGCGCAGTTTGCCTTCGAACTCCAGTTCTTTCTTCAGCTTGTCATCCTGCGACAGGTTGGCCAGGCGGGCCTGAAGTTCCTTGATGGCTTCTTCGGTAGCGCGGTACTCGTTGATCAGGGACATGGAGTGTTCCTTAATGCGTTTCAGAAATGTGTGGGGCAATAATAGACAGGCGATACTCGCAAGTAAACATATTGTTGGGCAATTAACTGTTAATTAAGCTGTGACAACATATCTCTGCGTGAACAAAA
Organism: Pseudomonas sp. SF2; assembly: GCF_036858055.1. Classification (NCBI taxonomy): domain Bacteria; kingdom Pseudomonadati; phylum Pseudomonadota; class Gammaproteobacteria; order Pseudomonadales; family Pseudomonadaceae; genus Pseudomonas; species Pseudomonas sp. SF2. Next base: position 1,098 of record NZ_JAMBDI010000011.1, on the reverse strand, counting down.
ATTTACAATTAACCCGGCATTTCGTCATGTCTGTCAGAGAGTGACGGCGGTGCATCTCGACAGCTACACAGGCTACGGCCGCTGCGATCAATACTGCGTTTTTCCTGGCGGGCCGCTAGAATGATCGCCTTTGCGAAGTTCTGGAGTCTCATTCATGCGCACCTATCGTCTGGTGATCGCCTGCCCCGACCGTGTTGGCATCGTGGCGAAAGTCAGTAATTTCCTGGCCTTGTACAATGGCTGGATCAACGAAGCCAGCCACCACTCCGATGAGCAGAGCGGTTGGTTCTTCATGCGCCATGAAATCCGCGCCGAATCGCTGCCGTTCGGTATCGAAGCCTTCCGCGAGGCGTTTGCGCCGATCGCCGAAGAGTTCTCCATGACCTGGCGCATTACCGACTCGGCGCAGAAAAAGCGCGTGGTGCTGATGGCCAGCCGCGAGTCGCACTGCCTGGCCGACCTGCTGCACCGCTGGCACACCGATGAGCTGGACTGCGAGATCCCCTGCGTGATTTCCAACCACAACGACCTGCGCAGCATGGTCGAGTGGCACGGTATTCCGTTCTTCCATGTACCGGTCGACCCCAAGGACAAGGCCCCGGCCTTTGCCGAAGTGTCGCGCCTGGTGCAGGAGCACGCTGCCGATGTGGTGGTGCTGGCCCGCTACATGCAGATCCTGCCGCCGCAACTGTGCCAGGACTATGCTGAAAAGGTGATCAACATCCACCACAGCTTCCTGCCGTCGTTCGTCGGCGCCAAGCCGTATCACCAGGCCGCCCTGCGTGGTGTGAAGCTGATCGGCGCGACTTGCCACTACGTCACCGAAGAGCTGGACGCCGGCCCGATCATCGAGCAGGACGTGGTGCGTGTCAGCCATGCCGACAGCATCGACGACATGGTCCGCTTTGGCCGTGATGTGGAGAAGATGGTGCTGGCCCGTGGCCTGCGTTACCACCTGGAAGACCGGGTGCTGGTGCATGGCAACAAGACTGTGGTGTTTGACTGACAGAGTCGGGTTGTCGGTGAGATCCTGGGGCTGCTGCGCAGCCCTTTCGCGACGCAAGGCCGCTCCCACAAAGTGAGGTGCGCCCCATTTGT
>NZ_JAMBDI010000010.1:224563-224711 GCF_036858055.1 Pseudomonas sp. SF2 | reverse complement strand
CTACACCTGTGGGAGCGGCCGTGGCCGCGAACACCGGCAAAGCCGGTGCCATCCTCCGCGTCGCCTGCTTCGCGGGTAAACCCGCTCCCACAGGTACTGCGCTGGCTTCGAGGTGACGCTACACCTGTGGGAGCGGCCGTGGCCGCGA